>NZ_LT669941.1:2598174-2966909 GCF_900128505.1 Parabacteroides timonensis
TCCCGAGAAGCATCCCAATGCGCATAGTCATACATAAATTCAGCCGTTGCTTCTATCACTTTACTATATCTTTTCAAGGTTTCCGAAGTCGATTTCTCCCGATACATTAATTCACTATAAAAAATCGGGTGAGGTTGTTGCCAAATTAACAAAGGGCCTACACTGGAAGGTGATTCTTTTCCATCCGGACCAATCATTTTAGGCCAACGAACCCCTTTATATCCCTGTGTCACAGTATATGACTTTGCCGTATCAAATATATCATCATACCAACCCAAAGTATTTGCCAAATAAGCTGTTCTGTCCCATAAAGCAAAATGTACAGAATGCCACCAATGCATTTCCAAATGGAACTTACCATACCAGCTATTGCACGTCAAGCCAGTTTCCTGGGGAGGATACTGCTGGCGCGATTGAATAGCAGTCAGATATTGGGATAAAACAATCCTGCGTTCCAACTCTTTCCATCGGTTATCTTTACTTCCGGATAGATCTATTGCACCGCCACTCATCCAATAATTTTTCCATGCCTGCTGATTCGCTTTCACAGTAGAGATGAAATCCTTTTGCTTGAATTGAGCAATATTACTCTTTGAAAAGTCGACCAACAATGTAAACTCATCTGCCCCGGAAGAGGGCACAAGACAATAATCATGTTTTGCTGTTTCTTTCAGAATCGCCTCCCCGGATGTCTGTAAACGACAATAATAAACGAAATCATCTATTTGGTGTTTAATAACCCAATAATTTTTGCCTTTCTCTATCACTTCAGACCGGTGAGAATCTTTTTTATCAAAAGTAGTCGGATCTCCCCCAAATGCAGCACTTGGATAAGGAAAACGTATTTGTACTCCTAACTTTTCAGAAACAAACAAAGAAGATTTCAATTTATAAGCTAGCCCGTCCACATCCGGATGACAAAGTGTTGTGATCTCCACCGGAGAACCAGATAACTTAAACCGGCTAGTCAACACGCCCTCCCATAAATCCAGTGACTGGAACGTATCCCCTAACTCTTTTACCGACAAATCTCCTCCATCCGTTTTTTGCAGACCTATCAATGCTAATCCCGTTTGATGGGGATTAGCACGAAGATATTCATAACCTGGAGCATTTCCAATCGGATAAGGGACCTGCTTTCCATTGACATCTAGAAGCTGAAAGACATCAGATATCTTGTAGTTCTCCGTATTTGGTAAACTATGCCACCCCCATTCCGACATAATGGATAAAGGTAATCCTCTCCTGTATAGCTCAGGAAATGTTTGCATACCTGTTATATCGGCCGTATAACAGAAACGTCCATTACCGACCGAAAGGGGAGATAACGTATCCAACTCCGTCACTACCACATTGTGACGTGTAACAAGCGCTTTTCTATCAATCCTGTTACCTCCTGTCAAACCGGAGCAATAACCAACAACCAGGAAAATGACTGTTACAATTTTCTTTACATCCATACTTATTATATTACTTAATTGACATATCCCGGATTTTGCTCCAGCACTGCAAAAACATTAGACTCTATTTCTGAAAACGGAATCGGCCACAGATTATGAAAATCGCGTATCGTTTTTCCAGACAGAGGATTATATTTCCGATCACGTTCTACGAGCTTTCCCATTCTGCACAAAGTACACATACGAAGCTCTTCAAATGACAATTCACGCAAACGCTCATCCAATAAATAATCAATATCTACTTCAGACGATTTTGCCAATTTAGCATGTGCGCGTGCGCGTATAACATTGATATCAGCAGTAGCCTTTTCTCTATCCGTCTTTGCCAGATAGGCTTCAGCTCTTAACAAATAAGTTTCTGCCAATCGGAACATGTAGGTATCCCTGTAGGATGAAGTTGTTGCACTCAACACAATATGTTCCCCGAATTTTGTCATTTTCGGATTTCCACTTCCATCTTTTTCCCACAAATCTTCGGGAACATCTCCGGTTACCTTCATAAAGAAAGGATACCACATTCGGATTGTATCCGTTTGAGAGACAAAACCATCCGCCACAAACCATTTACCAAAAGCTGGTGATTTTTCATTATCAATCTTCATATCCCGTACAATATTATAGGATGAATTTCTCAAATCCGTATCATCTGTCCAAACACCATTCGTCATGTGCCAGGTAGGTTGAGCCCATCCAATACCTCGACCTCCTTTTTCGGCTGTCAAATTAAATGCTGCTGTAGTCACATCTTTCCCGGTCGCATCTTTTACGGTTATATTTATCGCATTATAATAAGGTAATATCATTCGGGGTCTTTCATCCCCATTTTTAGATGCCGGATTCAGATGGTCATACTGAAGTGCCCACAAAGTCTCTTTATTTCCGGAAGTACTTCTATTTTGATTTCCCGTCTTGTGTAAATCAGAACAAACATCACCCGGTTCATCTTTTTTTGTTCCAAAACGTTCAGTCATCAAAGCCATTTCAGGGTAATCAATTACAGACGAAAGCGTAGTAATAGCCTCATCATACTCTCCTAAACTAATTTGAATTTCACCTAACAAATGTTGTACAGCCTGCTTTGATATTTTCCCATCTTTCACGCGATTAATGTCTGCCAGCAAAGAGGCTGATTCTGTCAAATCTTTCTTAGCTTGTTGATAAACTTCTTCGCGGGTAGCTCGTACAAAATCTCTTTTAGGAGTTGTTATCTCTTCTAATATAAGTGGAACACCTCCAAATAAATTCGCTAATATTCTATACCCGAATGCCCGAAAAAACAATGCTTCACCTTTCAGGGTATTTTTATCTGCTTCTGAAACATCCGATTTTTCAAGACGGGATATAATCAGGTTAGATTGATTTACCAACGCATATGTATGTCTCCAGAAATTCAGAACTCCGGGTTCGGTTGGGATCATTGTTGCTTCATAATTATTCAATCTTGAATTTGCATAATAATCGGCCGCACCAAAAGCTAAATCAGTTCCATACCAGAACATATACCGCTCATGGGCAGTCTGTTCATGAATTAAAAAACGGGTTTGGTTATATAATGTATTTACTGCTCCCTGAAAATCTTGAATTGTTACCAATGAATTTTCAGGCGTATAAATAGACAATGGTTTCTCTTCTAAAAAACTACTCTCGTTGCATGAAGTCATGACCACAGACATGATCGCTATCAGACATGCTTTATATATGTTTTTCATATTCATACTATTTAAAAGTCAAAATTAACACCAATAGAATAACTTCTCAACAAAGGATATCCTCCTTGAATTCCAATACCCAATTCAGGATCCATTCCATCCCATTTTGTCCATGTACATAAGTTTTTTCCACTGGCAAAAACCTTACAGTTATTTACATTTACCTTCTTCAACAGTGTTGCCGGAACCCGGTAAGATAAAGTTACATCCTGTAATCGGACAAAACTACGTTGCGTATACGGATGGAACGGAATACCCAAAGCTGGAGAAAAATATCCCAATTGCCTATACTTAGCATCTGGGTTTTCAGGTGTCCAATAGTCAAAACTATACATATTAGTTTGATAAGCCGTATCCGGTTCGGGGATAGACTCTCCAGAGTTTGCCAAATAATAATTCTTTCCTCCCTGAATAGAATTTATAAATACTTTCAATTCAAAATCCTTATAGCGAAACGAATTCTGGATACTGAAACGATAAGACGGATCGGAGTAACCCAATATCTTACGGTCTTTCGCCGTAGTAATAGAACCATCATTATCGATATCTTCGACCTTGTAAGTTCCGTACATAAACCCATTCGGAATAATACCTGCATTATAATCGTCAACCTGCCACATACCAATAACATTAAAGTCATAACATACTCCATAAGGTTTATTCATGAAGATTTTGCTGGAAATCATATCGTCTTCCTTCCCGTCACCATCAGCATCGATACCTAGAATACTCTTCACCTTATTTCTGTTCAGTGAGAAGTTGAAAGTAATATCCCAACTAAAATCTTTGGTAATAACAGGTCTTCCCGTAACAGACATTTCCGTACCCCAATTGGATAACGCACCAATATTAGTCGCAATCGAACTAATGTTGTTATTCATTTGAGGAATACTTATATTATAAAGCAAATCTTCTGTTTTCGATTTATAAAATTCCAATGAACCGAATATCCGATTATCTAACAAAGAATAATCCACCCCAACATTAAATGTCTTCGTTGTCTCCCATTTCAGATTATCATTTGCCATCGTTTTCAGGTAAGACCCCTTCTCAGCCGGTGCCCCATCGCCATACAAATAGGAATTATTAAACTCCATAGTTGCCATTGTTTGATAACGGGATATCGTTCTGTTTCCGTTTACACCATAAGAGAAACGCAATTTCAAATCATCAACCCAATTTACATTTTCTTTCAAGAAATCTTCCTCGCTGATGCGCCAGGCCGCTGCAGCCGAAGGAAAAACTGCAAATTTGTTGGATTTGCTGAAACCAGAAAAACCATCCCTTCTGACTGTCCCTGTGAAAAGATAACGATCCTTATAAGTATATCCGAGACGGAACATCGTATACAAGCTTGTTTCCTGCCAAGCAGAAGAACTGATCTGTTGCAAGGCAGCATCCGCAGCCCCTAAATTATTAAATCCCAAAACATCATTACTGAAATCTTTTCCGGTAGCTTCTGTTATTTCATATACTCTTTTTTCAGCCCCATAAACAAAGGTTGCATTCACATCATGATCGTCAAAACGATGTTTGTATGTCAGAATATTATCTACTGTCCAACTATACTCGCTATCATTCTTTTTCGAACCTACACCCGTAAGATTATTTCCCCAGGGATTAAAATTATATTTCTTAGTGTTAATCAAATTCTGGGAGAAATTCAAACGATAATTCAATCCCTTCACAAACGGAACATCTACATCCACATAAAAATTTCCCCAGAAATTATAACGCTTATCCTCATTATCTTGCTGAAGTTCCAATAAGGGATTCAGTTCCATTTTATATACATAAACCAGATCTTCCCCGTTTTCATCGGTAAGAGGACTTAACGGAGGTAACGTTCTTATTTTATCATAGGACAAATCTACCCCGGAATAATCACTGAAAGTAAAAAACGTTTATGCTCCTACTTTCAGCCAATTCGTTATTTTAGTATCCAAATTCATACGAACGTTATAACGCTTATAGGCATCCCCTTTCATCAGATTTTTCTGATCGGTATATCCCATAGAAAGAAAATAACTGCTCAATTCGCTTCTTCCCCTAACACTCAGGTTCTGCATATTTACATAAGGCAGACTGTTCGTTCCAATATCCCACCAATCCGTATTTTGTCCATTCAGGAAGCCTTCGGTTTCGCGATTATCCTGAAAATACTTCGTGACATCCCAGTCAGGATTCGGAGTCAACAAATCTTTTCCTATTCTACTTTCCGGAATTTTAACGTCTGCAATTTGTTGTAAATACCCCTCTCTGTCATTCAACTTAAAGCTTTTATTAGAAGATTCCTGAATTGAGAAGGAGCCACTATATTCAATTATCGGTTTACTCATTGCTTTAACACTTTTCGACGTAATGAGTAAAACCCCATTACTTGCCTGCGAACCATAAATAGCAGCAGAACTGGCATCTTTAAGAATGTCTATGGATTCGACATCATTCATATTCAAATCCACAAGGCTTCCTCTATAAATAATTCCGTCCAAAACAATCAAAGGACTATTACTACCTGAAATAGATGTGCGTCCACGAATAGTCATCTCCGGGTCGGAACCGGCTTTAGCGACCCCACCGACATTCATTCCGGGGACTGTTCCCTGCAAAGCAGAACCAAGACTTACATTCGGTGATTCCTTCAGCGTATTCAAATCTGCACGAACAACAGATCCAGACAGGTCTTTCCTTCTCGCTGTTCCATAACCTACAACCACAACTTCATCCAAAGCTTGTGAATCCTCTTTCAAGGATATGGCCAGATCCTTTTGGCCGGTTATTGAAAGTTCTTGCGTAATATAACCAATATATGAAATCTCCAAAACTGTACCTTTACCGGCTTCAATTTCGAATTTTCCGTCAATATCGGTTATCGTCCCGGTTGTTGTTCCCTGTATTACTATGTTAGCGCCAACAATTGGTTCTCCAGTATTATCTAAAACCAGACCTTTGACTTTATTCCGATTATCAGAATCACCTTCTCGCTGGGACAAGCCTTTTCGGATAATAATATGATCCTTTTCAATTGTATATTCAAAACCAGTGTGATTCAAAGTAATATTCAGGATTTCAGAAAGTGTACCATTCAACGATTCGAAAGTCTTTTGCTGAGTAACATCCAACCGCGTCTGATTATAATCGACCGACAAATTCGTCTGTGTTTCCACTTCTTGAAAAATCTTTTGAATACTTAATTTGTTCGATGGTAAGCTAATTCGTTGGTTTTGTGCTCCAACTACTCCTGCAATAAAAAGAAAAAGTAATAATAATGAAATTCTACTCTTTTTTGTAGTACTAAAAAAGAGTTGTATATAATTTATTTTCATATTTTTGTGTATCAGATTAGTAAATCTAGTAAATTAACTCTGTAATTGGTAAACACGGGGTGATTTGGGATACCGGAATGTGGTTTAGGAGCTCTTTCCGGTATCTTTTTTTCAGGGCATCACCTCCTTTCTCTTCGGATAAAGACGGATAGTTTGTCCCTCCTTTTTATAAGACACATTCTCCAAAATCAGAGAAAAGACATGCAACGCATCTTCTATCGTTTCATGAGACTTAAATTTCATTGTATATAAGTCTGTACAGGCGATTCCTTCATCCACTTGGAACCTGACATTATAACGTCGTTCTATTGTAGCCAATATCTCATTCAGTGTTTTATTACGAAAGCGTAATTCACCCTGTGTCCAGATCGAGAAATCAGAAGCATACACATGATTGGTCGCGAAGCTATCTACCCCCGCATAATAAACAATCTGTTCATTAGGTTTCATCAAGATTGATTTTTCAGGCATATCTTCCCGATAAACTTTTACAGAACCTTCTTCCAGTGTCGTCGTAATAAAGCCACTTCCCGGATAGGCCTCAATATCAAAGCGGGTTCCCAACACCTCCACATTTAAAGGACCTGTACGAACAATAAACGGTTTCTTTGTATTCTTTGCGACTGAAAAACAGGCTTCACCGGATAGAAAAACCGTTCGTTTGCTACCCCTGAACTTCTCAGGATAAATCAGTACAGTCCCTGAATTAATTTGCACTTGAGAGCCGTCAGACAGAACCACTGTGCGCAATTCACCATTAGGAACATAACATTCCGTCATTTCCATATTCATATAATAATTACCGGAAAGCCAAAAAGTCAGAACCCCTGTAATAAGCGGTATCGTTAAAATAGCAGCGTAGCGCAATAAACGATTCACTCTGAACCGTTGAGACAAATCTTTATCTCCCTTCTTTATTTTATGATGAACGGAAGTAAGGGAGTGGAGGGTCGTCTCATCTACTTCACTACTCGACTCATTCCAAATTTCTAGCATAGCAGTTTCCTTATCAGTGTCCTCATGACCACTGATAAACCAGCGTTTCACATCAATATGATGTCGGGGCGGTAATGTACCATCCCTAAACTTCCGGAGGATTTGATATGCGATATTCTGTTTCATTTCTGTTGGGTTCTATATATAGGACTACAAAAATGAAAAATACACGTAGTCAGATCGCTAAAAAAATAACAAAAGAAGCGATAATACTTTACGGATGTCGTTAAGGGCTGCTGAAATATGAGTTTCTACCGTTCGTACACTGATATTCAGACGGTCAGCAATCTCATGATTTTTAACACCTTCCTTTCGGCTCATGATAAATATGGCCTTCCTCTGAGTCGGCATTTGTTCGACCGTCAAATCTATTAATTCTTCCAGTTCATTTGCAAATAAAATTTCCTCCAGACTTTCTGTTGTTGGTGTATCAGATAATAAATCTATGGAAGTTTCTATCTTTAAGGTTCTCTCAAAATAACTATATACTGTATTCTTAGCTACACGATAGAGATATGCATTAAGATTATCGACATCTTTCAAAACGGTACGGTTCTGCCAGAGTTTTACAAAGATGTCCTGTGACAAATCCTCAGCTTCTTCCTCACTATCCAGAAAACCACACAAAAACCTCTTCATCTTCGGGAAATATTTGTTAAAAATAACATCGAAAGCCTTCATATCTCCCAGGCCCAGTGCTTTCAACAACAATCCGTCCTCCGTATTTGTGCCGTTTTTCATCATAAAAACTTATTTCCGTTTATGATACAAAAAAATAAATAATAATACAGGGACCCACAAAATAAAGAAATGTTATTTAGTTATTATTCAGGTATATAGATTTTAACTAATGAAGTAAAGAAAACAGGAGAAGCGGATAATCTATCAAATTACCCGCTTCTTATCATATATATCTATTACTCTTCTACCTTTTTCTTTGCTGCTTTCTTCTTAAATTTTTCAAGTTCTTTCTGAAGACCTTCTATTTCTTCTCCCTGATTCTTGATCGTAGTAAGCAAAGAGTTAAGCTCCTCATTTTCGATTGTTTCCGGGAACTGTCCATTTACACGAACGATAAAGTCTGACAATACATTCATATAGTTATTAAATGCATCATAAGGATTATCATACGGACTAAAGCCGCTTCCACCGTGCTTAGTACTCATATAGAAGAAATGATCGCTACTTTGCAGATAGTTCCAATCCTGTTTGATACGACGTTCCTCTACCAGGCGAACACGTTCACTGATACTATTGATCTTGCGGAATGCTTCCTGCTGCAGGACATTTCCTAACCAGGAACTACAATCTTTCTCTTCGTCAACCCATGACATAGGATAAGGTACAGAGATTGCATCGACCGGTTTCAACAAAGCAAACACTTCCGATGGTGTAGAGAATCCGATTCCTTTCTCCGCAGCAAAGCGAGGCAACGCTTTGAAGAAATCAAAGATGCCGGTTTCAGCCGGATTCAAAGATCCTAATACCTCATAATTCATAAACAGATTGATGATCTGTTCCGAATCCGGTGTTGCTGCGATCCATGAGATATATTTATCGGCTGTCAACGGATATTCATTCCAGTTATAGTTGTTGAAACGTAAGGACAAATCTTCGCTGAAACGGTCGTTCTTAAGCAATAGTTTCAACTGAGGCTGAACGCAGGAGCTATACATATAGTTCGGACTCTTCCATCCCAGAATATGTTTTGCACCTTCTGTCAACATGCCTTTAAAGCCCATCTTATATACTACATCCGAAATATCATCCGAGTAAATCAATTCCGTATTACGGAATACCTTCGGTTTAACTCCAAACAAATCATGTATCTTTTCCTTATGCTTCTTAACCTGATCTTCAAATTCCTCGGTATTATCACCTAAAGAAGCCAAAGAATGAGCATATGTTTCAGCCAAGAACTCAACATTGCCAGTAGCAGCCAGTTCCTTAAAACTATCAATCACTTCTGGAGAATAAATTTCCATCTGTTCCAAAGCAAGACCGGAAATAGAGAAGGCCACTTTAAATTTACCTCCACTCGTTTTGATCATTTCCAGGATAGCCTTATTAGCAGGCAGATAACAACGTTCGGCTATACGACGCATAATCTCTTCGTTCTGAAAATCATCATAGTAATAATGATCGTTACCGATATCGAAGAAACGGTATCTTTTCAGGCGGAATGGCTGATGTATCTGAAAATAAAAGCAGATCGTTTTCATAATATAGTTGTTTTAATTTTTGTCTTGTCGTTATTTATTAATCACTTGTTCATAGATACGGCGAACTTTTTGTCCGGCATATTCCCACTTAATATTATCTACCTCATTCTTTCCTTCCACTTTCAAGAATTCGTGCATAGCCGGATAGGAAATGATTGAATACATAGCATCCGCCATGGCTTCAATGTCCCAGTAATCTACTTTTACAGCATAATCCAGGATTTCTGCACAACCGGACTGTTTAGAGATAATAGAAGGAACACCACACTGCATGGCTTCCAGCGGAGATATTCCGAAAGGCTCCGAAACGGATGGCATCACATACACATCACTCGCCTTCAATACTTCGTATACCTGTTTTCCTTTCATAAACCCAGTAAAATGGAAACGATCGGAAATATTACGTTCTGCAGCCAGACGGATCATCTTATCCATCATATCACCGCTACCGGCCATCACAAAGCGTGTCTTAGGAGCTTTTGCCAATACCTTGGCGGCTGCTTCCACGAAATATTCAGGTCCTTTCTGCATCGTGATACGCCCCAAGAAGGTGATTACTTTATCTTTTACACCCTTTTTATCCGGAATTGCCAGAATCTCAGGGCTCAATGGTTCTACCGCATTATGCACAGTCGTAACTTTTGCCGGATCCTGGTGATATTTTTCAATCACCGTCTGGCGCGTCAGGTTACTAACGGTAATGATATGGTCTGCATTATCCATACCATTCTTTTCTATTGCGTAAACATCGGGGTTTACATTTCCACGACTTCTATCGTAATCGGTTGCATGCACATGAATCACCAGCGGCTTCCCACTGACGTTCTTTGCATGGATACCGGCAGGATAAGTCAGCCAGTCGTGCGCATGAATCACATCGTATTGTTCTGTACGGGCAATTACACCGGCGACGATCGAATAGTTATTGATCTCTTCCAGCAGATTATCCGGATAACGTCCGGAAAACTCCATACACCCCAGATCATTCACATTCCGATATGTAAAATCGGCATAGATATGATCACGAAACTCGTAATACTTTTGAGGATCCATAAACTTGGACAAGCGATTTTTCACATGTTCCATGTCTACATCACGCCATACTATCGGGACATTACAAACTCCTATAATTTTCAGAAAACTCTGGTCTTCATCCCCCCAGGGTTTCGGAATACAAAAGGTTATATCCATATCCGGCTGCATAGCCATACCTCTTGTCAGGCCATAACTAGCCGTTCCTAATCCTCCCAGGATATGAGGAGGAAATTCCCATCCAAACATCAATGCTTTCATCTGGTACTCTTTTTATTCGGCGTTATACTTCTTCAATAAATCCACAACCCGGAGCATAGCAGCTACATTCATTGCAAACGAAATAGCACCGCGTCCGGTAAACGGCGGATTACCATCAAACAATTCAGGTATCGTACCAATACAATGCAATGACATTTCATCCTCCATACTTATCAACATACGTTCTGCAAAAGAGACACCGCTCTTGCCGAATACGCGAAGATAGGCTTCCAGATAAGCTCCCAGTAACCACGGCCAGGCAGTACCTTGATGATAAGCCAGGTCACGTTCATACTGCGGACCAACATAGTAGGGTTTATAGCCTTCACTTTTCGGACTGAGCGAACGCAGCCCTTTAGGTGTTAGCAATTCTTTTGTTACGATATCGACAACACTGCGTTTCTGTATTCGCGTCAGTGGAGAATAAGGCAATGAAACGGCAAAGATCATATTGGGGCGTACACTCCAGTCAACGATGGAACCATTCACAGAATCAAATAGATAATTGTAACCATTTACAAAAGTATCCTTGAATGATGTATCCATTGCTTTGATCAACTTGTCATATTTTTCAATCGGTGTACCTCCCATCAGTTCCGTATAAAAACAGAGGGCGTTATACCACAATGCATTAAACTCTACAATATAACCGGAACGGGGCACAACTGGTTTACCGTTAATAGTGGAGTTCATCCAGGTAATTGCTTTATCGCGGCCATTGGCGAATACCAATCCATTATCCATCACCTTCATATCCGGATGTTTCTGACTGGATATAAACTCTAGTATCTCATTTATAAAACCGGCATAAAGTTCTTTGGTACGTTCCAGGCTTGTATCTTTAGCATACTGCTGGATGGCCCATATAGCCCATAAGAACACGTCCGGTTCATCAATCTCACGGATTACCGAATCCAGTCTATTCTCATTCATATAAGCTCTTGCAGCGGGCATAGCGGTATGCATGATCTTTTCGAAACGTACCGGATCATCGATCGACAATGTACATCCCGGAAGTGCGACAAACAGATCGCGGGCTCTTACTTTAAACCAAGGATAACCTGCCAGCAGATAGGCATCATCTTCTTTTGGACGGAAATAAAATTGCTGTGCAGAGTTTTTCAAACAGTTAAAGAAGCTGGTACGCGGTGTACGGGCATTTACCTCGTTTTCATACAAACTCTTCAAACGTGTTGTTGCCACCGGACCATCTCCGGCACTGAATATGATCGACTCACCTTTCTTGATCGGTATTTCAAAATAACCGGGAACATACAAGTCTTCTTTATAAGGATAGCCTCTTTCCTGTTCTTTTGGATATTCTATTCCGTTATACCAATAAGGTTCATATACAAATTTCACTTTTTTGTTGAACTGCATATATAGTTCGGGATATCCGTGATACATGCAAGTCTTTATACCATTCGGAACTTCTGTGTAAGACTGGTTCACATTGCCATTTGCTTGTGTCAGCGATTTCACACTACGGAAAGCAAGGAAAGGACGAAAACGGAGTGTTGTTGCCGAATGAGCATCTTCAAGCGTATACTTGATCATGATCCGGTTTTCATACAGAGAGAATACTTTCTCTTTCGAAAAAATAACACCACCAACCCGGTAGAGTGTACGTGGAACGGTGTCTGAACTATACTCGCGGATGTATTTATGTCCTTTGGGGCTGTAATTATCCCCCTGGTATTTATGTAAGCCCAGGTTAAACTCTGCACCATGCTGAATTACAGTTTCATCCAGAGATGATAGTAAAACATGATTGTCATCGTCTATCTCAGGGACTGGCATAACGAGCAATCCGTGGTATTTTCGCGTATTACAATCAACAACAGTTGTACAATGATATGCCCCGGTCCTATTGGTTCGGAGCACCTCTCGAGTCAACGATTCCTCCAGGTTTATCATTACTGTCTTGTCAAATTTAAGATAACTCATATGTATTTGGTTTTAAGTTTATGCTTATATAATGAAAATGATACGATATACTGACCAAAAGTATCACTTAAAAACTAAAAAAACAAATCAGCTTTCATATTTATTTAGAAACTGAGTTTTTTTACAACTCCGAAATGATTGATAAATAATCCCTTAGAAAATTAAGGACTTCCGTGAATGTGTTGTCAAACACATGAACAGTTGTTAAAAACTTAAAACTATCTATTAACACATCTGGAAATACAGGCAACAAAAACAGATTACCGGAGGTTATAAAATAGACGCAGGGAACTAATAGCATTATCGTTATGTATTGTCATTTCTCTGCCAACAATATTTGTTGTCGATAATTGTGGGCAAGCCTGTCGATAATTATGAACAAGCTTGCTCACAATTGTCAACAAGCCTGCTGATAACTATCGACAAGCAATTACTTTGGCAACACAGGTATTTTTTTCCATCTTTGTGCTGGCAAAGAAATCGGTTGCTTCCGACAACATTCATTATTTAATATATAACGTACAAGAAATATGACACAAACAACTCATAATCCGTTTTTCTTAAAATACAATACACCTTTTGGGACTCCGCCTTTCAGCGAAATAAAAACCGAACATTATGAACCGGCTTTCGACGAAGGGATCAAACAACTCGACAACGAAATACAGGCTATCGCAGAGAACAAACAGCCTGCCACATTCGAAAACACGATCGTAGCTTTGGAACGAAGCGGCAGATTATTGAACAAAGTCAGTTCCGCCTTCTTCAATGTTTTGAATGCAGAAGCCGACGACGAGATGATGGATATTTCACAAAGGATATCTCCGAAATTATCGGAAAGCTCCAACAATATCTTTCTGAACGAAAAACTATTTTCACGGGTAAAAAGCATTTATGAACAAAAAGACCGACTCGATCTTTCTACCGAAGATGCCAAATTATTGGAAGAGACATTCGAATCATTCTCTATCCGTGGAGCAAACCTGAATCCGGAAGACAAGGAAAAATATCGTAAACTAAGTACAGACCTGAGTATCCTCTCATTGACGTTCGACCAGAATGCGCTGAAAGATAAAAACAGGTATGAGTTACTACTAACCGACGAAAAAGATCTCGACGGTCTTCCCGAAAGTATACGTGAAGCCGCGGCTCACCGTGCAAAAGAAAAGGGGAAAGAAGGTTGGTTGTTCAACCTGACTGCTCCAAGCTACATTCCGTTCATGCGCTATGCAGCCTCCCGTTCTTTACGCGAAGCCATGTACAGGGAATATATGAGCGTCGGTAATAAAGGGGATGAATACGACAACAAGGAAATTATCCGTCAGATCGTCAACATCCGGTTGGAGATTGCCCGATTGATGGGTTACAACACCTATGCGGAATACTCACTCAAGCATACGATGGCTAAAAACCCGGCAACCGTCTACAATCTGCTAAACCAATTATTAGAAGCCTACAAACCGGTAGCGATCAACGAATACAATGCCGTACAGGGGTTTGCGATGGGAAGTGAAAAAGAAAATATCACTGTTATGCCCTGGGACTGGAGCTATTATTCAGAGAAACTAAAAGATATCCGTTTCGATGTGAACGATGAAATGACACGTCCTTATTTCAAACTGGATAATGTTAAAAAAGGAGTTTTCGGACTTGCCACGCAACTATATGGCATCACATTCAAAGAGAATAAAGAGATCCCTGTATATCATCCGGAAGTAGATGCTTACGAAGTATATGATGCCGATGGAAAATTCCTTTCCATCCTTTACACCGATTTTCATCCGCGCGACGGAAAACAATCGGGCGCCTGGATGAACAGTATAAAAGAACAGTATCACGAAGCCGATGAAACCGACAGCCGTCCGCAAATCATTATAGTAATGAATTTCACGCGCCCAACCGAAACAAAACCGTCTTTACTGACTTTCGATGAAGTAAACACGCTTCTTCACGAATTCGGGCACGCACTGCACGGAATGTTCGCCAAAGGGAAATACGCCAGCCTCTCCGGAACAAACGTATACCGCGACTTTGTAGAACTGCCCTCTCAAATCATGGAAAACTGGCTGACTGAAAAAGAATTTCTGGACCAGATAGCCGTTCACTATGAAACAGGAGAAAAAATACCACAGGAATTTGTTCGCAAATTGATAGATGCTTCCAACTTCAATACGGGTTATTACTGTTGTCGTCAGTTGAGTTTCGGAATGCTCGATATGGCCTGGCACACACAGACCGCTCCGTTCAAAGGGGATGTCATTGCATTTGAGAAACAGGCCTGGGAACAAACTGTAATCGTACCGGAAGTTCCCGGGACACTAATGAGTAGCAGTTTCGGACATATCTTCTCCGGAGGTTACTCTGCCGGATATTATGGATATAAATGGGCGGAAGTGCTGGATGCCGACGCTTTTTCGGTTTTCAAAACAAACGGAATATTCAATCAGGAAGTAGCCCGTTCATTCCGCGAAAACATCCTATCAAAGGGAGGAACAGAAGACCCAGCCGTATTGTACAAACGCTTCCGCGGACAGGAGCCTACAATAGACGCTCTGCTTATAAGAAACGGTATCAAACAGGCTGAACCGAAAGGAAATAGCATTTGATATAAAAATAGCTAAACATACCATAGTTAAATCAATTATATTTACCTTTGCTGGCTAAATAAACAAGGATAAATCAGGTAAACAATGTGCGAAAAAACAGAGAAGCAATATGAATTAGATAAACGTTACTTGCGGATGGCCGCAGTCTGGGCTGAAAATTCGTATTGTAAACGACGTCAGGTCGGAGCACTGATAGTTAAAGACCAGATGATCATTTCCGATGGATACAACGGTACACCTGCCGGTTTTGAAAATATCTGTGAAGATGAAAACAACGTAACCAAACCCTACGTATTACATGCCGAGGCGAATGCGATAACAAAGGTTGCAGCATCTTCGAACAGTAGTAAGGGAGCTACGATTTACGTAACTTCAGCCCCTTGCATAGAGTGTGCCAAGCTGATCATCCAATCAGGTATCAGACGCGTTGTATATTCTGAAAAATACCGGATGGAAGACGGATGTAATTTATTACAGCGAGCCGGCATTAATATAGAATACATTGATATAAACGAATAAATATACGTTTTTATGGACAAGAACAGAAGGCTGACCATCTGGTTGCCTGTTATTATTGCAGCAAGTATTGCTCTCGGTATCTTTATCGGGAACCATTATCTTTCTCTTACACAAAACGGCAAACGCCGGATGTTTTCCAGCGGCAATAAGATAAATGCCATACTCGATATTATCGACGAACAATATGTCGATACCGTCAATATGGGCAAGTTGGTGGAAGGAACCATCCCGAAAATATTCAGCGAATTGGACCCTCACTCCGTTTATATCTCTGCCGAAGATGCATCCATCGTGAACGAAGACCTGGAAGGTTCGTTCAGCGGTATCGGTGTGTCCTTCAATATGCAGACTGACACGATCCTTGTGATCAGTGTGATAACCGGAGGACCGGCTGAAAAAGCAGGACTTCTTCCATTCGACCGTATCATTACGATAAACGACTCGATCTATTCCGGCAATAGTACCAGCCAGGCAAAAATTATGCGTACATTACGTGGGGCAAAGAACAGTACCGTGAAGCTGGGAGTAAAACGTGGCGACACCCCCGACCTACTTTATTTCGACGTGACACGTGGCGATGTTCCGGTCAACTCTGTCGATGTATCTTACGAAGTCAGCAAAGGAGTGGGATATATAAAAGTCAGCAAATTCGGACGAACTACATATAACGAATTTATCACTGCAATCGCCAAATTGAAAGAAGCAGGATGTAATGCATTCGTCATCGACCTGCGTGGAAATACAGGTGGGTATATGGATGCTGCGATCAATATGGTCAACGAGTTTATGCCTGAAGGAAGACTGATCGTTTACACCGAAGGGAAAGCTTTCCCTCGTAACGATGTCTATACAAACGGAACCGGAACCTGTAAGGAAGCTCCGATTGTTGTTCTGACAGACGAATTCTCGGCTTCTGCCAGCGAAATCTTCTCAGGTGCCATCCAGGATAACGACCGCGGACTGATTGTCGGCCGCCGTACCTATGGTAAAGGATTAGTTCAATCGCCGATCAAGCTAAGTGACGGTTCGGAAATTCGCTTGACAATTGCCCGTTATTATACACCTTCGGGACGAAGCATCCAGAAAGATTATAAGATGGGCGACTCTGCCGATTATGATCAGGATCTCTATAACCGTTTCATCCATGGTGAATTCGACTCTGCAGACAGTATCAAAAATACACATACGGAAAAATACCATACGATGATAGGTAGAACCGTATACGGAGGCGGTGGCATTATGCCGGATATCTTCATTCCGCGTGACACCAGTGGCATCACTACTTACTTTACAAGTATTGTAAACAGTGGAACACTTTACCTGTATGCACTCGAATATTCAGATAAGAACCGTGAAAAGTTATCTTCTTTCACTACTTATCAGGATCTGTATAAATACCTGCAGTCGCAACCTCTGCTTTACGACTTCACAAACTTTGCTGCATCCAAAGGTATTAAGAAACGTCCAACCCTGATCAACATATCAGGTAAGCTGATCGAAAACCAACTGCAGGCATATATTGTGCGGAACTTCTTTGACGAAGCCGGATTCTATCCAATCTTCCTGAAAGACGACCCTACCTTATTACGTGCCATCCAGATTATAAATGAAGGAAAATCTGTTCCTACAATAGACAAAGAGAATGCAGACAAAGGAATTGCAGATAGCCAAGCAACAGCTTCGAAAAGATATAGCCTCGCTAAAGAAATCGTACGAGAAGACTATATTGCTTGACTTATCAGAAAAGATATTGAAGCGGCTGGAAGAGACTGAACTCTTCCGGCAAGCTTCTTGCACTGCTTTATACTACTCCATTCCCGGAGAAGTCCAGACGGCGGCTTTTCTTGAAAAATGGTTCGAGAAAAAGCTAATTCTTCTTCCGCTGATAGTCGGCGACGACCTACGTCTTTTGCCTTATAAAGGCAAAGATAGCCTGAGACCCGGAGTCTTCGGCATTCCGGAACCCATAGATATGGAGACAACAGTTACAGAATCGGATGTAGACCTGATCATTGTACCGGGCGTGGCTTTCGACCGTCAACTGAATCGCATGGGACGTGGAAAAGGATATTACGACCGACTATTATCGACCATACAAGCGCCTAAAATCGGCATTTGTTTCGATTTTCAAATGCAGGAATCTATTCCGGTCGAATCTTTCGACAAGAAAATGGATATGGTCATCACAGAGAAAGAGATCATTACCGGATAACAATGTCCTGAATAACTGTCGCTCCGGCATACTCATTCAAGCTCTTCACCAACCGTTCGCGACATAAAGTCAATTCGCTCCGCAGTACTGAAGAAGTAAGCGATACATATAATATACGATCGCGTACATATATATTACGCGTATATTGCATAACCATGGGACCTAATACTTCTTTCCAGGCACGCTGAACACGAATCTCCAGTATATTTTCGTAAAGTTCCGTATTATCTTCGAAGAAATCTCTCAAGACTTCACCGATTGTCTGTGCATTACGTCGTTTCATTCCGGATCCTCCATCGGTTGTACTTCCCCTTGCTCAACCCTGAACAAAGCATAATCGTGATTCATCGCTAACAAGATTTCATCCAGATATTTCCGGTTAGTATCGGTAATAAATATCTGACCGAAGCTGTCGTTGCCCACCAACTTGATAATCTCTGCCACACGTGCAGCATCCAGTTTATCGAAAATATCATCCAGAAGTAAGATCGGAGTAGTCTGTCCTTTTTGAGCTAAAAAAGCAAACTGGGCAAGCTTCAAGGCTATCAGATAAGTTTTATTCTGCCCCTGTGAACCGACGCGGCGAATCAAATGCTCGTTCAATGTCATTTCCAGTTCATCTTTATGGATACCATTGGATGTATATCCTAAAATACGATCACGTTCCCTGTTGGCTGCCAATAGCTCTGGCAAGTCTTTCTCGGCCAGTTGAGAGATATAACGCAAACCAACCACTTCCGAAGAACGGCAAATCGTTTGATAATATTCATTGAAGATCGGGATAAAGCTTTCTACCAATAACTGGCGTTTTTCGAAAACCATCCGTCCATACATACCCAATTGCATCTCGAGTACTTCATAAAGCGAGGCATCCATGCTTTGATTCTTCAGGAGCATATTCCGTTGGAGCAAGGCTTTATTGTATTGGATCAATGCATGTAAATACTGTTTATCCTGTTGCGAAATGATCAGGTCCAGAAAACGGCGGCGTTCGTCACTACCTCCCTGGATCAGATCCGAATCGGCAGGTGAAACCATCACCAAAGGCAACAAGCCGATATGCTCCGACAACTTATCGTATTCTTTCTTATTCCGTTTGAACTGTTTCCGCTGGCGACGGCGGATCGCACAGAAAATCTCCTCCCCCCTTCCTTCATAATCATATTCACCTTGAATCACGCACATATCCTGATCATTGTTTATTATCTGACTATCAGGAGTATTTACATGACTCTTGCAAAACGAAAGATAATGGATAACATCCAGCAGGTTTGTCTTTCCCATTCCGTTATTTCCAAAGAAACAATTCATTTTGGGTGAAAAGGCAACTTCCGACTGAAGAATATTTTTATAATTAAGAATAGAAAGCTTTTTGAGTATCATCTGTACCATATTAATCGTACAAAATTAAAAAATATACTTCTAAGTATAGATTATATCAGTAAAAAAAACTACTTTTGCGCTTTGAATTGCCATTGGCATAAAATCAGGATAAAATAATAAATAACTATAACACATTATGGCTACTAAGGAAAAAAACACCAACACGGAGTTAGAAGTAGAAGAAATTGTTTCGAAGTCGGAGCAGTTTATTGAAAACAATTCAAAAAAGATCATTTACGGAATTATAGCTATCGCACTCGTTGTTGGAGCTGTTTTGGGAATTAAACACGGTTACATGATTCCTCAGCAAAAGAAAGCAGCCGCTGCTATATTTAAAGGAGAACAATATTTTGCTAAAGATTCTTTCGCGTTGGCATTGAACGGTAATGGTGCAGACTATGAAGGTTTCGAAGGTATCATCGACCAATATGGAAGTACTGCTTCCGGAAACCTGGCTAAAGCTTATGCAGGTATCTGTTATTTTAAGATGGGTGACACAGAAAAGGCCCTTGACAAACTGAAATCATTCAGCGGAGACGACAACATGATTTCTCCGGCTATCATCGGTCTGATCGGCGACTGTTATGTAAACATGGGTAACATCAAAGAGGGCATCAGCTATTTCGAAAAAGCTGCTAAAAAAGCAGACAACGAAGTTATCAGTCCAGTTTACCTGAAAAAAGCCGGTATCGCTTACGAAAACCAAAAACAATATAGCGATGCTGTTAAAGCATACACTACGATTAAAGAAAAATATTTCAATTCAATGGAAGCAGCCGACATCGATAAATATATCGCCCGTGCTTCTGCTGCTAAATAATATGAATCGTACGATATAAACAATAACAAGAGGATGTCTCATCAAAAAAGGCATCCTTTTATTTTTTAAATACAAAGTTATGGCTACAGCTTATCAAAACTTATCAGACTACGACTTCAACAGCGTACCGGATGGTTCAGAAATGACCTTCGGAATTGTAGTTGCAGAGTGGAACAAGCACATCACAGAAAAATTGCTGGAAGGTGCATGCAACACACTGGAAAAACATGGTGTCAAACCGGAAAACATATACGTAAAACGTGTTCCGGGTAGCTTCGAACTGACTTTCGGTGCAAAACGTATGGCGGAAACAAAAGATGTGAATGCTGTTATCGTTTTAGGATGCGTCGTAAGAGGTGATACTCCACATTTTGATTACGTTTGTTCAGGTGTCACACAAGGTATCACCGAGCTGAATCTAATGTACGATATTCCATTCATTTTCGGATTGTTAACTACCGACAACATGCAGCAATCGGAGGATCGTGCAGGTGGTAAGTACGGAAATAAAGGGGATGAAGCCGCAGTGACTGCACTAAAAATGATACATTTTTCTGAGTAAACGCTTGCAAGTTTCAAAAATAATCGTACCTTTGCATCGCAATTGAAAATAATAGGGGCAGTTACCAGAGTGGCCAAATGGGGCTGACTGTAACTCAGCTGTCTTTCGACTTCGGTGGTTCGAATCCATCACTGCCCACTAACTTTTCAAAAGCAATTAAAATTGCGGAAGTAGCTCAGTTGATAGAGCATTAGCCTTCCAAGCTGAGGGTCGCGGGTTTGAGCCCCGTCTTCCGCTCTCAAGAAAAGGATAATCGAAAGGTTATCCTTTTTTTGTACATAAAAATCCCGACTTTCACAAGCCGGGATTTTCTTGATTTAACCAAAATAATCATGAAAAATGTACAAAAACCAGTTGATCAACCATCATCAAAACGCAAACCTTTCCATAGGCTCCACTTTCTTAGAAAAGGTAGTCCGACAAACGTCTTTATCAGACTACCTGAAAGAAGAATCACTTCTTCTTTCTTTCTTCATAGATAAGGTATGCCTATCTATTTAAGATGCGTTATGTCATCTTTTTCGCTTCATCTCTTTCTCTGACGCAAATAAAGAACAAAAAAAGACATCAGCCAAGAAAAAACAAGGCGTACAGAAGACAAAATCATTCATCTTTAAGACAAAATCGTTTTTGTCCGTTCCCGGAACAATTTACCGATCGAATCAGGCTTTCTTTAACCCGTTACGACGACGGTATTCACTCGGAGTCATATTATACACGACTTTGAAATTACGCACGAATGTCCGGGAATTATTAAAGCTGGCTTCTGAAGCTATGACTTCAATCAACTTGTTAGAAGGATCCAATAAAAGAGTGGATGCATAAATAACACGCTGTCTATTTATGTATCCATGAAAAGCTACATCATCTTTTAGCCGAAGAATTTTATTCAATGACTTCTTCTTAACATTACATTGACGAACAATGATATCTATATTTATATCTTTATCCAGAAAATGCTTTTCTGTCACCACATATCGATGAATCTTATTATATATTTCTACATATTCTGCCTTGCCAGAAGGCTTAACTACTACATTTTGTGGTATATTCCAGTTCAATATTAGTATACAAAAATAGTTATCTGAGACTTCAATTCCCCAAAAACTAAATTCTATCTTTTCATTCATACGCTCATTATGTTAATCTGAAAATTTTAAGGGCCAACTCAGTATAGCTTATGATAAACACTACATATTTATATTAGATTTAGATTCGGCGATAACAAATTCAAGCCCTAGACTAAAACAAATATAATATTTAACATCTTTATTTCCAAAGAAAATATCTAAATATCATTCTATCCCATATTTCCGTAGTCATTTTGCTTTTTATTTATAACTTTGGGGCAACATAAATATATTAATAATCTACGGAGATGAACGAACAGATAAAACAGATAGCTGAGCGTCTGGCGGGATTGCGGGACGCACTGGAGATTACTCCTGAAGAGATCGCCAAGGTCTGTAACCTGACCACAGAACAATACCTGGAACTGGAAAGCGGTACAGTCGATATTTCAGTCAGCCTTTTACATCAGATTTCACAGGCATACGGGGTGGAACTTACTACCTTGATGTTTGGTGACGAACCTAAAATGAGTTCTTATTTTATTACCCGCAAAGGAAAAGGTATCGCTGTTGAACGTACCAAGGCCTACAAATACCAATCGCTGGCCGCCGGATTTGCCGGACGTAAAGCCGACCCGTTCATGGTTACCGTTCATCCGAAACCGGAAAATGAGCCTATCTATCTGAATTCGCATCCCGGACAGGAATATAATCTGGTATTAAAGGGCCGCATGCTCCTGCAGATTAATAACAAAGATTTGATTTTGGAAGAAGGAGACAGTATCTATTTTAATTCCGAACTGCCTCATGGTATGAAAGCGTTGGACGGAGAAAAAGTCAGTTTCCTGGCTATCATTTTATAAATACAAAAAGTCATGTTAGAAAGATTCTTAGATCAGACGAGCTTTTCGTCGCAGGAAGATTTTATAAATAACTTCAAAATAAAAGTACCCGAAAATTTCAACTTCGGATATGACGTTGTAGATGCATGGGCCGCAGAAGAGCCTGACAAAAAAGCTTTGTGCTGGACAAATGACCAAGGCGAACATATTGATTTCACTTTCGCTGACCTGAAAAAATATACAGATCAGACGGCTGCTTATTTTCAATCTTTAGGCATCGGACATGGCGATATGGTCATGCTGATCTTGAAACGCCGTTACGAATTTTGGTTCTCTATCATTGCATTACACAAACTCGGAGCAGTCGTTATCCCGGCCACTCACTTGTTAACAAAAAAAGATATTATCTATCGCAATAACGCAGCCGATATAAAAATGATCGTTTGTGCCGGCGAAGATATTATCACCAAACATATTATCGATGCACTGCCGGAATCTCCGACTATTGAGAAATTAGTTTCCGTAGGTCCGGAAATACCGGAAGGTTTCGAAGATTTCCATAAAGGGATCGAGAATGCTGCACCATTCGTTCGCCCGTCTCATCCGAACAGTAATGATGATATTTCATTGATGTATTTTACATCCGGAACGACAGGTAATCCGAAAATGGTAGCACACGATTTCACTTATCCGCTGGGACATATCGTAACCGGTAGTTTCTGGCACAACCTGCATCGTGACAGCCTCCATCTGACTATCGCCGATACCGGTTGGGGAAAAGCTGTTTGGGGAAAACTATACGGACAATGGATTGCCGGAGCGACCGTATTCGTTTACGATCATGAGAAGTTCACTCCTGCCGATATGTTGCAGATGATCCAGGATTACAAGATCACCTCTTTGTGTGCACCTCCTACGATCTTCCGCTTTCTGATCCGCGAAGACATGACGAAGTACGATCTGTCTTCCCTGCAATATTGTACGATTGCCGGTGAAGCACTGAACCCTGCCGTATTTGAAGCATTCTATAAACTGACAGGCATCAAATTGATGGAAGGATTCGGTCAGACGGAAACGACACTGACAGTTGCTACATTCCCATGGATGGAACCGAAACCCGGTTCTATGGGTGTACCTAACCCACAATATGATGTAGATCTGATCCGACCGGACGGAAGTCGCGCAGAAGACGGCGAGCAGGGACAAATCGTTATTCATACGACCCAGGGCAAACCGATCGGTCTGTTCAAAGAATATTACCGCGATGCCGAACTGACTCACGAAGCCTGGCATGATGGCATGTACTATACAGGCGACGTTGCTTGGCGTGATGAAGACGGTTATCTGTGGTTTGTCGGTCGTGCTGACGATGTGATCAAAAGTTCCGGTTACCGCATCGGCCCGTTCGAAGTGGAAAGCGCATTGATGACACACCCGGCTGTTGTCGAATGTGCGATTACAGGTGTACCCGACGAAATTCGCGGACAGGTGGTAAAAGCGACGATTGTACTGGCGAAGGATTACAAGGACAAGGCAGGCGAAGCATTGATCAAAGAGTTACAGGATCATGTAAAACGTGTTACAGCTCCGTATAAATATCCCCGTGTAGTTGAATTTGTCGAAGAATTGCCTAAAACCATCAGCGGAAAGATCCGTCGTGTGGAAATCAGGGATAAAGATAAGAAATAGAAGATTACACGAAAATGACATATCAGTTTACACGGATAGCAGTAAAGATAGGAAGTAACGTACTGACAAGAAAAGACGGCTCCCTCGATGTCACGCGCATGTCGGCATTAGTCGATCAGGTTGCGGAATTGCATCGACACGGGGTAGAAGTGGTTTTGATCTCTTCCGGAGCAGTAGCCTCCGGAAGAAGCGAAGTGAAACCCGGAAAGAAGCTCGATGCCGTCTCTGCCCGCCAACTCTATTCAGCAGTAGGACAGGCCAAATTGATCAACCGTTACTTCGAGTTATTCCGCGAACATAAGATCGCTTGCGGCCAGGTTCTCACGACAAAGGAGAACTTTGGCAGCCGCACGCATTACCTCAACCAGAAACATTGCATGGAAGTAATGCTTGACAATAAAGTGATACCCATTGTAAACGAAAACGATACAATATCCGTTACAGAACTGATGTTTACCGATAATGACGAGTTGTCCGGCCTGATCGCTACTATGATGGGGATGGATGCGCTTATTATCCTGAGTAATATCGACGGTATCTACAATGGCAATCCGGCAGATCCGGCAGCAACGGTCATCCGGGAAATTGACGGCGGCAAACAGGATCTTTCAGAATATGTACAGACCAGCAAGTCCTCTTTCGGACGTGGTGGCATGCTGACCAAATGTACTATTGCACAGAAAGTGGCTGACGAAGGTATCACTGTGATCATTGCAAACGGCAAAAAGGAGAATATCCTGCCTGCGTTACTGGCCAAAGGTAGTCAGACAGTATGCACACGTTTTATACCGGCTGCCAAACCTGTCAGCAGTGTTAAGAAATGGATCGCCCACTCCGAAGGCTTTGCCAAAGGAGAGATACATATCAATCAGGGAACAGAAGAAGCCCTGACCGGCAGCAAAGCCACTAGCCTGTTACTGGTAGGTGTCACCGCTATCATCGGAGACTTCGAGAAGAATGATATTGTAAAGATCATCAATGAAACAGGCATACAGATCGGTGTCGGGTGTGCCGGATACGATAGCCGGGAAGCTATCGGTCTGATCGGCCAACGTGATTTGAAACCGCTTGTTCACTACGATTACTTATATCTGGATTAATTAATAGGTATGTTTAATCATGGGAAAAGATAGTATCAGGAAATAATATGTCAACAAATATAACAAAGCTATTAAAGCAGAGCGTTACAGCATCCCGTCAACTTATCACGTTAAGTGACGAAGCGATAAACCGTATACTGACTGATACAGCAGACGAGCTGATAAACAGGCAGGCAGAAGTTCTTACAGCCAACGAGAAAGACCTGGCCCGTATGGACCGGGCCAACCCCAAATACGACCGTCTGAAATTGACAGCCGACCGTCTGGCCGGCATTGCCGGAGACATGCGAAATGTAGCCTCGCTCCCCTCCCCGCTCGGTAAGGTTATCAGTGAAGCTACCCGTCCGAACGGCATGGTGATCCGTAAAGTATCGGTACCTTTCGGAGTGATAGGCGTTATCTACGAAGCACGTCCGAACGTCACTTTCGATGTATTCTCTTTATGTTTCAAAAGCGCAAACGCCTGTGTACTAAAAGGTGGTTCGGATGCCAACGACTCCAATCATGCACTGGTTGCTATCATC
The DNA here is from genome assembly GCF_900128505.1 of Parabacteroides timonensis. Taxonomy (NCBI): domain Bacteria; kingdom Pseudomonadati; phylum Bacteroidota; class Bacteroidia; order Bacteroidales; family Tannerellaceae; genus Parabacteroides; species Parabacteroides timonensis. The sequence continues at coordinate 2,624,455 of NZ_LT669941.1, forward strand.
CATTCCGTGTTGGAACGCCACGGTATCAACCCGACCGTTTGTACTTTATTGCCTCCCGAACGGGAAGCGACTACGGAATTATTGAATGCTGTCGGCTTGGTAGACCTAATCATTCCCCGCGGCAGCAGTTCGCTGATCAATTTCGTACGCGACAATGCCCGCGTGCCGGTTATCGAAACAGGAGCCGGTATCTGTCATACCTATTTTGACAAGGACGGAGATAAAGAAAAGGGGCAAGCCATCGTAAATAACGCCAAAACCCGGCGGGTAAGCGTTTGCAATGCATTGGATTGTCTGATCATCCATCAGGAACGGCTCGATGATCTTCCTTTTATCTGCGATAAACTGAAAGAGAGCGATGTCATCATTTATGCAGATGAACAGGCTTTCACCGCTTTGTCGGGACAATACCCGTCAGCACTGTTGCAACCAGCCAACGAAGACAGCTTCGGTACCGAGTTCCTCGACTACAAAATGAGTATCCGTACCGTAGCATCGCTCGAAGAAGCACTGGAACATATCGCCCGTTACAGTTCTAAACATAGCGAAAGCATCGTCAGCGAGTCATCCGAAGCTATCCGCCTGTTCCAGCAACAGGTAGATGCAGCCTGCGTCTATGCCAACGTATCGACCGCTTTCACTGACGGCGCACAGTTCGGTTTCGGGGCAGAGATCGGTATCAGTACGCAGAAGTTACATGCCCGCGGACCGATGGCTTTACCGGAATTGACTACCTATAAGTATATTATCGAAGGAGACGGACAGATAAGGAAATCCTGAACCTAGAAACACCTTTCCTCAGATCAATACGACAACTTCTCCCTTACCCGGACTATTTCCTCTTCCAGCTAAGGGAGATTTACTTTTATCTTACGACTAACATCATATCTCAATTTCTATCCATATATTTGCTATCCCGAGGCACTAGTAAAGATATGGATTATTATATGCAAACATCCCACATGATATTCTACCGGTTCGTCTTGTCCGGTTTATTATTACTTATTTCTTATACGCCGGGATATAGTGAGGAATCTCGTCTGTCACAACCAGTCGACACACTCTCTTTCCACCTACCTGACGTTGTAGTGACCGCCATTGAAGGGAAAGGAGTGGGAAGTGTGTCGTTGTTGCCTTCCTCTGCCATAGAACATGTACAACCTTTCAGCGTCGCTGACCTGATGCAGCTCCTACCGGGAGGACTGACGATCAATTCTTCTTTTGGTCAACCTCAATACTTTGCAATCAGGGAAATTACACTGAACAATGGACTGAATAACCTGTACCCTCAGGATGCTGAACAGGTACAGATCGTGCTTGACGGTTCACCACTACATAGCAATACGGACATTGGAAATCCGTTCAGCGGTGCAGATACCCGTTTCCTTTCCATGAATGAAGTAGAGCAGGCAGAGGTTGTCCGTGGTATTCCCTCGGCCCGTTACGGAAATCTCACCAATGGAATGTTGTTGCTAAAAACCCGTAGTGGTAAAATGCCTCTTACTGCCGGTATACGCTACAACCCAAACATGAAGCAATACACAGCAGGAAAAGGCTTCGTCATTTCTCCTCCCGGACACACGTTGAACCTGCTGGCCGACTATACTGCACAAGGTAATTTCCACACCGGAGGGCTTCGTTTGGCTAATACCTACCACTGGCAACCGGGAGGTCATCCGCTAACAGCACGATTCGATTATTACGTAAGAATAGGTAATCTAAAAAGCTATGCCAGCGAAGAAAACCATATCCGACAAAAATTGCAAAACCACCGGTTGACCTTCAACGGAGAATGGAAACCCGGTAAACCATTACTCGAAAGTCTTTCATTCCGTGCCGACTTCTCTGCCTCTAAAACGGTGGAGGACAAATATTACGTACCGTTTGCCCAGCAAGTCTACACCCACTCGACCGTCACTGGTGAAAGCGTAGCACAGGTATTGCCTGCCCGTTACATCTGTCGCGAACTACGCGAAGGGCTACCGGTCTATACCGAAATGGAAATACATGCCATCACACAACGTCCTTTGCCTTCATCCGGAAGCCGGATAGAGCTAAGCACCGGAATCACTTGGCGCAGCGAAGGTAACCGAGGTAACGGATTACAATTCGACTTCGAACGCCCGCCGAGCGACTCCCCCCGTCCCCGTTCCTATAAAGAAATACCTTTCTTGCATAGCGGTGCGGCTTTTGCTGAAGCAGTCTTCCACGGACCTTATGCAACGGTACAGGCCGGAATACGTTACCACGGCCTCGGGTGCAAGGATTACGGCTGGCTGGGAAGTGTCGAACCCCGCCTCAACCTATCGTGGACAGCCTTTTCTTCATCCCGCTACCAACTACGACTGAAAGGGGGCGCCGGACTGATGGGATATATGCCAACCAACGAAATGCTCTATCCCTCGCCGGTTTACAACGACCGTACAAGTTTTTACTATAACGATCCAGAGGAAGGCAACTCACTCGCCATTGTCTATACCCATGTATCGGATGATAGAAAAAACACCAGTCTCCGCCCCACGATCAACCGGAAATTCGAGACCGGTTTCATTCTCGGATCTCCCCTGGTAAATCTCGACCTGACAGGTTTCTATGAGCGGAAAACAGGAGGTTTCACCTTTATGACCGATTACCGACCTTATACGTACCGGGCGTATGAATACCAAAGCGAAACAGGACTTCATCCCGAATACCGTAACGGGCAGGTATGGGTAAACGGGCAACCGGTTCCCTACCGGAACCGACACAGCTTTACAGCCGTCAGCACCCCAGTAAATGCAGAGACAACAACCAAGCATGGTGTCGAAATGACCGCCGACTTCGGTACGTTCCATCCCCTGCTTACCTCTCTGGTTATAGACGCGCAATGGCTCCGTATCAGCAACAAAACCGACCTATTGACGGCCCATACCGAATCAGGCGAGATTAACGGAGAAAGTTATGCATATGTCGGCTATTATGATAAAGGATACAACTCCAGAGGTAATAAGTTGATCACTGAGCAACTCAGCACCAATTGCCGTTTCATTACCCGCATACCCCGTATTGGGCTGGTGACGACACTTACCCTGCAAATGGTTTGGATGCAACGTTCCCGATGGTACTACAACGATGGAAACGAAACAGAAATCTGGCCCGTCTACTGGTGCGGAGCGGACGGTATCCGCCACCCGTTCACCGAAACAGAGAAAGCCGATCCCGATTTCTCTAAATTACTCATAATCGGTAATCCCAATGATTTTTTACAGGATACATACAAACCCTACGGTTTGATCAACCTCCGTGTCAGCAAAGAGTTCAGCCGCTATGTCACCCTGTCTTTCTTCTCCAACAACCTTGGGGATATGCGCCCGGTGCGCCTCGTTGCTAGCACGGGAAATTATCTGCGCCAAAATCCTTCTCCTTTCTTCGGATTGGAAATGCAAATAAAACTATAAATATAGAGATATGATAACACAACTCAAATACATAAAACTATGCCTGCTTTTCCTACTACTTACAGCAGGATGTTCGGAAGTCCCTTTCGATAGCCGGGTCATACACATCCGCCTCGTGATAACGGACAATACTCCGGAATTTCCGCTCAATAATATCCCGATCGTCATAAAAAACCAAACCATCGGCAACTCATACACGCAAGCGACCGACATTGACGGGAAAGCAGATATTAAGATCTCTCCGGGAATCTGTTCCGTCAGTTTCTCCCACCGATTGACAAAAGGCATGACTACCTATAACCTCAGTGGAGGATTGGCAAGTCTCACGGTAGAGCCTGGAAACCAGGATCTATATCTGGAACTACCAGTTTCTCAGACTACCGCCCCACAGCTGGTGATAGAAGAACTCTATTTCAGCGGTTGTATGCGAATTGACGATAAAACCCATTATACTTCCGATCAGTATCTGGCGATTGCAAATAACTCCGACCAGACCGTTTACCTCGATGGCCTCTGTATCGCTCAGGCCGCTCCTTACACGACAGCAAAACCGTCAAGCTGGATGCAATTGACTGACATGAAGGAGATTCCTCTCGCGATGATGTGCTGGCAGTTCCCCGGCAACGGTACCGACAATCCGCTCGAACCCGGTCAGCGACAAATTATCGCTACAAATGCAGTCGACCATACTTCCGGTCCGGCAGGTGTTGCCGCATCACTGAATCTCTCGCATGTAGAATGGGCCTTTTGGAACGCAGCCTTGACCTCGAGCCAAATCACCGCCGGTGTACGCCCTCTGAATCTAGTCTGGCATGGCAGTGCAAAAGTATATGCCCTGACAGTCAGTGGTCCGACCGTACTGCTCTTCCTGCCCCAAAGTGATATGACCGCCTGGGTTGCCGACAACAGTCACATAGGAACTGAGCCGGAGACTACCTCCAAGTTACAATATTTATATATCCCAGCCGAATGGGTAATCGATGTCGCCAACTTCGTCACCTCTGCGGTACAGACAGCCAACAGTCGTATCCCCCTCACGATGGACCCGTCCCCCGGCTTGGCCGGCCCTACCGGTAGCGGTTTTGCCTGGCGAAGAGAGCACCGGAAAGAGGGAAACCGTACCGTTTGGGAAACGGGAAGAGGAACCTCTCGTGACTTCAGTCGGCAACAACCAAGTATGAAAGACAATTCCGGTACAAACTAAGTAACAACTTTTTACGATGACGACCAGACAACTACATAAACTACTATTTTATTGCCTGCTTACTATAGCCTCACTATTTACGGCAAGAGGACAGGACAATTCGACCGAACAATCTGAATTATCTGAAATTACTTGCACAGGCATCAGCTACCGCAAACATTTCAACTCCTGGGAAAGCTCTCTCAACCCGGCAGGAATCCAGTATACACCCATCGACAGTTTGTTGGAAACCCGGATCATATACAGCAATCGACATCATGTACTTGCAGCTGTCGATCAACCAAACAAGACCATGCAATACGGTGGAACGGCAGAAGGTTACAAACGATTAGGCAAGTTACAACTCTGTGGAGGTATGGGTTGGCAACAAGATCGCCTGAAAGGACAAAGCTGGAACTACCTCGTATACCCCGGCAGCTTGGTTACGGCAGGCGACTCCTTGAGTGTTCCACACCACTTCGAGCAATACAGCATCTACGGAAAGGCAGCTTATGCCTTCTCCTCCCGACTCCTGGCTGGGCTGAGCGGTGCCTACACTGCAACCAAGAACAAAGATGCCTCACCGGAAGGACGATACAGCGGCAATGCATATATAACCACCTTCTCGATCGGCCTGATCTATACCGTGCAATCCATCCGTACCGGTCTTTCAGCCTCTTTTGAACACCGGACAGAATCATTCAGCTCCGGTAGTGACAACAATAAACGCCTCTACACTTTCCCGTCGGGTTATTTCATTCCTATGACAGAATTCAGTTTCGGAACCAAGGGAACATCCGGAAGTTCTACAAAGAGCACAGGTCAATATCGCAGCATAACCAATGGAGGGCAAGCTGCTTTACAAGCGGAATGGATACAAGCCAATCGGAAATGGTTCAACGAGCTGAATGCCGGATATGAATGCCGCAGTATAAGTCCTGATTATACGTCCTTCCTGTACGGTTGGAAAGAGCAGGCCATTACATTCGGTTACCACAGCAGACTGGCGATACCTCACGGACGATGGGTTCATCTCCTTACCCCTGCTCTTTCCCTGCAACGTACCCGATCCGATCGTATCCTGCAATCATCGACCCTGCTTCGTTTCGCCGCACGCCATACGGCAAAAGTATCGGTCGGTTATGAACTGGCACACGATTACACTCCGGACGGTCCTTCCCGCGCCTGGCAACTGACAGCCTCCCTGATGGATCTCCGTGACAAATATTACAGTTATCCTTACACGATCGCCCAACTTACCGGCACCATCCGGATCGAAACAGCCTTCCTCCGCCATCTCGACCTACCGCATGCAAGACATCTGATGGTACGCCCATCCGTATCCTTACAGACAGGCTACGGTACAGAAGAACACATCACCCGAGAAGAAAATAAAGCCGAAGTTGAAATGGGAACCCTCCGCAATTACGAACGTGTCAGTTCCCGTTTCGCCGCCCTCACCGCTACACGTTTACAACTAGGTATGTTAATGGAATACCGTCGCCCACTGATAGACAAAACAGACGGAGGATTACGCATACAGGCGGAGATTGAACAGATCATCCGAAATAAAACCAATTACCGGACGGATAAAACTGGTGGAGGCATTACTTTTTCGCTTATCGTCTGGATCTGACACTTCCCCTCCCGGCACAGAAGTACCACATCGTTCATAATTAGTTCCATATCGTCCGTATCTCACAGACACCTTAGGAAACTTGCTTCGGGTGTTCATACCTTTGAAGAGTGAAATTTGTATGATACATTGATAAGCACTTAATAAACTATGGACAAAAAGACGAATTCACTCTTTGTGATGCAACGCTTGTATGCACATATATTAAATGTTATGGAAAATGAAAAGCCATACCTCGACCCTGGGTTGACCTTAAGGAAACTGGTACGTCTTATCGGAACAAACCGCACGCTCCTCTCAACGACTCTGAATAGCCAATCGCAGATGAATTTCAATAAATGGCTAGCAACTTACCGGGTAAACCACCTGTTGGAAACAATTCGTTGTACCCCTGATAAAAGTATTGACGAACTATATCCAAAGTCAGGATTTACCTCCCGAACGTCCTTTTATCGCCAATTTCATCTTGTTACCGGACTGACACCTAGAGAATATCTCAAAATGCAAGAAGAAAGAACGACCCCAAATCATTTATAATTTATACTACATTGTATACATATCATTTCCTGTTGCTTTTTATATGTTTCTTTTCACCACGCACTCTTCTCCGAATATCTATATATTGTAGTCTGCTCCTCCTTACCCTACCGTCGCAGGCCAAACAGATAAGAGAAAGTAAACGTGCCGATTCCGTTATGCATCTCGTAATAGCCAATGCCACCGCTTACGGAAATGCGGTGGCATCCTATGAAACCGAAGTATATGTGAAAGGGTACACAGCGGTACAAAAAAAGAATATCCTTATCCACTTTTCCAACCTGATCTTTCCGGTCGAATCTAACCCAAAAGAGACAGTTTTCGAAATGGTGAGCAACTTCCGGTACGATGCTCCCAATAATTACCGTCATAATATCGAGGCGATGAACAGTAACCGTCCGGTCAGAACTGCCAAACAAAAGGAAGTACTGTCGTTCATCAACATGAACATTTACTCGCCTACCATTTATAATAAAGGGATCATCATGCCTGTTGCCCGGGAAGCTTTCCGTTACTACAACTTCAGCCTGGAGAATGTGGAGGATACGGCTGGCATCCGCATTTATACCATTCGTTTCACCCCGAAGCAGTGGAGTCAGAAACTGCTGGACGGACATCTCTACATCGTAGACGGAAGCTGGACAATAGACCGGGCGGAGATGAACGGACACTCCACCCTCTCGGAGTTCACCCTCCGGATGCGTTTCAACCGTGACCGTCGCTACTTCCTCCTACCGGAAGAAGCGAACCTGAAAGTCCGTTTCCACGCAGTGGGTAACAAGCTGGCAAACTACTACCATGCGACTTACCGTTACAAATCGGTCACCTGGATAGAGGAGAACAACGAACCACCTCAGCGGAAACCGCTTGACCAGACACGCTACTTCAGCCTGTCGTCCGACACGATACCTGTCATCCACGATACGGCTTACTGGCAGGCCAAACGCAATACAGGTCTTACACCCGATGAATTACAGGTCTACCACCTTACACCCCAACAGCCTGTGACCAACACCAACAACTTCACTCCTTACCTGAAAATCACCGAACGGCTGACAAATACTATGAACCTCGACTACAAAACCACTCGTGTCAAATACTCGGGCCTGCTCAACCCTTTCCAGCTGGGGTATTCGGGAAACAACGGCTTCACCTACCATCAACGATTACGTATCAGCAAGACCTTCGACCGTGACCGCCAACTGCGCTTCCGTCCCGAACTGGGTTATCTGTTCAAGCGACGACAGCTATTCTTCAAACTGGCGGGGGATTGGGAGTACCTTCCCGAGCGGCAAGGTATTCTCAGCCTGACCGCCGCCAACGACAACCCGAGTTACCCTGCCGGCGTGATACAACGGATCGGGCAACAACTACAGGACAGCTCTTTTCTGACTACCGAAAACCTACACAACAAATTCAGGCATTATTACATAGAGCTCAGGAATAATATCGAGCTGGCAAACGGGCTGAAACTGGCTGCCGGTCTCTCCTTTCACCGGAGAATACCGGCGGAGAAAAATAAGCATGCCTTTCACGACTTCACACCGGCGGTCGGTCTGACGTATACCCCCCGGCAATATTACTGGATGGATGGTTATCGGAAAGAGTATCTCTACTCTCGTTACCCGACCTTCTCCATCGAGGTGGTGCAGGCCATCCCCGGGACAGGTCGCAACGCGGGTAATTACGGACGGGTAGAAGCCGATATGCACCAAAGTATCCGTATCGGCCTGTCGCAACGATTCAACTATCACCTGAGCGGCGGGGGATACTTCAACCGGAAAGCACTCTATTTCGCGGACTTCCGGTACTTCACCCGGCATTATTTTCCCGAGTCGTGGAACGATAGCTTCGGTGGTGTATTCTATCAATTGCCAGGCATACACTACAACATATCCGACAGCTATGCCCAGTGTCACCTGATGTTCGAAAGTCCGTTGCTCCTGTTTCAGCTGATAAAAACCAGACATGTCCGGTATGTCGTTTCCGAACACCTCTATTTCAGTCAACTCTGGACACCGGATCTTCCCTGCTACACCGAGCTGGGATACGGTGTGGGCAGCGACCTGTTTAATGTAGGTATCTTTGCCGGATTCGAACGGGGGCACTACCACAGTATAGGGGTGAAGTTCACCCTGGAGCTATTCCACTAAAGAAAAAGACAACTGAATACCGCCCTATACCAAATCATCCGAACAAAGTACCAGATCGTTCAAACTTCACCTCCTCTATTGCTTATCAATCTCTTCTGTAATACATTTACTGCAAAATCAGACAAACACCCAGCATTAGTATGAATACACATTACCCGGACAAAATCCGCCGAAAATTACCGTTACTGGCAATTACCGTCCTTTCACTCCTTCAGATGCCCTGCTTCGCATGGGATTTCGCCGAACACCGTAAGATAGGTGACCGTGCCATGAGCCTGTTGCCCGCACGACTGGCCGAAGAAGGTATTTTTGCCAATGAAGCGGAAGCAGACAAGGCTATACTTTCCATATTGAACATGTCGCACATGGAAGGAACGAATGCCTATGCCATGAACGAGCTGACACAGTTACCCAACATCGTAACCTACGGTACGCTGTGCGGACTGGCAGGCGACCATGTTGAAAACCCTCTCTTGCTCGAAACCGGTCTGCAAACCCATTTCTCCAAGACGAACCGGACACTAGCTCTTGAATTCAAGGCCATGAACGAGTTCCTGACCGGTGCTTCCAGCAAAGAATTACTCGATATCAACCTGGCTTACGGCCTGCTTGCCATTAAAGACCTCTCTCACTTCTACGCGTATGGGAAAGGGCTGAACGAACACCTCCGTATGATAGACCCGGAACTGATCCGCCGGTTACGGAAACCTTCGGAGGTGAACGATGTCTTCTCCAGGCTAAACCATCTACCTTCGCTCTCGAAGTACTTCTGCATACATATCTTTGCCGCTTACCTCGCAGAAGAAGCAGGCAAACAGTTATACGCAGGCAACCGAACAGCCTCGAACGACCTTATGTTCTATGCTACCCTCTATGAAGCCTTTGCCGAACACTTCCTACAGGACTCGTTCGCATCGGGCCACCAGATGGTGCGCCGCGGCTTCTCGGCATCGGCTGTCTCCAATAATAAGAGCTTGCACGACTTCTACAATACAATTCCCGTACAAACTGCCAATATGAAGGGTGAAACCTGGTCGGCCTACGGTGATAAGCGACTGAACCAGAATCCTATGAACTATAGGAATGCGGATGACTACCTGAATATCCGCGTTACCAAACGGCATGCCTATACGCTGGATAAGGGTGACAGCTATGAACGTGAAACACAAGTGTTCTATCAGGTAGTTACCGCTACCTGCCAGTCGTTGACGGAAGTATGGATGGCATATCATAAAGCATCTTCGGGGAATAGCTATAACATACTGGAAAAACTACCCGCAAACGGTAAAGAGCTGCCCGATTTTATATATACCAACTTCCCGGTTGTGCGCCAGTTCCCACTCCCGTTCGGTACGGATATCAACAGCCTTCCGATAAACGATCTGACAGACCAACGCAAAGAGGAATTGCAACTGATAGTACAAGAACCTTTCACCCGTAACTTCATCCGCTCCAGGGTAGCCAACTCATTCATGTTCCTTATCGGTGTGCCAATCCATGTAAACCGACAGGGGGTAATGGCGTACGGAGCACGCCTGAACGCCAGTATGTTCAACTGGCACAAATTCGGGAACGGAACAACGATGGTCATGAAACCAGGCGATGTCGCCCAATGGATCAACCCAACAATATCCGGCTATTATATGCATGCCCCCACTGGCTCTTATATGATGAAAAACTGGAACATCAAGGCGGGTGTAAACTATGCCGCTGATATATTTGTTTCTCCCCGCCGTTTCCTCGGTCTATATGGCTATATGGAAATGGGTGCCGACCGTCGTAATAATGAAACTCGTTTTCTGGTAGCGCCCTCTGCCGGTATACAGTTAGGATCGTTGATAGGACTACATGAATTCAATATGCCGGGATGGCTACGTATCCCTTTGGGGATCATTCTACCTTTGAAATTCGCCGTCACCTGCAACAAAGCAGCAGGGCGTCCTGTGGAATGGATCAGTAATATGGAGGTCGATATTCTGTTTTAAGCGGCAGGCATTTTATAATGTTACGTTATATAGCACGCCTGTATTCCCTCTGTTAACACAGGCGTGCTGATTTAGATATAATGCTTATATTTGCGATGATGAAATACGGTCACTGCATATTACTCCTGCTGCTTATAAGCCTTCTTTGTGCCTGCCACCCACGACGATCGGCAGAAGAAGGGGAACGTTTTCTTCAAAAAGAAGAAAACTATAATTCCCGTAATAAATATCCCGCAGATACTTTCCTTATCAGCCGTTATTCCAATCTTCTGGAAGCTGAACAGCTTTACAACTTCACTCCTACTCAACAACTACGGCTCAAACTATTGCAACTATATCTATTTAATGGATATAATATTCCGCAAGCAACACGAATAGCTGACAAAGTAGATGATTTAGCTCTCCGTATAGGTAATGATACGCTTTTATGCACTGCCCGGATACAGATCTTCCTGCTGGCTCAGGGTAACGGAGATACGACCCGCATGCTCCATGTCATCAGGCAACAAGAGCAATTGCCTCCTTCCCTCCACCACCTCAAAGATATGGGATTTTATTATATGGGTATGGCTGTCTACTACCAAAAACAAGGCGAATGGCAACAGGCTCTTTACTGGCTCAAGAAAGCTCGTCCGCATGTAAAGTCGGTATATGCCTGGTATTTACAGATGTGCCAGTCGCTTCTGAAGGTGAAAGCCTACTCCGAAGCGCAGCTATACACGGACAGTATCCGGATCGTATTCCCTGAAAAAGTAACGAAAAGTAACACGCCCTATTTCGACTTCCACGGTCAGGTACTCATTCATACCAACCGCAAGAAGGAGGCACTCGACTGGTATGCCAAAGCAACTGAACAAATAGAAACCGTCCATAAACAAAAAGACTCCGCAACATACAGCAAACAACAAATACAGACAATCTACCATGCCGCTCTTTTGCATCATCAACAAGGACAAACAGACTGGGCGATCAGACATCTGGAAGAGTTACAACCGCACAAGTACCCAATATTATATACTTCTAAAAACAATCTATACAACGATACATTATTGTTACCAAACTGTTTACACCTCTTAAGCGAATGCTATGAGGCAACAGGACAATTGCAGGCTGCCACCCGCTGTCTACAAACACTCGATTCTATTCAACATACAGAAATCAAACGGGGTAGTATATCTTTTATAAACTATAAGCACGAATTACGACGAAACACCATGCTCAGCAGTAACCTGGTAGAGCTGGAAAAGGCAGCCGTCCATACCCGGCAAATACAATATCTGCTTTATGCTATCATAAGTTGCCTGCTGATAGTGATCATTGCCGGTCTGCTGGCATGGCAGCGCCATCAGCGGCGGCTTCGCCAGTTATACGAGGTATTGATGGAACAGCATACTATCTGGTTGCAGGCGCATGAAACCGAGGATATTCTCCCCCCCGGCATACTACCCCTACCCGTTGAACCGACCTCGGAGAAAAGTAATGAACCGGAAGCACCGGAAATACCTGTTATAGAAGTAAGGCAGCCATCCCAGCTCTTCCTCCGCATACTCCATCTGATGGATACCCGGAAACCTTACCGCGATCCGTCATTCGACCTGGTAACTCTGGCACAACTAGCCGCAACAAACCGTTCCCAGCTATCCTCTTTAATCAACCGGGAAACACCCAACGGTTTCAGCTACTGGTTAGCCGAATACCGGGTGAACGACCTGATCCAACAAACTGAACTTTTCCCGGACAAAAGTATGGATGAACTATACGTGCTTTCCGGCTTCCCCTCACGAACCACCTTCTTCCGCCAGTTCCGCCTGGTAACCGGACTTACCCCCAGGCAATACAAGACACAACGGAATCGCCCTTGTTTCATAAAGTCCGAATAGAGTACCAAATCGTCAATATTTGAGTCCACCCATTGCAGAACTATCAACGGATTGATACATTTGCCACTTAAACAATCATAATCAAGGCACAATGAAGAATCGGACACAACCGGGATGGCTATGGCTGTTCCTATGCTTTCTCCTATATATGGGAACTGCATGTCAAGACAAAAATGAAGCAGAAGATGAACAACTTACCAGTGGGTCTTACTATGACGGAGAGCTGCGATTCGTAGATTTCCACAGGAAGATGGCACCGGGAGCCTATGAATGTTACTTCACCAACCAGGAAGATAAATCAGAACTGGTAGTAGCTGCTATAGTCTATTCCGAAGAAGGAGAAGTGGTCTTTATCCCCGAGTCGCCTGTACGTACCGGCGATTATTACTTCAACCGAGCCGTATTGGTAAAAAGCGACTTGCCGGCTAATGAAACGGAAATTGGATTTGATGTTCCCCTGGGATGCCAGGTTAGTATAACCAATGAATCCTGCATCCTCAAGGAAGAGACGGTAGATGAAAACCTGGAATGTTTTGGTTCAGGGACAAAAGATGATCCTTTCCGTATATCTTCTTATGTGCATTTGGAGAACCTGATGACTATGATCAACTCCACAGAGGAAAATAATAAGAAGTATGGTGATAAATACTATATACAAACAGCCAACCTCTCGTTGAAGGTGCCTTGTGCCAACCTCAACAACGGCTGGAACTCGATCGGTAACCATATCACCCGACCTTTTGCCGGGCATTATGACGGGCAGGGTTACAAGATTAAGAATATGACAGTCAAACGTACGGGCGACATCGTGCCCCAGCCGGCCGGATTGTTCGGCATCATCATCAACAGCAGTATCTGTAATGTGAAGTTGGAAAGCTCGACGATCGAAAGCGATTTTGCCGTAGCAGGTATGCTGGTCGGTGCCGTAGTGTCGACAGGCGATATGCGCCTGACCTCCGGACTGAGAAACTGTAGCGTATCGAAAGATTGTAAGATACAGGCACCTTACCTGGTAGGCGGACTAGTAGGCGGTGTCAACCAAAATGCGCGTTTGGTAATGAGCGAGTGCACGAACAATATGCCGGTATCAGCGGCTCACCAGGGAGTAGGCGGGCTGGTCGGAGCCGCATTCTTTGCCTCTTCCGTTACACTCGACGGTTGTTCCAATACGGCAGCCATCAGTGGAACTTCAGGAATCGTAGGCGGACTGGTCGGATCGGCTGACACACTTCTGATCAATGACTGTAAAAACTCAGGAAAGATAACCGGCGGATACAGCTCTATCGGCACCGGCGGACTGGTCGGCGGCGGTCTGAATGTCATAACGAGTTTCAGTGAAAACCGGGGTATTGTAGAAGGCGATCGCGAGGTAGGAGGCATTATCGGCTCGACCGCTCGTAACTCATCGCAAAAGGTATATGGCGACACGCATATCTATGCGTCCGGTAATTATGGAACGATAACAGGGAACAGCGAAGTTGGTGGTCTGGCGGGAGCCGCCCAGATATTGATTTCAGGCAGTTACAACTTTGCAACCGTACAGGCGTCTCAAAAGAATGTCGGCGGACTGGCAGGACTGGGTCCGATGGCAATCATCATCGGTTCGAGTAACGATGGCGATGTTACATGCTCCGGATCGGACAAAGATGGTTTTACAGGAGGTGTACTGGGTTCAGCTCAAGACTACGTGATTACCGGTTCCAACAACTTCGGGACTGTCAGCAACCCCAACGGAAAAGGTACGGTTGGCGGTATCCTGGGCGGATGCGACCTGCTGGGTATCGTTTCTTATTGCGGTAACTTCGGGACCATCAAGGCGAAGGAAGGTTCGGCTGGTGGTATTATCGGTCGCGCCGGTAAACCGAAGAATATGACAGACAAGATGATTGCAGACATGGTACTGGGTACAGCTTTAAGCGTGGCTTCCATAGGCATGTCGGCCTCTGAAATACCCGGCGAAACCGGTAAAAAGAAAAAAACAGCCAAGATGGAAGCCCAAAGTTTGCGGATAGGCAATGCCAGCAAAGTACTCAACACTTTTGTCTCGGTCAACGACCTGAGTTGGACGATCGCCAATGGCGTCATGAAAGAAGCCGACCTCTCACCGGAAGCATTAAAGCAGTTGGAATATAAATCAAGTCAAGCACTCGAAAACCACCACTACAGCAGGATACAGACCATGCAGTTGGGACGAAGCGAAACGTTGAATCTCTTCAATACCATGGAACAACAACAGAGGCAACAAAAAGACTTCCTAACACGCATCAGCGGCGAAAAGAGCCCATACCAGGATAATCTGAACGAATGGCGTAATGATGTGGAAGACAAAATGCACAGCCGTGAAGAAATGCGCGAAGTGGCAGGACATGTCGGTGAAACGATCGCTTTCATCGGTGATATCATCGGATTCTGCAAGGTACCCAACCCAGTAAGCATAGTAGTGACCGCTATAGTAGCCATCTACAACCTAGTGATGAACTTGACGGACTATAGCTACAACCGCGTCGGCATCCTCCAGTCATACAATTACGGTGAAGTGCAGGGAGGAGACAGTTACTACTCAGGAGGTATCGCTGGCGAGTTGCACGACTACGCCCGTATCCTCGATGCAGCAAACTTGGGTACGATCAAAGGGAAACAGGCCGGAAGCCTCTTCGGCAAAGGAGGACACCTCCCTGCCGTAGAACATTCCGTCAATCTACAAACACAGAGTATCCCTTTCTATAAAGAATGTATCTTCCATGACACGGTAAAGAACAACCTCGACATCTCCGGCAACGACAAAGAATTGAACACTCAAAACACATACAATATGCTTGACTTCAATAATCGTTGGACCTGGAACACCAGCGTCCGACTGCCCCTCTTAAACAAATCGCAATTCGAATAAACGGAGAAAATAACAAATGTTCAACCCATAAACAGTCTATCGAATTATGAAAGCAATCAATAGAAATATAGAGAAACTTCTCACCTTTACCCTCCTTTCAGGATGCCTGCTATTAAGCGGATGCAGCAAGGACGACGACGATACGGATATCCCCGGCCAACCGAACGAAAAAAACGAGATTGTGCTGACCCGCAATGTATCCGCCTCCATCCCACTCTTCTCGGCAACCAGTGCGACACCTCCGGGCGACTGGCTGTTCTGCCTGGCTGACGAGGATGACAACGAATATCTGATTCCCGGATCGGCCGGTGAAAAGAAAGACGGTACCTACCTTCACCTGGATTTTTCAGAAGGCGACAAATGCATTACCTATACCGTCAAGTACGTCACCAATCCGGAACAGACGGAAAGCTATGATCTGGGGTTCACTATCACACTGGATGCCAGCGGAACCATCACTTGTGAAGATGTATGGGACGAAGATCTGGAACTGTTCGGTAAAGGAACCAAAGAGTGGCCCTATAAGATCAGTTCGCTGAAAGACATAGCGACAATCTCCGGTTTCTGTGATGATACGAAATGGGAAGACACCTGGTTTATCCAGATATGTGACATCAAATGTGACGAAGGCATAAACAAAACATATAATGAGAAGAACGGAGGGATCAAACCGATCGGGTTCTCATCTTCTTTCAAAGGGCATTACAACGGGAAAGGTTACACGATCAACAAACTCAAGTTCATCGCTTCCGGCACGACAGACAATATCGGAATGTTCAGTGTAATCGACGGCAACGCAACAATCGACAGTCTACGGATAGATGCGGTCACTATAGAGAAAGCACATGAGAATATAGCTGCCCTGGTCGCTGTAATGCGAGGCAATGCTTCTGTTACAAACTGCTCCGTCACAAATGGCAGGATCAGTGGCATTAAGAATGTCGGCGGACTGATCGGACGGATGGAAAGCGGCACTGTGACTAACTGTGAGAGTGACGATTGCGATGTGATGTCGAACATGCAGAACAACCCTTACACCGACTGTATCGGCGGTATGATCGGAGCCGTACAAGTAGCCCAGGGAGCAACGATACATATAAAAGATATCCGAAGCAATTCCAAAGTTATTGGGAATGAGAATATAGGAGGTGTGATCGGCTTCATCAGTTCCTCCGATGCTTCCTATTCACTGACGTTGGAAAATCTGGCGATGGGACTGATGAATATAACCGGAGAAAGAAGCGTTGGCGGTATCATCGGCGGATGTACCCTGCCACTCACATTGAAGAATTCAAGCAACCGCTCGGTCATCGATACCCAAGGAAACGACCGAAGGGATTTCGGAGGTATCGTGGGAGCCATCTCCACCACAGGGGCTGTCCTTCTCGATAATTGCCAGTCGGGTAAAAACAAAGCAGGTACCCAACCCGACCCATCGCAGAAATATATAGACGGCGGATCGCATACGGGAGGGCTGATCGGCTACGTACGTGCCGGACAAGGTGTCAAGCTAATCAACTGCAGTCTCACTTCCAACACGTATGGCTTCGACCAGGTAGGCGGTCTGATCGGTCTCTGTGCATCTGAAGTAACCATTGAAAACTGCAGGAATGAAGGCGGTAATATTCAGGCATTGGGCATGTGTGCCGGTGGATTGATCGGGCAGGCTACCGAAAGCGTCGGCTTCAACAGCAGCTGTGTGAACCAAGGGAACGTAACGGCTACCGGCAGCTATGCCGGCGGCTTCATCGGACAGGCTAGCAAGATCAAGTTGTCAGGCGGACGTAGCCAGGCAAACGTGACAGCCGGTAAGAAATACAGTGGCGGATACATCGGGTATGCAGCTGACCTGACGGCCCAACTAATTGACCAGCCCACCATTGCCGGTACCGTATCCGGCAACGAGGCGATAGGCGGACTGACCGGATATGCTGTCAAGGCCTCGGTGAGCGACGTAAAACTAGGGTATATCGTAGGAGAAGCGGCTGCGACGACTAAATATACGGGTGGTCTGATTGGTTTGCTCGACAATGGCGAATTCAGTCAATGTACCTTCACCGGTTCCGTACAGGGAGGCGAAAAGACAGGCGGCATCGTCGGTTATCAGAAAGAGGGCAAAATCGAGAACTGTACAACCCGTTCGGAAAACCGCATACTCTGTAACGAAACTGGAGAAGTAGGTGGCATAGCCGGCAGCATCACCCATACGTCCATCACCGGATGCAATAACTATACGACCGTGACCAATACCCAACAAGCACACCTGACAGGCGGCATCGTTGGTTACGTAGACAAGCAGCCGGACGACCTGCAGATAAGCGGCTGTAACAATCACGCATTAGTAACCGGCGGCGACCAGACAGGCGGTATCATCGGAGGCCACCGCAGCGACAAAGACTCGAATATCCAGGTTGCCAACTGTCATAATACCGCGAATATAACCGGAAAAGACGAGGTGGGTGGTATCGTCGGCAGCCTCATCCAGGGACAGATTTACCGCTGTTCCAACAAGGCAACCATCACCGGAACCCGTAGCGCAGGCGGTATTTCCGGTTGTATATACGGTACGGAATCTTATTATCCCAACGGACTCGTCAACGAATGTTTCAACACCGGGCGGATAGATGCGCCGGATAAAGTGGGTGGGATTGTCGGACGCTTCTTTGGCTGGAGCCATGCCACAGTTAAAAATTCGTATAACAAGGGAGAAATCGGACACGACGGATCCACAAGTTGTGCCGGCATCGTCGGATGTATCGATAACAATGCATACAGTCGTATCGAATACTGCTACAGCGGCGGGACACAGCGTACCGGCTGGGGTATTGCCGGACGCTATTTCACGATGGTAGGTTCGGAAGTGACCTTCGTTAAATGCCATTACTCAAAGGAAAGTGCCACCACCGACAAGCTGGATAACTCGGACTGCACGAAAAACTCCAATGCCGGCCTGGGTACGCAAAGTAACTTCAAAGGCTGGGATTTCACCAGCACATGGGTGATGAAGTCGATGCCTGAGCTTCAAGAAAATAGGGAGACGAATCAGTAATTAACAGAAAGACTAATAGTATGAAAGACTGTATCACGAAGAATATGATCCGGGAAGAAGTCAGCCGTTGCTGGATGTGTCATGCTCCGGTTTGCTCTGCTGCCTGCAAAAGCGGAATGCAACCGGCACGCATGCTCCGCTCCCTTCGTCTGGAGAATGAAGCCGGTGCCACCCGTCATGCCCGGCAGATGGAGGGCTGCCTGACTTGCACGGCCCGTGCCTGTGAAAAAGCCTGCCTGCGCAGACGTAACGGGCAAGCGGTGAAGATACACGATATATTCAGTTACCTGTATAAACAGGGAGAGAGTTCATCCGAACAAAAAGCGACCGACTCTCTTCCTACCGGAAAACACTCTCTGCCCGATCTGTCTCTCGACTTCTGCGGTATCCGTTGTGAGAATCCGTTTATTCTCGCCTCCTCCCCAATAGCACACAACTACGAAATGTGTGCCCGTGCGCTCGATGCAGGCTGGGGCGGTATCTGTTTCAAAACCATATCCTATTATCCGGTGGAAGAAGTTTCACCACGCTTCGACCAGGTGCAACAGGGAGGAGTCCCTTTTATCGGCTTCAAGAATATGGAACAACTGTCGGAAGCACCAATCCGCACAAACTTCGACATACTCTATCGTTTAAAGCAGCACTATCCCGACAAACTGATCATCTCATCCATCATGGGACGGACGGAAGAAGAATGGACTCATCTGGCTCATTTCTCCACATTGGCCGGAGCGGATATCATAGAGTGTAACTTTTCCTGTCCTCAAATGACCAGCGAAGGGATGGGATGCGACGTGGGGCAAAACCCGTCGCTGGTACGCAGCTTCACAGCCGCCGCCTGTCGGGGAACACATTTACCCGTGATCGCCAAAATGACACCCAATCTGACTCATATCGTACCGGTAGCCCGGGCCGCCTGCGAAGGTGGAGCAACCGGCATTGCCGCGATTAACACGATCAAAAGTATTACCCGTATCGATGAAGAGGCGATGACCGCCTTACCCGTTATCAATGGAAAAAGCAGTGTGTCGGGTTATTCAGGAAAAGCAATACGCCCTATCGCCCTCCGCTTTATACACGAACTTGCGTCCGACCCAATTATCGGACAAGCACCTTTAAGCGGGATCGGAGGAATCGAAACATGGCGCGATGCGCTCGATTTTCTGTTACTGGGCTGCACGAACCTTCAAATATGTACTTCGGTCATGCAATACGGCTATCGTATCATAGACGACCTACGTGAAGGATTACAACTCTACATGCAACGGAAAGGCTATACCAACCTGTCACAACTGATCGGGCTGGCGGTATCGAACATCGTACCACCCGAATCGCTCGACCGCACGACAATCTGCCGTCCCGTGATCGACCGGGAACTTTGCATTGGTTGCGGCCGATGCTACATTTCCTGCCAGGACGGAGGACACCAGGCGATCGTTTTTCCTCCCTCCCGCCGTCCGGCTATCGATGAAGCACAATGTGTAGGTTGTTTATTATGTAGCTTGGTCTGCCCTACAGGAGCGATCCGACAGGGAGAGCGGATAGGGAAAGTTCATTCATAACAGTTACATTCTCTTCCCGAAATAGGTATAAATCCGTCGCGAGTCGCTATCTTTGTCCGGTCAAACAATAACGCGACAATTATGAGACATTTCACTTGTGTACAGGATTTAGGCGACCTGAAACAGGCGCTTAACGAAGCTTTCGAGATCAAGAAAGACCGCTTTCAGTTCACAGAACTTGGCAAGAACAAGACGCTGTTAATGATATTCTTCAACTCCAGCCTGCGTACGCGCCTCTCTACCCAGAAGGCCGCGATGAACCTGGGGATGAACACGATGGTTCTCGACGTGAACCAGGGAGCGTGGAAACTGGAAACCGAACGCGGCGTCATCATGGATGGAGACAAACCGGAACACCTGCTGGAAGCTATTCCGGTCATGGGTTGTTACTGCGACATCATCGGTGTACGTTCTTTCGCCCGCTTCGAAAACAAGGAAGACGATTACAACGAAAAGATCATCTCTGAATTTATCAAGTACTCCGGTCGTCCGGTATTCAGTATGGAAGCGGCTACCCGCCATCCGCTACAAAGTTTTGCCGACCTGATCACAATCGAGGAATATAAGAAAACAGCCCGTCCGAAGGTGGTTATGACCTGGGCACCGCATCCCAAGTCTCTTCCGCAGGCAGTTCCCAACAGTTTTGCCGAATGGATGAATGCGACGGATTATGAATTTGTGATTACCCATCCGGAGGGCTACGAACTGGATCCTAAATTCGTAGGCAACGCCCGTGTGGAATACGATCAGAAGAAAGCCTTCGAAGGTGCAGACTTCATCTATGCCAAGAACTGGGCTGCTTATACCGATCCGAACTACGGCCAGGTATTAAGCAAAGACCGCGCCTGGACTGTCGATACGGAAAAGATGGCGTTGACCAACAATGCTTATTTCATGCACTGTCTGCCGGTCCGCCGTAACATGATCGTTACCGACGACGTGATCGAAAGTCCGCAAAGCATCGTGATCCCGGAAGCTGCCAATCGCGAAATTTCGGCACAGACGGTACTGAAAAAGATATTGATGGGATTATAATATCTATGGTTCTACCAGACTCATTTTCAATATCAACTATCATACCATCATAAACCGACACAAACATCACTTATACAACATGTTAGACTATGACAGTTACTATTTTGAACCATCATTCATCTATCATAGAACTATCATAACCTGCGATAAAAACAGGAAATATACTGCCTTTTCTCACTAAGTATATTACTAAAACTCAAGAAGATAAGGAATAAAGATGTTTACCACCCGGGTCTCGAAGACCTCGACACCCGGGTGTGAGTATCGTCGGGACCCGGGTATAAAACCGGTCAATACGGGCATGTCGGCAACAAAAAGTAAGCATTCCCACGAAGTTAAGTCATAGTTTTCTGAAAAAAAGGTAGGCAGGAAACGATTTAATTGAGCGATACCTATCGGTTACAGCCCCTTTTTAACGGATAAAGCAGTTCTATTTTCGTTCAAAAAAGAGGTAAATGAGGGTTTATGATAGTTCTATGATAGATGAATGATAGTTCAAAACGTCAACTATCATAGCCATACACATTGATATACATGCCATCCGAGTAAATAGTGATAGTATGATAGTATATTTTAAATTATTTCAATTGGATAAGAAACACTCAAAGTAAGAGCTACTACCGAACTTCCATAAACCTCTTTATTATGACGCCTTACCTTCAAACTTATCTGTTTATGAATTGTTTTATAAGAAAAGTGATTCATAAAACAATAACATCATGGGCTTCAACATTGCAAAAACAGATAAGAAACGGGTTGTTATTATTGGTGGTGGTTTTGGGGGATTAAAGCTGGCCAATAAACTGAAAGGAAGCAACTTCCAGGTAGTCTTGATTGACAAGAACAATTTCCATCAGTTCCCCCCCTTATTGTATCAGGTAGCATCATCCGGTCTGGAGCCGGGATCAATCATATTTCCTTTCCGAAAGATATTCCAGAAACAGAAAGACTTCTACTTCCGAATGGCAGAAGTGAAAGCCGTTATCGCCGAACGAAACCTGATCGAGACATCGATCGGTGAACTGAGCTACGACTATCTGGTGATAGCCTCCGGTACCATCACCAATTTCTTCGGTAACAAGACTATTGAAGAAAAAGCATTGCCGATGAAAACGATCCAGGAAGCTCTCGAACTAAGGAACACCCTGCTTTCCAACTTTGAAAAGGCTACAATCTCTACCGATCCGGAAGAAAAACAAGCACTGATGAATGTGGTTATCGTTGGTGGTGGAGCCACTGGCGTAGAGGTATCCGGAGTACTGGCTGAAATGAAAAGATTCGTTATGCCGAAGGATTATCCGGACCTGAAACAGTCGGATATGAATATCTATTTGATAGAAGGTTCTACCAGGTTACTCGGAGTAATGTCTACCGAAGCATCCGAGAACGCAGAGAAATTCCTGAAAGAGATGGGCGTAAACATCATACTGAATAAACGGGTAACAGACTATCAGGATGGAAAAGTCATACTGGATGACAACTCCACTATCACAACCAAAACCCTCGTTTGGGTCAGTGGTGTAACCGCCACACATTTTGATCATATCGATAAAGAAGCATTGAACCGGGGTGGCCGGATCACAGTCAATGAATTTAACCAGATGCCAGGGATGACAAACGTTTTTGCTATCGGCGATGTTTGTTTCCAGACAGAAGAAGAATACCCGAACGGTCATCCGCAAGTAGCCCAGGTAGCTATCCAGCAGGGAAATCTGCTTGCAGATAACCTCAAACGCCTGGAATCGGGGAAGACATTGAAAGCCTTCCATTACATAAATCTCGGAACACTGGCAACCGTAGGACGCAACAAAGCTGTCGCCGATCTAAAAAAGCTGAAGTTACAAGGGTTTATTGCCTGGATGGTGTGGATGCTGGTTCATTTACGTTCTATCCTGGGGATCAAGAATAAGTTGATGGTACTGATAGAATGGGTATGGAGCTACTTTACTTACGATCAGTCTATTCGTTTGATACTCTATATACCTAAAAAGCATAAGTCAACGTCAACCACGTAACCCGGGCATCCCGATTACGGATTTGCTCCATATGCATTTTACTCGTATCGATAATCGTTGTCTCCTCCAGACCGTCGAAGATATTATTGATACTTAAGTTAGCACGCAATTTACGATTCATAAAATACTGCGAAAGTCCGGCATTCACACTGCTGTGGCTCTTTATTTTTCCCTGCGGTGTCAACTGGTCCGAAATAAAGAAACCATCCAACTGAAACTCGGTGGTCGGTGTTATGGCAATACTTACACTCCCCTTCCAATCCGTACAAACCATCGATTTCTTTTCATCATAGCCGACCGTACGTCCGTCAATCTCATCTTTATATACATTTCCGGAGAAACCGATATTCAGTATACGGATAGGATTCCAGTTGCCGGACAGTTCAAAACCGAATGACTGGCTGTGTCCGATATTCTCTTTCTGCCAGACAGACTCATCATTCACCACTTCCATGATCCGGTTTGACTTATTCCGGTAATAAATAGCCGGAGAGAAACGGAAACGATCCGCCACCAATAAATAAGACAACTCCAAAGAATGAATGAACTCATCTTTCAGGTCAGGATTTCCCTGTGTCAAATGCGTCGGGTCGCCATACTGAATGAAAGGATTCAGATCCGCTCCGTAAGGACGGATCACCCGTTGCAGATAACTCAACGACAGGCTACCGGATTTACTGGTTTGCAAAGACAGTTTCACACGTGGATAGAGATGGAAACGAGTATGACTTCTTTCCGAATCCGAAGTCTCCGACTTATCCACTTCCGGGACATAAGTCTTAAACTCCTGTGCATTTATCTCCGCCTGTAAACCAGCCTCGGCTGAAAAACGATTCCATCGCTTATCTACAGAAGCATACAGCAAATGAGTATTCCGGTTGAAAGAATAATCGTATGTCTTATTATCTACCGGAGTCCAGATACCGTCATCCAGGCTGATATCGTTCGTCTCAGTCCTGTACTTTTCATCTTTTATACGTCCGATATAACCGGCTTTGAAATACCAGTCGTTTGTAAACGATTTACTGAATGCGGCAGACAAATAATAATTATGTTTGTCCTGATTGGCGAACATATTATCTTTCTTCAGGATATTTCCAGTGCCCGGCTTTTCATTCTCATACTGATTATCCTCATCGTAACTAAAATCATTGTAATTGAATGTCACACTTAACTGATCCAGCGGATTGGCAAAACGATGATTCCATCTCGCTTCCACAGCATAAGCATCCTGGCGCTGGTCGTTGTAACGGTGGCGCGTCATCTGATTCTTCACAGTCCCATCCGGATTCAAGACCTTATTATTGATCCCGCCATAACGGCTGTAATCCATTAAATGATACAGTCCATATACCGTCAGCAGGTCATTTGAAGTCAGATCGTAACCAACGCTCAAATCCGCCAGATGAACATCGGGACGTGCCTTCGCATTGTTGTTCATCAGGGTCGTACCCGCCTCCGTCCATGTAGTCTTATCGAATGAACGTTCACGGTATTCCTTACGATAATTATATTTTCCGACAATATGGAATTTACCCGGATGCAGATTGACGACCGCACCGACATTATACCGTTCCTGTAACCCGGCCCCCAATGTAACCGTCAAAGGAGAATCGGATTTCGTATAGTTGGCTGAAGAAAGATTCAGTACACCGGCATCACCGTCGGGAACCAGCGAGATACCGGGCAAGGCAGACATGGAGATACGGTTGAAGAACAAAGCAGGCAACTGGATCAGGACATCTCCGCTATATTCTTCCAGCAATCCGTAAGGAATACCGTTGATCAGCATCCCCGCCTTACTGGAACCGCGATAAGTCACTCCCCCTTCAATATCAGTGACCAGCGAAGGCATCTGGCGAAAGGCTTCCGAGACAGTCCCCGTCACACTACTCAGGCTCTTATCGACCTGCAGACGTTTGACCTCTCCCCCGTTCAAGCCGGAAAAACGCTTTCCCTGTATTTCTACATTTTGCAACAATAGATTCATGTCGACCGGATTCTGGGCTGACAACGCATGGCTGAACAACGCGACAACTGGGATAATGAGTAGATTTCTTTTCATATTGATATACCGTTATAAACAAAAAAAGTCTGTATGTGTAAGCATACAGACTGTCCTTCTAACTGTTTACTGAATATTATTCAGCAGGAGCAGCTTCTGTTTCAGTAGCAACAGCAGTTGAATCACCTTCAGCAGGAGCAACTTCTTCTGTTACTGTTTCTTCTTCAACAACTGCAGGAGTTTCTTCTACTGTAGTTTCTGTTTCAGCAACTTCAGCATTTGATTCTGCAGATTTGTTACCACAAGATGTGAAAGAAACGGCTGCAACGATAGCAGCAAATGCAACTAACTTTTTCATTTTGTCTTTAATTTAAACGGTCTATAATATCTTCTTGTCTTAAAACGATGCAAATGTATGTATTAATCAAATATGTTGTACAACATAAGAGACTTTTTTTTCAAATATTTTTTGCAACGAATGCAAGAGACTGTTAATCAAGAGACAATAATAGAGATTAGTAGTTACTGTATAAATATCTTTTAATACTTTTCTTCGGAGTCTTCTCAAACTCGGTCGGGTATAACTGTATTTCAGATACCACTTCATAGGAAGCCAACTGCTTGTTCAACTCAATCCGGTTCTGTTCCATAATGACCGGCAGATCGGTATGAGAAATACCGGTTCCGTCCACCGTATCATAATCAGGATAAACCAAAGCCACCAACTTACCGTTTTTCTCGATAACGATACTTTCCATGACAAAAGGCAGATTGTTTATCTTCGATTCGATCTCTTCCGGATAAATATTCTGTCCGCTGGCACCCAGGATCATTGTCTTACTGCGGCCACGGATAAAGATACGATTATCGTGGTCGATCGTTCCCAGGTCGCCGGTATGAAGCCAGCCGTCTTCGGTAAAAACATTTTTAGTCGCTTCTTCATTCTTATAATAGCCTTTCATGACGTTCTCACCACGAACCTGAATCTCCCCTACCGTATTATACGGATCATCAGAATCGATACGTACCTCCATAATACCTTTCAGTATCTGCCCGCAAGAACCTAGTACATATTCGCGATTATTGTCATAACTGATCAGCGGTCCGCATTCCGTCATTCCGTAACCGATCGTAAACGGGAACTTGATCTTATACAGAAAATCACTTACTTCCTGGTTCATGGCAGCTCCTCCGACAATAACCTCGCGGAAACGGCCTCCCATAGCATCCACCAGATGTTTACGGATCTGTGCATAGATACGGGAATCCAACAAAGGGATATTCAAAGCCAGCTTCATCGTCGTCTTACTCAACTGGGGAAGAATCATTTTCTTATAGATCTTTTCCAGAATCAGCGGAACAGTCAGGATCAGGTTCGGCTTCACCTCTTCGAATGCTTTCAGCAAAATCTTCGGAGAAGGAACTTTCCCTAACATATATACATGTGCACCGACAGCCATCGGTACCAGAAAATTGAAAGCACAGCTATAGGCATGCGCCAACGGCAGGAAACATAATTCACGATCACCCCGATACATCAGATCCAGTGTCTTGGCATAAGTCACATTACCGGCCAGGTTGTTGCCTGTCAGCATAACGCCTTTACTGAAACCGGTCGTACCGGAAGTATAGTTCAGCAAGACAACCTTGTCGTTATCCAGTTCGGCATATTTGATATCGTTCTTGGAAAACCCGTTCGGATACTTCTCTGCCATCTTTTCATCCATCGACTTCATTAGCTTCTGGATACTTTCACCGTCACGCTGATGCAGGCAACGGAAATCGGAAAGAGAGAATACACCGCGTATCTCTTCGATCTTATCTTCTTCCAACGAATCCCAGATACGGTCGCTGACAAACAGGAACACTGATTCGGAATGGTTGATAATATGATGCACGTCATTCGGATTGAAATCCTGCAGGATCGGTACTATGATCGCACCATAGGTCACAGCCGCCATATAAACAATACACCAGCGGGCACTGTCTTTACCGATCAGGGCAATCTTGTCTCCCCGGCGGATCTGGCACTCCTCAAACAGAATATGGATGCGTGCAATCTCCTTCGCAACATCTTCAAATGTAAAAGTGACGTTCTTGCTGTAATCTGTTAAGGCGGGTAACGACCAGTTTTCCTTGAAACTGTTTTCGTATATCTTAATGAAGTTCTCTTGTATCATAGCACAGATGCTTAAATTTCGTGCAAAAATACAGACTATCCGGCAGATACACAACAGATAGGGAGAGTTTAACCCTTAACCGCTACATTCATCTGCCGGTTTATATTCTTATTTTTTGTACTTTGCCAACATAATCACCGGATTGGCTTCCTCATCCAAACCTGCTGCAACTTCTTTCAGTTTGCCTTTCAACTCTCCTTTCTCATAGGCTTCTACGAGGTCAGGAGCCTGCAAAGACTGGCTGATTGCAATTTCGGAGTTGCGGGGTTTAAAAAGGAATGAAATCGATCTCTTATTTGAATAATCACCATTATACATGGTAAACTGAGAGAGAGTCTTTTCCTGTTTGTCATAGAACAAATCGGTACCAGGGAATCCTCTAAACGTTTTGAAGTCAAGCTCTTTCTTCATAGCCCGCATAAAATAATAACGATCGGTAATAACGGTCGGGAAAAGAAAGACTTCCGTTTCCATGGTATTGATGGAGGGAGTCCGCGCAATGATAGGATACATATTGCCATCAGCCAAATAGTTGTACAACGTATCGGACGAGGTGTTCACAAGTATCCAATTATTCTGATTAGGGAACATCAGGTGAAACTCAGGCACAACCGTCAATTCATCTTTCATAATGACCGGTGTCTTATACGCTTTAAAAGGGATTCGGATTTCACGGGTGACACTTCCGTCTTGCTTAGAAACAAGTAAATGGCATGCCTGTTCATCTTCTTTCGGTGTCGAATATTTCTTGTAACAAATCAAATGATCACGATCATAATTGAAGATATCGTCATAATAGCCGGTATCTGCATACTTGAAACTTCTCTTATAATTTCCGGACAGATCATACACCGATATTTTTCGTGCGGGATAGTCAGATACAAACATTTCACTGTTATCGTCATCCAATATAATAGAGTTAATACTTGAATATTCTTCGGCACCTTGTCCAAAGCGGTTAATCTTCTTTATCCCTTTTCCGGTCGCCCTGTCATACACGAAAATACTCCCGTCCCGCATATTCCTTACTACTATGACCTTCTTACCGATGGCTTCCACAATGCCCTGCGTAATAAATTCGTCATTTGTTTCCAACGGAACATATTCCACATCCATAAAATCCTGTAGAACCAGTTCCTTCTCGGGATAACTGGCGCTGACATCCACTGTGATAAGATCGTCATGTTGGCTACCGGACTGCTGGCATCCTGTGAATCCTGCCATTGAAAGGAGAATCATTACCAGACTTGCATTTAACTTTTTCATTTCTTTCTGTTTGTTATACATATTAATTACGAACATCTTCACACTTGAACGAATAAATCGTACGAAATATACGTACTCACCATCAAATAAACAACTTAATTTATATTACACACTTTATCTTTAACAATCATTATTGATCTATTTACCTAATCACAGAAAGTAAACACTGTATGAAACAAATCTTATCCCTGACCAGACTCTTACGTCTGGCATCTTGCTCTCTAAAAGAAAACTCCGATAATAATTCTGGTTGAACCCTAATATGAAGTATGTAAAATGGCATGCAGAGGGCATCCATATCTGCCCAATCTACATGCCATTCTAAATATATTCTCCTTATACGTGCTAATCTGGAATAACAGTTAATTCACTCAAATCTACCTTATCCAATTTCTTATTTTTATAGAAAGGACAATAAAACAATAGATCTTCAACACCTTTAATTTGCTCAAATCCAAGCTTTTGATAAAAAGCCGTCAATTGTTTGAATGCTTTCTTTTCATTGGTTTCTAGCCCTTTATACCAGTTCTTGTCTTCCCAAGTATCTTCTCCCATACAATGTTCTCCTTCAAATTGTAAAGGGAAAGGATGAATAACAAACAAACCACAAGCTGTCATAAAATGGAATATCGTATCTTTGATCACTTTCTGAGAAATACCATATCCCCTATACTCTGGAATAAGTACCAACCTATCCAATACTCCGATATTCAAACTCAAGCTACATTCCGGATATTTATCCAGAATAACAGAACAAATGTTTTCATTTTCCAGATCAAAGACCTGATCTCCTATAAAAAATAAATCCGGGTCTGTGTCAAACAGTTCCGGTAGGCTAAAATGATCTTCAATAGCTTGATTTATTAGTATCAATTTTAATCTAGATTTACCAATTAACACTTCTTCTTCGGTTTCTATATCTGAAGCATAAATGTCAATAAATACATTTTGAATATATCTATAACCTTCCAATTCTCCTGTACCTGAGCTAAAGGAATATTTAAAACTTAAAAATAACTCTTTCATATTATATCATTATATTAGTTTGTTACAAAATTGGCTGAAAGTTATTCATAATAATTCATATAATTGCTATTTACTATTCACTATATCATATAAAAAACAAAGTCTTTCACTAAGTTTAAATAAATAACGACATTGCTGTAACCAGATAAAACATCAACAATCTACATGTCAATAATTTTAGCTACATTTGCGCGATAATTCAATCGCAATGATAGACAAAACCGTATTTGAAAACAAAATAGCTGCTTATTATACCCTGGGCTGCAAGCTCAACTTCGCAGAGACCTCCACGATAGGAAAGGTTCTTGCCGAACAGGGGGTACGCAAAGCCCGTGCGGGTGAGAAAGCAGACATCTGTGTTGTTAATACCTGTTCCGTGACAGAGCTTGCCGACAAGAAATGCCGCCAGGCCATCCGCCGGATTAGCAAACAACATCCGGGAGCCTTTATCGTTGTAACGGGTTGTTACGCACAGCTCAAGCCGGAAGAGGTTTCCCATATAGAAGGTGTCGACCTGGTTCTCGGTGCCGAACAGAAACTGGATATATTAATGTATCTGGACGACCTGAAGAAAAAAGAAGAAGGCGGTGCAGTGATCGCCTCGCAAACGAAAGATATACGCACATTCTCCCCTTCCTGCTCAGCAGACGATCGTACTCGCCATTTCCTGAAAGTGCAGGACGGGTGCGATTACTTCTGTTCTTACTGTACCATTCCCTTTGCCCGCGGACGGAGCCGCAACGGTACCATCGCCAGCATGGTGGAACAGGCACAGGAAGTAGCCCGCAAAGGAGGTAAAGAGATTGTACTGACGGGAGTCAACATCGGTGACTTCGGTAAATCGACCGGTGAAACATTCATCGACCTGATCCGTGCACTCGACGAAGTGGAAGGTATCGTGCGTTACCGCATCTCTTCCATCGAACCGAACCTGATCACAGACGAAGCGATCGACTTCGTCGCTTCCAGCAAACGATTCGCCCCTCATTTCCATATTCCCCTGCAAAGCGGAAGCGATGAAGTTCTGAAACTGATGCGCCGCCGTTACGACACGGCCCTTTTCCGCCATAAGATCGAGAAGATCAAGGAGATCATGCCGCACACCTTTATCGGTGTGGATGTGATTGTCGGTACCCGCGGAGAGACGGACGAGTTGTTCGAAGAGGCACGCAGCTTTATCGACAGCCTGGACATCAGTCAACTGCATGTGTTCAGTTACTCGGAACGTCCGGGAACACAGGCTTTGAAGATCGCACATTCGGTAGACCCGAAAGTAAAACATGCCCGCAGCCAGCAACTGCTGGACATTTCCGACAGGAAACTACATGCTTTCTATGATGCCCATACCGGCAGTCAGGCGGAAGTTCTGTTCGAACATACCCGGAAAGGAGGCATGATGCATGGCTTCACGGAAAATTATATCAAAGTAGAGATACCTTACGACAGTTCGCTGGTAAACGAAACCCGACGGGTAACACTGACCGGCTGGAATGAAGACCGTACCGCACTGAATTGTGAATTAGTAACAAACAGCTGATATGTGGAATAAAATTCAATACGGATTGATCTATTCATGGGCCAAAGTTCATGCTTTCCTGCCCATGCCGGTATTATATGTACTGTCAGACATCCTGTATGTACTTATCTATAGGGTAATCCGTTACAGGATAAGGGTAGTCCGCCGCAATATGGAAGCCTCCTTTCCCGAAAAGTCCAAAATAGAACTTCGCAGGCTGGAGAAAGCCTTCTATCATCACTTTTCCGACTACATTGTCGAGACGATCAAACTGGCGCATATATCGCCGGAGGAAGTGTTACGCCGTGCCCACATCAAGAACCCCGAAGTCGCAACCAAACTACAGGCGGAAGGACAAAATACGGTTATGATGTTGATGGGACATTACGGAAACTGGGAATGGTTCAGTGCCTCCAGCCTGGTATATACGGAATCCAGACTATGGCAAATCTACCGTCCCTTGAACAATAAGGCAGTCGACCGCCTGTTCATCTTTCTCCGCACCCGCTTCGGTTCGTATGGTATGAAAAAGAATGATACGGTACGCGACATGATGACACTGAAGCGCGAAAACAGCAAGAACATCGTGATCTTCATTGCAGACCAGACACCAAGCAAGGCGAACCTGCATTACTGGACAAACTTCCTGAATCAGGACACTCCGATGCTGAACGGCGCCGAACGTATCGCACGAAAACTGGACCTGCCGGTTATCTTCCTCGATGTACAGAAAGTGAAGCGCGGATATTACACGGTTGAAATGAAGTTAATGACAGCCCATGCCAAGCAAACTGCCGAAAACGAGATTACCGAATCGTATGCCCGCATGACGGAGAAGATGATCCTTCGTAATCCGGCTTATTGGCTCTGGACTCACAAACGTTGGAAATACAAACGAGAAGATGCATAGTAATTCAAAAAAAGTCGCTATTGTTATATTGAACTGGAACGGTTGCAAGCTGATGGAAAAATTCCTTCCGTCGGTCATCGATTACAGTCCTTCCGAACTATCTGAAGTAGTCGTTGCCGACAACGGTTCTACGGATGCCTCCATTGCTATGCTGAAAGAAAAGTTCCCGTCCGTACGGATCATTCAGCTCGATAAGAATTACGGCTTCGCCGAAGGATACAATCAGGCAATCAAGCAGATAGACAATGAATATACCGTTCTGCTGAACAGTGATGTCGAAGTTACGCCGGGCTGGCTCGATGCTCCATTGTCTGCTCTTGAAGCCGATCCGACAATAGTTGCCGCCCAACCTAAAATCAGGGCACAGCGTAACAAAGCGTATTTCGAATATGCCGGAGCCGCCGGTGGTTATATGGACATCTACGGATACCCTTATTGCCGGGGGCGTATGTTGCATGTAGTAGAAAAAGATGAAGGGCAATACGACACACAAGCGGATATTCTCTGGGCTACTGGGGCCTGTCTGTTTATTCGTACCGCCATCTATAAAGAAGTAGGCGGACTCGATGCCGGTTTCTTCGCCCATCAGGAAGAGATAGATATGTGCTGGCGACTACGTTCGCGAGGCTACCGCCTGGTATGTACGCCCCAGTCTGTCGTCTACCACGTCGGCGGTGCGACTTTGAATGTGGAGAGCCCCCGCAAAACTTTCCTCAACTTCCGCAATAACCTGTTGATGCTTTATAAGAACTTACCGGAAAAAGACCTGAGGCATGTAATGCGCGTGCGCTTTTGGCTCGACTACATTGCAGCGACCAAATTTCTGCTGTGCGGCCACTTCCCTAATGCCAAAGCTGTTTACGAAGCCCGCAAAGCCTTCTTCGAGATGAAACCGGAATATGCGACCAAACGCCGGGAGAACCTAAATAAGACAACACTAACAGACATACCGGAACTGATGCGGCAAAGCCTGATCGTTGCTTTTTATTTGAAAGGGAGAAAAAAGTTTACAGATTTGAAGTAAATACAACCATTCAGATTTATGGACTTTACTCTACAATCCACTTCTCAATATTCCGGGAGTACCACCCACCCTCAAACTCAGGAAGTGCCTGAAGTTTTTTTAGAAGTTCCAGTGTTGCGGGATCGATTGTTTTGTAATGTAACATCTAAATTCTTCTTTAGAATTGGCAAGGATAGCCATTTCTTTTAATCCGGAATAACAGCAATAAATAAAGTGAAGAATTAATAGCCCATTCATTCCTCGATGAAAGAAGCAAACGGATGTACCGACGCTCTTATCAGGAACGAATGAGCCGCTTTTTACACCCCCCCTACCCCCTCTCGGAGAGGGGAAAAGTTACTCACGAAGAGAGGACAGGGGGAAAATGAGCTGATTCAATAACCGTAAAGTGGCTAGGTTTATCGGTTATTCTTCCGACAAAGCTATGTTTTAAATAGATTGCCTACCCGCTTCGCGGTATTCTGTTTTAAATAGATAAATTCATAAATGGATAAATAGAATCAAAAAGCGAGAACGGCACGGACTACCGAGTGGTTATTGCCCTTATAGTCGTCGTCCACGTCGCCGCTGCTGGAGTTCACGTACCACGCGTTGTGTTCGTCGTACTCCGTACTCGAAAAGTAGCGGTCCTTCAAGGACCTTGCGCCCGGCACTTTCCTAAATTGTTCATTCAACATATTTTTACCTGCAACTCCACTGCCATTATTTTGCCCCCAACACACAAACTTCAACTCCATAATAGATGGCCAATACCAACCGCTACTATTGGTTGGTGCGGGATGGCCGGAAGCATACTGCGTGATTATGTCGATGGAAAGAACCTTAAAATCGGATTTATTCCCGCTTGCCCTCTCACTCGCGTTGTAAGCTGCCAAAGCCTTGGTATTGGCGTAGCCTTGCCTCTTATTTTCTGTTTTCAGCGTGGCAATGCCGTAGGCGTTACCGGCTTGTTTACTCAACCACTCAGTGGTGATGTCTTCTTGGGCGGTACTCCAAAGAAAGCTCCTCCCTCCCGCATCCTGCAACGCTACTACTAAACCGTGTGTACAACCGGAATGGTCTTTTTTCAAAAGCGGATCATCTTGGGTTATGTCAGCTACGTAAAAGACCACGCCGAGGCAATTCGCTTTCTGCGCTTCGGACAAGGTTTCATCTTTCCCCACCAACGAACCGTCCTTCATATAGAAATCACCGGCTTGCAGTTCGTGGGATATCTCGATAACCTTTGTAGAACCGCCATCCACCGTATATTTTTTATACTCCCCTGCGTCGATAGTGGGGGTAAAGGTGAACTCCTGCGTGTTGCCGTCGGCATTGGTGTAGCTGCCCAAAAGCAACGGCTTGGTGGCAGGGCGTACGAGGTAGCGGTGCGAGCCGTCTGCCATGGCATAGGGGGTGAAGCCGTTGAAAGTGACGGTAGAAACCGTGTACTCGGAAACTGAGGGGCCGCTGTTTGTAAACGTGTATTTCGTGCCGGGAGCTTCAATTACCGCCAGTGCCATGCAGTGGCTGAGGGCGATGGTGAGCGTGCGTGCCGAAGCGTCGTCGTTGAGTTTACCGCCACCCGTCATGAAGTCTTGGGCGGTATAGAGGACGTAGGTGCTTTGGTCAGTGGCAGGCGTCCAACTATCCACCAGCGGCTGGAAGAAATTGGCGGCGTTGGCGGCTGAGGCATCTACTTTGCCGTTCATAACCGCATCCTCTTGGTAGGGATAGTAAGCGTAGTAGGTGGTGCCGTCGCCTTCGTACCACAATTCTGTGCCTACGGGGGGCGTCCATGAGAGCTTGCCGCCTGCGGAGGCGTCGGCGGTGAGCGTGAGGCAGAGGTTGGCGCATTCTGCCACTACGGCATTGTTTTTCACGGCATATAGGCCTATACGGTCGCCTGCGGTAAACTCGGTTCTGTAGCCGTTCTCCGTGGCACGGGTGTCGGCACGGGTTCCCTCTGCGGGAGAATAGCCGCCGTCGGTGACTTGCACGGTGAGGGCGGCTCCGGGACGGATGTCGTTATCGTCGGCTCCGGGACGGATGTCGTTATCGTCGGCACCGGGCAGGTCGCTTTGGGAGCAGCCTGCCAACGTGGCGGCAGCTATCAATAACGAGGCTGCCACTACGGAAAGGGGAAAAGGGGGTATGATTCGTTTCATTGTTCTTTCTGTATTATGTTTCGTTCTGTCATCCGAATAATTTCTTTTGCGGATTGAAAATCCTGATACTCGGGGGACGGGTTCTGTTTTAAATAGATTAATTTATAAATGGGTAAATAGATTAAAAAGCGAGAACGGCACGGACTACATACCTGGTATCGTACTCCTTACGGTCGGTGCCATCGTAGCCGTTGGCGAAGGACACGGTCCACGCGCGGCCGCTGCCGCTCTCCGAACTCGACCAGTAGTAGTCCGACTGAAAGGACGTGCCCCCCACTTTGCCTAATTGTGTATTCAACATATCCTTACCTGCAACTCCACTGCTATTATTTTGTCCCCAGCACATATATTTCAACTCCATAACAGATGGGCAATACCAACCGCTGCTATTGCCTGGTGCAGTGGCATAAGTACCGACTGAAACTACGGGGAGAACTCTTAGATCAGATCCGCTGCCTTTTGCTGCATTGTAAGCTGCCAAAGCCTTCGTATTGGCATAACCCTGCATCTTATTTTCTGTTTCCAGCGTGGTAATGCCGTAGGTGTTGCCTTGACTACTCAACCATTTACTGGTGATGTATTCGTTGCTGGTACTCCAAAGAGAACTTGTCGAAGCATCTTGCAATGCTACGACAAGTCCGTGAGTGCAACCAGATTTTTCTATCTTTAACAAAGGGTCGCTGTTGTTGGTGAGGTCTCCCACCCAAAAGACGATGCCCACAACGGTGCGGGAGTTTCCGGCTGCATCCGTCAATACAGGGCGGATGTCGAGCACGGCGGTTGAGCCACCACTATCGTATTCGCGGTATCCGCCATCGGAAGTTTCGCCGTCACTGTAATAGTAGTCGCCCACTTTGAGGTCGGAGGCGGAATAGCCATTATCAGGAACTTTGCCGCTTACTGCTTCATCGCCGCCACTGCCCCACTCGCCGTTCTTGGTAAGCGTCACCGCCAGTCCTGTTTTCTTCACGGTGATTTGGTAGGTGTATTGTTTGCCGGATGCGAAGTTGGCGTCGGCTTCGTCGGTGGGGGTGTAGTTGTAGGTGTTGCCTGCGGCTACTACTTTGATAAACACCTTGTCTTTTATCTTCTGCGGAACAAGCAACGCTTGCACGGTCTTCTGGTAATCTTTGGTAGCCGTAACACCTTTCGGGGTGATACTTTTGGTGCCTGCTCCGGCTTGTGCTACGGTGTAGGTCTTGCTGTCTTCGTCTACGGTTATCGCTCCCGAAGTGGTGGCTTGATTCAGGAGGGTTACGGTGGCGCCCGCTACTTCTTCTTTCGTCACCCCGTCGCCTGCTTTCAAGTTCACCACAACCCTGGCAGGCAGATGGCGGAAAGTGAGGCTTTTGTCTCCTTTGAAAGTGACTTCCGTAGGGGGAGCATAAAGCAAATCACTCTGCTGATAACCCGTGCCGCTGTTCTGATCTTCCTGCACCGTAAAGGTGGCAGGGAAAGTCTGGGAATACGGGAACCATGCCGAAACGGTTTTCTTTTCGGTGGTGTTTTGCCAGTAGAAAGGAGGATTGTCGCCATCCACCGTGAGGTTGCCGCTATTATCCGCCTTGTATTTCTTCACTTCGTCTTTTACCTTTACGGCTACTTCTTCCGTGCCTGCCCACGTGTTATCCACCGTGGCGCGTGTCTCCGTCAGCCCCTGCACCGTGGTGGTGAAGGTCATGGGATACATGCCGTCGGGCAAGCGGTCACCGTCGGCTGCGTCGTCCGTGCAGGACGGGAAAAAGACGGGGAACAACAATTGGGTTACCAGGAGGAGGATCGAAGCCGTTTGTTTCTGTTTCTGTTTCATTTTTACTTTACTCTTGTATTTCTGAATATTGTCTGTTTTCATCGGTCGAAAGGGTTTCCTCTGACAACATGAGGCGGTCGACTCACATGCCATGAGCGCTCCGGCTCATGCTTCGTGAGGAGCGTTACTCTATGACAGGACGGTCGTCGTCGCCACCGCCACTACTACCGCCTACGACCAGCGTCAGGGGATAAACCAGCGTACGCTTCTCTTTCAGCAGTGTACTGGTAGTACTGAACCACGTCTCCACCACCAACTGATATTCGCCGTCGGCAAGGTCTGCCGGAAGGGTAAACATCAGGCGGCTGGGATCGTTGATACCCAACTGCGTGAAAGTGGCGGCTGCCGAGTGGTCGGCCAGCTTCTGCAGTTGCACGCTGCCCAGTCCGGTTCCGTCGGCTCCGGTACAACGGATCTTCGTGCCCGTCACGTCGAGCATACCGCCCGGCGTAATCGTACCGTCGGTCTTGCCCGTCGCCACATCTTTCACCAGAGAGATACGGGCACCGCCCATACGACGGACTGTGCCGGAGAACTTCGGTTGTACCTTCGCCACCTCCGTACGCATTGCCAGCGAAGGGGCGATGTTGACTGCACATTTATTGACTGCCGGGTTGATAACACCCGTATCGCCGATGAAAACACCACCCAGCGAAGGGGCATATTGTGCCGAGCCGGTCACGACCGTATATCCGTCGCACACCAATTGACGTATCTTTTCGTCGATCAGGGTTCCGATGTTGGTAATCGTATCCACCCGATACTCGGTACGCTCGGCTGAAATCGCTGCGGCAACATCAGTCAAGGTCATCGACTTCTTGGTCTGTATCGCTGCCACATAATCTTCTTTGACATCTTTGGTCATCGTGTTCTCGACGAGATCGTACGACCAAACATAATTTGTTTTTGTGTCTGCCATGTTATTGACTTATTTAGTTTATGTATCCTGAAATGCCCGGCCGTTCCCCCGGGCAATATGATTCGGTCGATTGTCAGTGTATGATGGCGTCACCCTCCTTATTGCCCTCGTCTCCCCAGCCTTCGATGGAGGAAGAGGATAGCTGCAATCCTTCGTTCCATTGCAGGACGAACGAATAGGTGTAACCTGCTTCAAGCGTTACGCCCAGGTCGAGCGTACCCGAAGCCGAAGCAGATTCGCCGGATGCGGAGGTATATTGCAACATTGCATTCCCGTTCGTCGGCAGGCAGATGTTTTCTCCGATGCCAAGCAGATAGGATGAACAAACGGCTGCACCGCCGGCATAGCTTCCCGTCAGGGAGACGCCGTTGTACATATTAGTCAGCGTCAAAGTAGTGCCATCAGGCACATCCTTCAATTCGAGCTTCAACAGGCAGGTGGCAGGTTGCAGGGTAGCCTCATAAACAGTTGCCTCCGGAATCTTAACATCTTTCAAAAAGCTAACCCGTGCGGCGGAGCATTTGCTGCCATCCGCTTTCAGGGGAATCAGTGCCGAGAGGTCGATACCGTCCGTTGTTCCGGCAGCAGGCAGCGAGAAACCTTCCATACCCGAAAGGGTTGCGAAACGATACGTGCCATCTTTCAGCCTGACACTTCCGCTGCCCGCACCGAACGATTGGTTAAATACACATCGATCATCGCTGCCAAACACCCACTGACGATAATCAGCCATTTCAACTCCACCCCGTGTCGACAACGACACCTCGGTTGTGCCGTCTTCCGGAGAAGACGGATTATCTTCACTGCAACCGGCTGCCGATAAAAACAGCCCGGCAGACAACGCTGCCAACCGGAAAAAACTCTTTATAGTACACATTATATATATGTTATTTAGAAAATGACCTTCTGACTCTTTTCGCCCATCCGTACGATATAGGCTCCACGGGGAAGCTCTACCGGCAGTACACCCGCCTCTACCTTCACCGTGCGCACCAGTGAACCGCCAAAGGTATAGATACCTACCGACGCCGCACGGTCGCTCTGTACATAGAGGGTATTTCCCGAACGATACAGGCTGATACCTTCAACTTCCTTCCGGATCTCTTCGTTTGCCACCGGCGGGTTAGAGCGGATACCCTCGATGCGAACCGTAATATCCTGCCGTACACGCTCGACGACATAAGCTCCGTCGCTGCTACGGGGTGTCAACATGTCACCCCGGTCGGTCGTTACCACTGCAACCGATTGGTCATGGTTTTTATCGGGTGTAAGATAAAACAAGAAACTATCCCATGCCTTTACCCGATACGTCCCTGCCACCGGATCGGTAGCGGCTCCCTCTACAACAGGGAGAGTTATGTCGTAATAAACGGGATCAGGACCGGGCGTAGGACCCGGACCGGGATCGGGTGTCGTTTCTTCGTGAATAGTAAAGCGAAGCACCACCGCTTTCGAGGGCATGGTGAAGGTCACTTCCGTCGGTTCCTCACCGTCTGTCCCAACTAAAGGGGTGAGTTGCCAGGAGCCGTCGGGGGCATATCCCCGAATGCTCAACAGGCTGAGGCGTGAAGCAAGAGGCGTTTGCAGTCGGGCGGTTACCTGCGCACCGGTCTTTACGTTATACGAGGAGCCGGAAGGAGTAAGGTTGCCATCCGCCTTCGTAGTCACCGTTACCGTCACCTTTCCAGCCGATACGCCAGGGGTCTCTACGGTCAGCGGATAAGATCCCGGATTGCCACCGCTAACAGCCTGAATTTTCACATCGACATAGACAGGATGGTCGGGCATCGTAAAGGTATATTCCTCACCATTTATCGAAACACCAACTTCAGTGCCTCCGAAAGTCCTACCGGCTGTCACCGTAGCACTTTTCCCTGCTTCCAGACCTTTCAACTGAACAGTGACCTGGTCGCCTTTCTTTGCGGACGGATTATCTACCGTGACAGTGACAGCCGGATCATTCACCCGGGTTTGTACCGTTCCTTGCAGGGTGGATTGCGCTTTAAGTATAGGAATACTGCATATCAAAAACAGGCTTAAAAGCCTTAAAACGCTACTTGTTAATAGTTTACTAAACATAACAAGTATCACATGGGTAGAAAAAAGGGAATAAAAAGGGCTGTTTTGCAACTGCTCCCGGCTTTCAGGCATTAACGTAAAAACGTTTATCTTCCTGGCTTGTAATACAATAGATTTCATTCGCTGTTAATACTAGAGTCCACTTAGGACTAGTGTTCAGTCATAACCCTTCTAACAACGAAAACATATACAAATAAAGGTTTTTTAAATCATCCGCTCATCCACTTTTATTCATCATTCTTTATATAAATCGACATCACCAATACAAATAATGATTGATAAACATTGCTTATATACGATATTTATTAATATCTTTGCAGTTGAAAAATAACATCGTCCTAAGTGAACTACGTCAATTAGCCTCTCCTTCATTAACAACAATTAAGATCAAAGAAGCAATGGGATTATGTCCCACAAAGAATCCACCGTAAAGAAACGCGGATTGATAACAGGCTCGTTCACTTGTTCGTGCGCCCAGGTAGTCGCATAAGGTACGTGAACGGCATAACTGCCGAGATTTAGCGGGGGAAGGATATCGGAACGGACAGAGTTGCCGATCATCAGAAATTCTTCGGGACGGATATCCAGATGCTTCAATAAAGAAGTGTATTCGCGGTCGGTCTTGTCGCTCATTATTTCTACATGGTGAAAAAGATGTTCGATACCCGAACGGCGTAGTTTCTGCTCCTGGTCGAGCAGGTCGCCTTTGGTGACAACGATCAGGCGGTAACGGCCCACAAGGGCGTTGAGGGTCTCCTCCACTCCATCCAAAAGTTCAACAGGTTTGGAGAGTTGTTCTTTTCCGAGCAAAAGTATTTGCTCTAGTACGCTGGCCGGAACTTTACCGTCGGTGATACGGATGGCCGTTTCCATCACTGAAAGGATATAAGCCTTCACCCCATAACCATAAAGGGGCATGTTGCGGCTTTCGGTCTTGAAAAGTTCGGCTGTGACAGTTTCACCGTCTACATAAGAAGCCAATAAAAGACGGAGTTTTTGCTCCGTCTCCAGAAAATAAGTTTCGTTTATCCAAAGGGTGTCGTCGGCATCGAAGCCAATCACCTGTATTCCTTCAATCATAAATTAGCTTGTTGCAATATATCGATCATTATTGGCTTGAAACCGCTTACAAAGCATTCCACGGCAATAACCATCAGGATAAGGCCCATCAAACGCATCATCACGTTGTTGCCTGTTTCTCCCATATACTTATTCAGCCGGGTGGATGCCCGGAGAATCAGGAAGGTGATAAAGTAGACGGATGCGATCACGCTGACCAGCAGTATCTTCTTTATCAATGTATTCGCATCTTCCATCAGCATGATCCCGTTGGCGATAGCGCCCGGACCGCAAAGCATCGGGATGGCAAGCGGAGTGACAGAGATATCGTTTACATAGGTTTTCACCTCCTCGTCTTTGAGTTTTGCCTTGGAATAACGTGCCTGAAGCATGTCAAATCCGATGGTAAAGATAATAATACCTCCGGCAATACGGAAACCATTCGTAGAAATACCAAAGAATTTAAAGAGGAATTGTCCGGAGAAGGTAAAGACCATCAGGGTGATAAACGACACGATCGTGGCACGGCGGACGATGGTTTTACGTTCGTCGTCACTCATCCCGTTCGTCATGGTCAGAAAGACCGGCATAGTGCCCAACGGGTTTGTCAGTGTAAAAAAGGAGGTGAAGCACAAAAGGGCGAAAGGGAGTAAGGTGTCCATAATAGTATAGATTTAAAGGTTATTCATCCCAAACCAGGTAGGCGGAAACCAACCAATGGTTCAGCTTATTGCCATCTACTTCCTGAGCTTCGGGGATGCTGACCGTCAGGGTATGTTCACCCGGCTGGATAT
Organism: Parabacteroides timonensis; assembly: GCF_900128505.1. NCBI lineage: Bacteria > Pseudomonadati > Bacteroidota > Bacteroidia > Bacteroidales > Tannerellaceae > Parabacteroides > Parabacteroides timonensis. The sequence continues at coordinate 2,666,552 of NZ_LT669941.1, forward strand.
CGGTCAGTTCCACTTCTTCGGGAACGACATCGGAACCCGGACACCAGTTGGAACGGGAAAAGTCGGACGAAGCAACAGGTTCTTCCACTTCTTTCTCCGTATATCCTTTCGGTCCGATATAAGAGGCCAGGCGCTTCTCCAACCACACACCGGTTGCCGGATTGAAACGGCGGAAAGATGCACAGTCGTTACGCCAGGGAATGAAGTCAAGCACTTCTTTTCCATCTACCGAGATTATATTCTGCTTCTGAACAAATTCGTCACCACCATCATGGCCGCCATGCCCGGTTACGATATATTTCAGGCGAACGTTCTTCGCACCTGCCGGGATGGTAAAGTCAGTCGACACGTCTTTGCGGGCAAAGATATCGGGATAGGATTGTCCGATATAATAAACAGTGTTCATCAACGGTTCGACATGTCTTTTTGTCAAAGCATCACAAGTGATATCCGACTCATCCACATCAATCGTCACACTGGCAATATAACCCTCGGCTGTCCAGGTATCGATAAAGACTCCTACGTAAGCGCCTCCTTCCAGCAAAGGATACAGGTCGGTGATATTCTGTTCCCAGCTTACGCTATCGGCCCACTGGTCGATATAAACAGGCTTACGCTTACTGCTCAGACTGTCGTCCGAACTGCTGTAATGACCTACACCGAACGGAGTCATGAAACGCATCAGCTCGACTGTCGGTTCATAGTCTTCACCGGAGACGATACCGATCATATTTTCCAGCTTCGTACTGTCTATTGCCGGGAACTGCTTCTCTCCCTTCGCAATGTTCAACAGATTGATTGCCGACGATTTCGGCAGGATAAAGCAGGAACCCGACTTATCCCAACGGTCACCGTTGGAAGCAATCGTTACTTTCAGGTTTACGGAGACGTTACGTTTGTAATCGGGCAAAGTCACCTTTTTCAAAATGATACGTCCGTTCACCAGGTGATAGATGCTGTCTGCACCAGCTTCACTATACCCGCCGTACTGGTCGGGCACGAACCTCACCGGAGTATCGTGGAATACCTGCACAGAATAATCTCCCATTGCCGGCAATTCCCGATGGCCGCATGCTGTCAATAACATTGCTCCTGCCAGCGAGAATGATAATAAGATTTTCTTTGTCATTTTTGTTTAGTATTTAGTAAGTTCCTTCATCAATTGCTTCTGTCCGGTTACTTTATCGGCATGGATACAAGGGCCGGTTACACAACCGCCTTCACAGGCCATGACCTCGATAAACTGTGCCGGAGCTTTGCCTGTTTTGGCGTAGGCACGAAGCAAGGCGACGTTCTTTTTTGTCAGGTTGGCTACCTGTACGGCGTTCACCTGTTCCTCTTTCAAGTAGACTTTCACAGCGTTGATCACACCACCGCTCTGGGCGAAGCCATGCGCTTCACGCACAGAGTTGAAAAGGACAGAGAAAGGCTTTGCTTCCTCCACTTTGATGTCGAGTCCTTCCAGAATAGAGCCGATCTCTTCGAATGTCAATGTGAAATCGACAGCCGGATCCATCTTCACCTCCTTACGTTTGGCTACGCACGGGCCGATAAATACGATCTTGCAATCAGGATATTTCTCTTTGACAAGGCGTGCCGTATAATACATCGGAGAGCCTGTGGTAGAGATATATTTCTTCAGATCCGGGATGTGTTTTTCGGCTAGCTGAACGTATGAGGGACAACAACTGGTTGTCATGAAAGGTTGCCCTTCCTCCAGTTTTTCTTTCAGTTCTTCTGCTTCACGACGGGTAGTCTCCATCGCTCCCTGAGCGACTTCCACAATCTCCGTAAATCCCATCGCCTTGATCGCTCCATATACACTTTCTACCGGTGCACTGAACTGTGCCAGGATGGAAGGAGCCACAATAGCGACCATCTGCTCCTTATTGCGCAAACGTTGCAGGATATCGAACACCTGGGATATCTCGAAGATCGCCCCAAACGGACAGGCATTGATACATTTACCGCAGTAAATACATTTAGACTCGTCGATATGTTCCACACCGTATTCATCTTTGCTGATCGCTTTCACCGGACAAACCTCTTCACAGGGGATAGGAATATATACGATAGCATGGTAAGGACAGTTCTGATGACACTTACCACAACTGATACAGGTATCGTGGTCGATCCGGGCCTGTCCGTTCTTCTTGAACTGGATAGCGTCTTTCGGACAGTTCATATAACAGCTACGTGCCACACAGCCACGGCAAAGGTTCGTAATCTCATAGTTAACCTGTACACAGGACGAACAGGCTTCGTCGACTACGCACATCAGGTTATCTTTCTTATTCTCCGGACGAAGCAAGGCGCGTTTGGCATATTCCGACAAAGGTGTCAGTTCGTCTATCTCGTCCTGCATATCGAAGCCCAACAGGGGAAGCGTCTTATATTTCCATACGGCACGCTCCTTATGCACGCAGCAGCGGCCTATTACTTTCGATTTACGGGGACTCAATTCTATGGGCAGACGATCGATCTCGTCGAGCAAACGGTTTTCTTTCCAAAGTTTAACTAACTTCGCCATCAAGCCGTGGCGGACAATCATTACGTTGTTGGTAAATGCCATGGTGTATATTATTTGTGCTTTAAAAATGCAAAGATAGAGAAAGTTATTGAAATACTAACTGTACGTTTCTTCCAGAATTACGGAGGCACTATAAACATCGCCGCCAAAAGGAGGGTTCAGCTTCGAGAGTTTCAACTTAACAGCCAACAGTTGGGGAAATGCTCTTTTGAGCGCATGCAGGATTCGTCCGGCTACATGTTCGAGCAGCTTCGACGGAATGGCCATTTCTCCTTTCACGATCTCATATACTTCGGCATAATTTATTGTATCGTCCAAATCATCGCTGGCCAATGCTTTTTCAAGAGGTGCCGTCAGAAGAAGATTCACGACAAATGTGTTCCCGACACGTGTCTCCTGAGGCGACACTCCATGCCAGGCATAGAATTTCATGGTTTCCAGTTCTATTTGTACTGTCATTTTTCGTTATTTTATCTGTAAAAGTAGATAAAGAAGTCCTTTCTGCAAAAAAAATAGTCTATATTTGCGAGACAAGCAACAAAGTATTTATATGATGGGAATAAAACAGAAAGATGAAAATTCCGCCGGTGGCCTACATAACACCCTAGCCGCCGGAACAACCGTTAAAGGTAATATTATTACAGAAGCTGATTTCAGACTGGACGGTCAGGTTGAAGGAGATATCAACTGCAACGGAAAGATCGTGATCGGTCCCAAAGGACGTGTGGCCGGTAATATCGTTTCTGCCAATGCAGAGGTGCTCGGAGAAGTAGAAGGTTCCGTGCGTGTCAGTGAAAAGCTAGTGCTGAAAGCTACTGCCAATATTAAAGGAGATGTGTTTGCACAATCACTGGAGATCGAGCCGAATGCTCGCTTCAACGGGGTTTGCAATATGTCAGGGAAAAAGGCCTGAACCGATCACATCTACAAAAATAAAAGGGTATGCCCAAAACGCCTTCCGGTGTCTGGCATACCCTCCTTATTTCATGCTGCTTCGTTTAGAAGCCTACCTAATTCATAAGTTTGAAAACTTGTCCTTTGATCAATACAAGATAAATGCCTTTCGGGACATCCGTTTCGGTGACGTGTCCTAAGACGGTCAACGTCTTATGGAGGCGACCGTCTAACGTAATGATCCGTGCAACTTCCTTTGTTTCGCTATACAACCTCAACGTGCCCTTATAACTCCAAACCCGGACGGGTATATCGACATTGGCATTGGAAGTCGGAAGATCAGGCATGATGCCGGTGATCGAGATCGTCAGATCGCGAGAGATATCCGTAAGCATGTAGCGACCGTCAGCATCGAGCCGCAACGTCTCGTTGCCGGCTTTCACTATCGGGCTGGACTGGCTGTATTCGGTATCCAAAATCAGCGTGAAGCTGAAGCTACCACCCTCCTCTACCGTATAATCTCCGGCAACCGGATCCGTCGTGGCACCGACCACAGACGGCAAGGTGATCGTGTAACTGTCCACTGTTGGCGTGGGATCAGGTTTCGGCTCCGTTTTCGGTTCTACAGTCACCGTGCCATAAACGCTTAGCGTGGTTGAGACCGTTGTTCCGCCAATTTCTTCCCGTTTAATCAGGCAGCGATACTCATAAGTGCCTGGAGCGTTCAATGCCTCACTGTAATTATTCGTATAGGAAACGGCTTCCGGTTCGGTATCAAGCTTCATTGCTCGCGTAATCACCGGAGTCTGTTCTGGGCAGGTCGTTGGTTCGCCGATATCCGTCCATGTACCAGCGCTTCCGCGTTGCCATTGGAAAGTGACGGTTGCACCGGCCGGAACAGTTGCTTGCGCGCTCAAAGAGGTGGTTTCACCCGGTGTGATATTCTTATCCGCTTCTTCTTTTTTTAGCACGGAAAGAAACAAACTTTCGTCTTTACCCAGAACTTCCGTGATCAACCCGGTGTTGTCGATCAATGTGCCAGAATTGATAACCTTAGCTGCCAATGATACTTCTGCGGCATTATCACCCTTCTCGATGGTCACACAGCCATTATTGGTGAGCGTTCCGAGGTCGTTCGTTCCCGACAATTTGAGGATGACGTTTGCATCCTTGGTGATGGTCGTTCTGGCCTCAAGGGTTTCACTGCCTCCGCCATCCTCTTTCGGTTGAACAGTTACGTTGCCGATTTCCACGACTGCCGGTTTATTCCCCTCCGAGCCGGATGCGGAAATTTCCACCTTGTCCACGCTTGTGATTTCATCCGATCCACCCAATACGGTGGTGTCATTTTCGATATACAACGTGTCGAGACGGAACCGGGCAACCAGTTCGATGGATTCTCGTGCCAAGAACTGGTACTCTTCATTCGCCTTTATCTCCACCTGCGGAATGGAATCCAGCTTCTCCATCTCCTCATCCAGTCTCTTCATAACTTTCACTACATTTACCAAGGTTGCTCCCTTGCCGGGCTTAGGCATAATATGGAAAGTTCTTGCATTTGTAAAAATGATCGTGGTGTCGGCCTGGAAATCGTGTTTTTCCTGCACTTCCTCTTCTCCCGTCCAATAATAGCCCTCGAATGTGCCGGGACCTTCCACTTTCAGGGTAAGGGGGTATTCGATAACGGACGGTTTGTTTTTTTCTCCCAAGATCGGGAAACCGCCGTTTCGTTCCTCTTTACAAATCCAGAGTTTCCATGATATCTCGTCTTGAAGAAGCTTGTGTGCTTCGACTCCCTTATTCAAGGCATCCAATGCATCTTTCGGATCCGTGGCTTTGAAACAACCATCAATAGTTCCGTCTCCCGATTCGGCGACAAGTTCGCCGATAGATGGTTCCTTTGTGATTGTCAATTCAAGCGAAGTGCACTCCGCCTTATGAGACACAGGCTTGAAAAGATGAGAATAAGTATTCTCGATGCAAGCACCCGAGCGACAATTAACCGCAATCTCCCCTGCCCTGATAATTCCTCCGACATCATTAGTTTCCTCCCAACGGGGTTTCGTATATATCTCCTTCATACTTATCTCTCCGGTAAAATAGCAGTTTTGAATGACCTTGTAGTTAAACACCACCAATCCGGCATTACTGACAACGGAAGGATCTGTGAAGTCAGAGGTCAACGTGCTTTGTTCCACACCGCAGTTGACGATATATCCATTCACATTACTGCAAACAAGTCCGGAAGAACCGGAGTTTATCCTGCTATTATATTTTGTGTCTTTACTGTTGAATGTACCATTGACCACGAGATTAGCCAGAGTAGAAGCCGGTCTACTCGAAGAGCCTAGTTGTTGTATGAAAGTAGCACAAGCCTGATTCACTTTCAGGTTATAAATGCGGTGGTTCTGCCCATCCAAAAGCGCAGCAGAGAATACAAAGATAGGAACCCATTCATATCCGGTCATATCCAGGTTGGCGGTGATTCGGATTTCCGAAGCCTGGTTTATTTTATAGTAATCTGTCTGGGGAAGTTCGACCTCGAAGTCTTTATTCCAATAACCATTAATCGCAGTCATCAGCCAAAGCAGCCCTTCCGGCGTATTGATCTCATAATTGTATGGAATTTGCGTCCCGAAGACTGTCACATCTTTGCCATTCGGTCCTACGTCGGCCTTCAAAGCCTCTTCCCTGCCATAACCCGCGGGGGGTTCGCTATCAAGAGCCTTAACTTGTATCCTATCATATTTTTGTATGGCATCGTTTTTGTATTGCACGTCCGGCTGTAACTCCTGTGTCAATGTAAAGTAGCCATATCCCTTCTCCAACATGCTTTCCGGTGTAAGACCGACCGACGGGTCAATGTGGAAAGCACAATTATTATAAACACCCCCGCTAAGCTCAACCTCCGCATCTGCCAGGATCTGTATAGCCGCACGGACCGATTCATGTTCGGCAGCCGTAAATTCTCCACCTGTGATTCTCAGGCTGCCCCCTTCAATGATGACAGGCTTGTTGATTTTCTGTCCACTTATAGAGTAACTTGTAGCGTTAAAGTCCCCGCCATTTATGGTCACTTTTCCTTTTTTAGACTGAAGCCCGTAGAAAGTCCCTCCGTTGATGGTCAATTCGCCTTCTTCCACAGAGATAGAATTATAAAAAGTGCCATCATCGATAATCAGGCTACCACTTTTCAAGACATGAAAAGGCAGAGGGACCTGCCCGGTAAACGTCTTCCCGAATGTTCCGCCCGATATTTTCAATGTGCCACCTTCCGTCTGGACAATATAATCCGGGTAATAGGATGCCAAACTCCCGATTGGGTCGAAATCGTAATTTTTCAATGTCAGTTCTCCGCCAGTTTGGAGGATGGCATAAGGAATAGGAGTTACTTTCTCCGGCTGATTATAACGAGCAGACTCTATCGTCACCATTCCACCTTCAATGCGCATAGCCATCTTTTTCGAATTAATCGTTATACCAGACAAGGTGACATTTCCACTCGATATGACCATATCATGTGCCACACAGTCAGGGAAATGACCATCTGATCCCCCTACAATGTTCACATCTCCTTTAACTATAAGTTTAGAAATAGCATTACCGGTATTGTATTGCTTATACAGAATCGTTCCACCTGTAGCCTCAACAGTAATAGAAGTGCCCTGATAACCACCTATACTTTCAATGATTAACGTCCCACTCTTTAATTTTATATCGCTGATAGGGAGGCTATTCTCTGCAATAATGTTACCATTCTCATCGCGTATCGGTTCACGATGGAAATCTCCATTAATGGTTTCCTCCCCACCATCAATCGTACAAGAAAATGTGCTACCATTAGACACCCACACACCTTGCCCCCACACGGCGTGTGGCAAAAGCATCATCGCCCCCATCAGACAAAGCAGCCAGAGTCGGTATTTCTGTATTATTTGTTTCATAAGTAAATGCTTGTTTAAATTGTATAAGTTCTTTGATATTTGCGCAGGTTACGTCAATTGATCCGTTTCGTACCGCGCATATACGATTGTCGTATGCGCTCGTATACGGACATCGTATGTTCCCGTATACGACAGTCGTATGTGAGAGGATACGATCATCGTATACGAGCGCATACGGTGATCGCATAAAAAGTGTCATTCAATTACAGGGCGGTCATCCTCGCCGGTATCCCCCACTGTCAGCAGGTAAGGGAAACGGTTACGGCGTACGTCTTTCAACAATTGTTTGGTGTTGCCGCCATATTGGGAAGCTATTTCCAAATAGTATTTACCATCGGCCAATGCCGGGATAATGAAAGAGAAATAAGAAGGATCATTACGCGAAACGGCTGTCATCGGAACGGCTGTTTCTGCTTCGGTTTCTGAGTTGATAAAGAAGAAACCTACGGTGTTACCTCCAGTTCCCACTATCTTGACGCGCTTACCTTCACCGTTGAGAGTGTTGCCCGGGGTGATTTTAGCATTTATAGAACCAGAGAATACATCAGTCAGTTTAGTGACGGTCGGAAGGCCTTCCACTACTTCACCTACGATCACGTTGATACCTTTCATATCCGTTTTCACTTCTTTAATAGGCGTGCTGCGAAGGGTTACATTATTCTTTGCCGGATCGAATTTGGCTTTCGGGCCAATGAAGGGACCGTCTATTCCGAGCGAGTTGTTTGTCAAACCGAATTCTACAGTAGAACCGGAGTACAATTCTTCTTTGGCAGTGGTCTTCAAATCGTTGTGAGCTGCCAGTAATTCGGACGCTGTAAACTTACTTTTACCACTTGCTGCAATATTGCAGAGATCTTCAATAGAGCGATTTGCCACGTAAGTGACGTTAGCAGTGAAGTCGTCTTCACGCTCCGTCAGCATGTTAGCTACCAAGGTAGCAACGATACTTCGCTTTCTGGGTTCATTTGTTGCCATAGGCTTTGTCTGTTTTTGTGAGTTCTGTATGAACTCTGGCACCAGCCTTGAAAATTAAGCCCTAATTGTCATCATTCCTTTTGACAGTCTTATGAATATGAGATAGTATCAACTCATCTAAGTATGACCCGATTTACCTTATGATACCATAACGGTACCTCTTACAGAGAGGAAAAACAGGTAAATAGCAGTTTTTTTTACAGGAACCTTGATTATTCGCTATTATAAATGTAGCATTTGTCGATAATTCTTATCTTTGTTCATCATAACCAGAGTTCATACAGAACTAAGTTTTTTACTAAGAATATTACACAAACCTTATCATAAAGTATAAAAAAGAATTGTGTCGAAAGCGCTAAATAACACTTTCGACACAATCATCTGTGATATGTTTTCCGACGCTTATTCGTCCTGCGGAACGTTTATCGTCTCCCGGACTTTCTAATCAGTTCCGCTATTTTGTTGTTCAGGCTGTCTGTCTCGATCAGTTTCTCCAACGTGATGTGCATTCTGTAACACCAATAATGATTTGAATTGGACGGGACGTTGATACGTTCCGCCTCAAAATCTTTCCGCTTCACGGAATCGTCAATCGCAAACCAATCCTGCATAGGGATGATAGTCAGCATTGAATTTGTTGCCAGATGGTTGGTCACGATTTGTGTTGCCAGCTCTTCCGTACAGTCTTCCGGAGCGGTACCTTCATGTAATAACACTTCATTATAATAACGCTGTATCTTCTCACGATCTTCATGCCACCAGTTACGAAGCGGAGTCATATCGTGTGTCGACGTTGTGCAGACCGAATGATAGGGCAGGTTGAACATATCCGTAAACTCCCGCTGGGGTGTTTTCGGCATCCTTTCAATCTCCAGGCTGAGTATCTGTAGTTTATTCATTACATCAGGAACAGACTCGGGAATCATACCCAGGTCTTCACCACACACCAACATATTCGTACTTGCCACCAGAGGGGTCAGACGATTAAAGGCCTGTGTCTTCCAGTAATCGTTATGACGATGATAGAAAAACTCCCAGTATAACTGATCGAATGCATATCGGTCGGATGTGCTCAGTTCGCTGTACATATATGACTGACTGGCCGAAATGCGGGGATGGAATTTATCTTTCTCCTGCGGATCGCGCAGGAACAATACTTCATTGGCAATCGAGAACAGTCCCTCCTTTAAACGCAAAGAAGCTTCATCGGTCTTTCCGGCAAACAATGCTTCGATCTTCCGCTGTGTATCACAGAAAGATTTCAGTACAAAATGATTGGAAGAGGATTGGGCCAGATAAGTTCCTTCCACCTCTTCAGCCAGAATACCGAATAATTCCGGAAGGAATTTACGGTTTATATGAGGAGTGGTGAAACGGGCTTCATTGAAAGTAAATCCATACTGTTCGATCTCCTCTTTTGTCAGAGGGAGAGCTGGATTGAAATGACCGCACAATCCCTGTACATAATCCAACGGCACTTCCCATATACGGAAAAAGCCTAGTATATGATCAATACGGAAACTATCGAAGTAATCACTCATCTTATGAAAACGCCGTTTCCACCAGGAATAATTATCTTTCTCCATTGTTTCCCAGTTATAGGTCGGGAACATCCAGTTCTGACCGTTAACGGAGAAATCATCGGGAGGTGCACCGGCCTGACCGTTCATATTAAAATACTGCGGTTCTGTCCAGGCGTCGATACTGGTACGGTTCACCCCGATCGGCAGGTCGCCTTTCAGGACTATTCCGTTCTTACGGGCATAGTCGGATACAGATTTAAATTGCGTATGCAAAATGAATTGCAGGAAATAATAAAAAGATATTTCAGGATAAGCGCCGCTATCTTCCGAACAAAGTTCACGTATCTGCGACTTGTTGTACGTCGCATTATTTCCCCAGTTTGTAAAGTCGGAAGTCTTATATTTATCACGAAGATAACTGTATGCGGCATACGGCACTAACCAGGATTGACTTTGAGCAAAGAATTCCTGATATTCGGGACTGGCCATAATAGCAGAACCTTCCTGACTAAAGAATTCCCGACAATAAGCCAATTTATATTTTACTGCTTCTTCATAGTCGACAGCGTCCTTCGCATTCAGATCTTCCTGCTTTTCCCTGTAGAAAGCAACTCTTCCTGCATCCTTCAGTTCTCCCATCGAAGGCAGACTGATATACATGGGGTGAAGTGCATAAATTGAGATTGCACTGTACGGATAAGAGTCTCCTTTGGTATGACTCATTGTCGTATCATTCATCGGTAAAACCTGTATGATACGCTGGCGGGTTTTCTTTGCCCAGTCGACCAGCATACGCAGATCCCCGAGATCGCCAACTCCAAATCCTTGTTCGGAACGGAGAGAAAATACCGGGATCACTGTACCCGCACACCGCCATAAAGGAAGATTATCGCGGAAATAAAGTCCGGAGACAATGACGGTTTCTCCAAAATCCTGCGGAGGCAGGTCTAGTTTCCGGTTCTCGTCTTCTTCCCAGTATAAAGGCTGATGCTTATCGTTATCATAGACAAGGAATTTGTATTCCAGCGGATAGACTATATCATTCGCATCCAGGTCGATATGCCAATCGGGGAAGGTGTCGCAACTTAGGATCAAAGCTTTATCGGGATGCCAGTTTCCCAGACATTCCTGATTACCGGTGATGGCAACACTTTGGTTCTTCTCCACACGCGGGGCCGAGATTTTAATAGTCAGCCTCTTTCCGCTTTTGACAACCCGTTCATACGTATTACATGGATGGGCAAACAGACTTTTCGTGAAAGCAGAAGAATAGAAGGCCAGATTATTAGGACGTATCTGCCAATAGTCATACAAGGTGTAATGATTGGCATGTCCTTCAAATGTAACCTGATGGTTTTTCTCCCATTCTTCAAATACCTGCTTATCATTTATACTTAAAAAGTAACGATATTCTATAGTCTGCTGAGGCGATGTAAGTTCCAGATCCAGCTCAAGCTGCCAGTTTCCATCCCCTTTGTAGTTCATTTCCTTTGCCAAAGCAGGCTCCCATGAGCCAAGCTCCGGAATAGATCCTACTACACATAACTTCTGCCCCCAAATGGTATGGAAGTTGATATTAAAGGTGACTTTCATGTGTATCAAATTTAGTTCCAGCCACGAAGATATGAAAAATGCGGAGATTTCTCTCCGCATTCACTAAAAATATTTACGATGTTACACTTATCCACACTTTGATGCTCCACAGTTCGTGCAAATCAGACATCCTTCCTGGTAGATCAGGGTTTCCTGACCACAGTTAGGACATTTCTGTCCTTTTAGCTCGGTTCCATTCGGCAAGTATTTCTTCAAGGCACGTTCAACACCATTCTTCCAGGTATTGATAGACTCGTTGTTTAACTCCATTCCCTGAACCAGCTTGATTACCTGATCGATAGGCATACCATAACGCAATACACCGGAGATCAGTTTTGCATAGTTCCAGAACTCTGGGTCGAACTTACCATCCAGCCCTTCGATAGTCATCTTATAACCACGTTTGTTCTTGAACTGGAAGTCGTAATGTTTCTGTCCATCCTCATCATAACTCTTGATAATCGTACCTTTCGATACATTTTTCGGAAGCATGATACCTTCATCATCGTCTGCAAGACCAGTAAAAATCTCATAAGGACGTCCATTCAATAAGCCGACAAAGGCAATCCACTTTTCGCGGTTATTCTGGAACTTAACAACGTCTGCTTCCAACTCACGCGGACGAGTAGCAACAATAACAGGTGGCTGCATACAATTGCAATCATCCTTGTCCTTCTTCTTTTTCTCGGTTGATAACAATACACCCGAACGGGAACCGTCACGATAAACCGTACATCCTTTACATCCGCACTTCCATGCTTCAACATACAAAGAATCGACCAATTCTTCCGTTACGTCAGCCGGCAGGTTAATAGTCACACTGATAGAATGGTCTACCCATTTCTGGATACGTCCCTGCATACGGACTTTCTGCAGCCAATCAACATCATTGGATGTAGCCTTATAATAAGGTGACTTAGCAACCAGTTCGTCTATTTCTTCCTGGGTATATCTCTTGGATGCGGAATAACCATTGGCCAACATCCAGGTTACAAACTTATGATGGAATACTACATATTCTTCGAATGCATCCCCTGTTTCATCAACGAAGTCTACACGTGCTGCCGAATCATTCGGATTCACCTTACGACGACGTCTGTACACAGGAAGGAAGACCGGCTCGATACCGGAAGTCGTCTGTGTCATCAGACTGGTTGTTCCCGTAGGAGCAATGGTCAGACAGGCAATATTACGACGTCCGTATTTCATCATATCTTCATACAAGCCCGGATCGGCTTCACGCAGACGGTTGATAAACGGATTCTTTTCTTCACGTTTTGAATCATAGATCTCAAAAGCGCCACGTTCCTTAGCCATCATTACAGAAGAACGGTAAGCTTCCAAAGCCAGTGTCTTCTGAATTTCTTCAGCACATTCAGTAGCTTCTTCCGTACCATAACGTAGTCCCAGAGCTGCGATCATATCACCTTCTGCAGTGATACCCACACCGGTACGACGTCCCTGTAATGTTTTCTTCTGGATCTTTTCCCATAAATGACGTTCCGTTTCCTTCACTTCCATCGATTCCGGATCGGAATCGATCTTTTCAAGGATCTTTTCAATCTTTTCCGATTCAAGATCAATAATATCATCCATGATGCGCTGTGCCAATGCTACATGCTTTTTGAATAAGTCAAAATCAAAGTAAGCATCTTTTGTAAACGGATTCACAACGTATGAATAAAGATTGATTGCCAATAAACGACAGCTATCATACGGACAAAGTGGTATCTCGCCACAAGGATTAGTAGAAACCGTACGGAAGCCCAGGTCGGCATACGTATCGGGAACCGATTCACGTAAAATAGTATCCCAGAACAAAACACCTGGCTCGGCAGACTTCCATGCATTATGTATAATCTTCTTCCATAAAGCCGAAGCATCTATTTCTTTTTTAGTGGTAGGATTTTCCGAATCAATAGGATATTGCTGCGTATATGGAGTTCCGCTAACTACGGAATTCATAAAATCATCATCTATTTTTACTGATACGTTTGCACCGGTTACTTTACCTTCTGTCATCTTCGCATCGATAAAGGATTCAGAATCCGGATGCTTAATCGACACACTCAACATCAATGCACCACGACGTCCGTCCTGTGCCACTTCGCGTGTAGAATTAGAGTAACGTTCCATGAACGGCACCAACCCGGTAGAAGTAAGAGCCGAGTTTTTAACAGGAGATCCTTTCGGACGAATATGAGACAAATCATGTCCGACACCTCCACGACGCTTCATCAACTGAACCTGTTCTTCATCAATCCGGATAATTGCACCATATGAATCGGCTTCTCCATCCAATCCTATCACAAAACAATTAGAGAGTGAGGCAATCTGATAATCATTGCCTATCCCCGTCATCGGACTTCCCTGCGGAACGATATAGCGGAAATGATCAAATAATTCAAAAAGCTCCTGTTCCGACAGCGGATTAGGATACTTCTTTTCTACACGGGCAATTTCTTTTGCCAACCGGTGATGCATATCATTAGGGGATTCCTCATAAATATTCCCGAATGCATCTTTCAAAGCATACTTGTTTACCCATACTTTCGCGGCAAGCTCGTCGCCCGTAAAGTAGTCCAGTGAAGCCTTAAATGCTTCATCGAATGTGTAAGTTTTATGGTTCACGATAATTACTGTATTTAATAATAGTGCAAGTTTAAGAATACTTTATTTATTAACCAAATTATTCAACAACTAAAATCGAAACAGACAACAAGTTTTCCATTTCAAACCAGATCACCAATGAATATCAATATATTAGCTTTTTAATTATCAAACAAAGTTTTCCAAAACGAAAACCTATCACTCTCACAGGTTATCCAAGAACAGAAAAGGATGCCATACAAAATGACATCCTTTCAGACTATATTTTAAGGATTTCTTAGCCTTTCAACTTAACTTCGATTTCTTCGACAGACGACCGGAAAGATTTGCTCGTTTCCATCTGATCCTTGATTGTTTTGCAGGCATGCAAAACGGTGGCATGATCTTTTTTACCTACTATCTTTCCGATATGGGAAAATGAACAATCGGTATACTTTTTGGCAAGATACATCGTAATCTGACGAGCCTGCACAATTTCACGCTTTCTGGAACGCGTCTGAATAACTGACTGATCTAAATTAAAGTAATTACATACAATTTCCTGAATCATCTGAACAGACAACTGCTTCTTTTCAAGACGAACCGCCTGACTAACCACACGTTTGGTCAAAGGCAAATCTATTTCCTTATTATTAATAACAGCATTTGCCATCAGAGAAACAAGAATACCTTCCAGGTCACGAACATTTTCCGTTACGTTATTGGCAATAAAGTTGAATACTTCATCCGGGATAACGATTCCGTCATGATTAATCTTGTTTTTAAGAATCTTCTTTCTCAAATCAAGGTCCGGACGACTCAATTCAGCAGTCAAGCCCCATTTCAAACGAGTAATCAAACGCTCCTCCATTCCTTGTAAGTCTACTGGAGCCTTATCGGATGTAAGGATCAACTGTTTTCCCAACTGGTGAAGGTGATTAAATATATGGAAGAATGTGTTCTGTGTTTTATCCATACCGATCAACTCCTGGATATCATCCAATAGCAAAACATCGATATTCTGATAAAAGTTCAGGAAGTCATTCGTCGTATTCTTACGGATCGCATCAGTAAACTGTACACGGAAAAGATGAGACGAAACATATAACACCTTCTTCTCAGGATGAAGTTCACGGATACGTGTTCCTATGGCATGACACAAATGTGTTTTACCTACCCCTGAAGGGCCAAAGATAAATAATGGATTAAACGTTGTCTTTCCAGGATTCTGAGCAACAGCTTCTCCCGCAGTACGTACTAATTTATTACTGGTTCCTTCAAAATAGTTTTCAAAGTTATATTTGGGATTCAATTGAGGATCCAAATCCTGAGGTGCAGTTTGTACAAATGGACTAGGAGCCTTATTCGCATCTTTGGGAGTTATTTTCTTTACAGCTACTGAACCATTTTCTGCCGGATAATCTACCGTACCACCAGTCGTCTTATCTACCATAACACGGTAATTAAGAATCGTACCCTGACCGATAACACGATATAATGTAACCTTTAATACATTTACGTATTTCTCTTCAAGATACTCATAAAAAAACTGGCTCGGTACCTGAATCGTAAATTTGTTATCCTCATACGATAGAGGTATGATCGGCATGAACCATGTGTTAAAAGCGGCCTCTGGCACGATGTCTTTTATAACAGCGAGGCATTTATTCCACAATGTCTGATATTCAGTTTGCATGATTTATTACTCTCCCAACTATAGCTTTTATATTTCTTTCCGACTACAAAGTTTAGAAATTAATTCGGAAAAAAAAAGCTCCGAATTATTTGGTTCTTTTGAATGTTTAATATCCCATTTAGCATCAGGCAGTTACAAGAAATACATCTGATTAACAAGCACTTAGCATTCACTATATTCAAGAGCCCTTTATTTTGGGGCATTTTTACTATCCCCACTTTACCCCCTTTCCCTATGCAAAAAGACTCCGATATCAGGTTATTCCCCTCTATCTAAAGGCCTTAAGCCTATCTGAAATTAGGTTTGTATATTTTTTTCTTTAATTGGAATAATTCTAAATAACATTAGATGTTTTAATATTCCTTTCAGTTAAAAAACAGAAAAATGAACATATCTTTTCGGATTCTTTTTCAAGTCTATTAATAAATTGGAAGCATTCACCATGGTGCTATCCAGATTATCATATAAACTCCTGTCATTCAACAACAATCCCAAGCTATTATCTTTTTGATTCAGCTTATCAGTAGTAAGCTTAAGATTAGCCAATGTTGCATTTATCGAGTTAACTGTTGTAGCCAGATCCAATTCTTTCAGCCCGGCACTGACCTCATTAAAATTACCTGTTATCACTTTCAGATCCGATACAATTCCGGGAACGTCTTTGCTCAGTAAGGCATTCAACTGACGAGTGGAAGCTTCCAGGTTACCAGTTGTCTTCTCAATATGATTTAGGGACTGGGCGATTGCCGGATGAGCAATCAACGTTTGCAGACCTCCCAAGATCGAATCTATCTTAGGTAACAGATCTGCCACACTAGGTAGAATTTTCTCTTGTACAGCCTGCATCATATCTTCTTCCATCCGTCCTTCAAGCGTAGCTCCAGGCTTCAGGTAATCTTTTACATACTTATTCAGGTGAATATGAAGTTCTCCTCCACTCAGTAAGGTCTTAATAATTGTAATATAGCTACCCGAAGTTAGCTTCATCTCATCATCCAAACTGATCTCAACAGTTATTTTATCCGTATTTTCATAATCATAGACAATACTCCTAACCAATCCGACTTTAAAACCATCAATAAAAACAGGACTGGAAACAGTAACGTCCTTCACATTATGAAATGTAACAAAATAATGATTTACCGGCTTGAATAAATTTATTCCTTTCAGATAATTAATCCCGAAATACAGCAACGCCAGACTGATAATACTTACGAGTCCGATTTTTGCCTCTTTGGTCAGTATATTTTTCATCCCTTTAAATTATATGTTTCTTTATTTAATATTTTACCTTTTTGCCATCTTTAAAGGCTACGATAAACGCATCTTTAAAGTCTTTAGCGACCTGTCGGCGTAACTTCCTGATCGAATCAAAATCCGTTGTTTCGCCATAAGTATATTTATAAATTCCTTTTTCAACAAAGAAGTTCACATTCTTATATCCTTTAAACACTTTTGCCCCCGGAGAAAGTTTTTTATCGGAGGTAAGAATTTGCACTTTATAAATTATTTTACCTGTCGTATCTGACTTTTCCCTGGACGACACCGTAGTCTGAGTCCGTTTTCTTTGTGAAGATGAATTTTTCTTTTTGTTAAGAATATCCACCTCACTCCCTACCGGAGCATCAGAAAGATCGGTTCGTGTCTTCTTATCTTCACTCAACGCCGGAATATTACGGGTTTCTGATGATACAACCGAACTATTTGCACCGACAGAGACACCTCCCTGTTTTCTGTCATATTCCTTTTTGTATTTCGTAAAAGCAGCACTAAGAGCACTGGCCAGTTTATTCTGTCCATCCGACGACTTCATAAAACGTTCCTCTTCCCGGTTGGAGATATAACCAAGTTCTACCAGAACACTAGGCATACTTGTTTTCCTTAAAACCAGAAAACCTGCTTGCCTCACACCTCTGTCACCACGATTGGCCGAGGTGAAACACTTCTGAATTTCAGAAGCCAGGCTGATACTCTGTTCCATATGCTTATTCTGCATAAACTCGAATATGATATATGACTCGGAAGAATTGGGATCGAACCCTTCATATTTCTGCAGATAATTATCTTCTAATAAGATAGCTGAGTTTTCGCGCATAGCAACAGCCAGGTTCTCATCCGTACGGGCCAAACCTAAGGTATAAGTTTCAGTACCGCGGGCTGTACTTCCTTTTTTAACGGAGTTTGTGTGTATCGAGATAAACAGGTCGGCCTTATTCCGGTTGGCGATGTTGGCACGTTCATCCAGTTCTATGAAACGGTCGGTCTTGCGGGTATAAATAACTTTTACATCGTCATGGTTGGCAGAGATCTTCTCCCCCAGCTTTAGAGCGACCGACAGGTTTATCGCCTTCTCATCAATAACAGTACCGCGTGCACCAGGGTCTTTTCCCCCGTGACCGGCATCGATCACGACAGTAAACGTTTTCTCCTTTGCCTGAACTCCAGACAAGGAAAGAAACAGGGCTATCAGCAAAATTATATATAGAAAAGATCTTTTTGCCACTTTATACTTTTATTGCAAATTCGGGGCAAATGTAGCATTTTTTTACTGATTACGAGAAGTCTTTTTCTATAAATAATTGGTCGTCTCTTGTTTACAGTAAAGAGAAAGCCATATTATGGAAATGACTTTCCCTGCGGATTGGAATCCTCTGCAAGCTGTTAGCCCATAAAAGTTTCTTTCCGATGGGATATTTTCCCCACTGCAATGGGGTATTTCCCCCACTTGCACGGGGCATTATCCCCATAAATATGGGGATTTTTCCCCACCAATAGAAACATTCTGGGTAAATAGTCATAATAAAGTTTAATCTAGTTGGCTAACAGCACTCGCATATCCACCGAATAAGCTGGAATCAAATCCACTTAATTAGTAGGCTGCACTTTCTTTATCGTCCCATCCGGATTAAAGTCCATACGATCGATACAGACCTCGCGGTGTGTGCCAGGACTTTCATTCAGGTAATTTTTATTTATACGATGATATATGATATACCATTCATCCGTACCGGGGATTTGCAGAACCGAGTTATGAGCCGGACCGTATATTCCCTTTGCCGGGTTCTGAATCAATATAACCGGATCATCAGCTACCGAAATAGGACCTAGCGGAGATTTGGACGTACCATAAGCAAGATGATAATTAGGCGATCCGGTATCGTCTACCGACCACAAAAAATAATAAAGTCCGTTCCGATAAAACACATAAGGAGCCTCACGATAAGCATAATCCTGCAAAGTTCCTCCTTCGGGAGTCATCACGGTAATTGTTTTCTCTTTAAGAGAAGTCATATCTTTATTAAGTTCGGCTCCTGCCATATAACCATTGCCCCAATAAATATAGGGTTTGCCCGATACAGGATCGGTAAAGACATCGACATCGATCTGCTGCCCATGACCGACAGGAGACGATGTAATAATAGGATGTCCCAAATCAACAAAAGGACCTGCTGGCAAATCGGCAATGGCAACACCAATCTGTTTACCACTATCATCATTCGGATTGCCGCTATAATAAAAGAAGTATTTATATTTCCCGTCTACTAGTTTTTCTTCTATACAGGGTGCCCAGGCATTCCCGTTAGCCCAGGAGACCTGCTCGGATTTCAAATCGAGCATGGTTCCCTCGTCTGTCCAGTCTTTCAGGTCATCAGACGAGAAAACATTGAAACTCCAACCACCCCATCCGTCATGTCCATCCGTTGTCGAATAGATATAATATTTCTTTGTCTGTTGGGAATATAAGATTTCAGGATCGGCATGGAAACCAGGTAAGATTGGGTTATTGGGTAATTCACCCAGTTCGGCAGGCTTCCCCCATTTAGTAGTGATACGTCTTAATTCATCCCGGGTAATAGGAATGATCGTTCCATGACGCGGATGAAAATTCATATTGACTTCACTGTCTATTACTTTGAAGTTCTTCAAATCAGTTGTTTCTGTGAACTGATATTTGCCGGAAGTATAAACATCATACATCAAAA
The DNA here is from genome assembly GCF_900128505.1 of Parabacteroides timonensis. Lineage (NCBI taxonomy): Bacteria > Pseudomonadati > Bacteroidota > Bacteroidia > Bacteroidales > Tannerellaceae > Parabacteroides > Parabacteroides timonensis. The sequence continues at coordinate 2,686,279 of NZ_LT669941.1, forward strand.
TATATTTGTCCTGATTAATCAGTTTAAAAGTGCCGGCACCCTCCACTGGTTTGTCCGTCTGCTGCTTATAATCTGGTTCTTCCTTCCATTGACCGGATGTAAGTGAACGAGTGGTAGCGACTTTGATACCGTTTCCATGCCCTTCCGTTTTATAGAATAAATGATAGATACCTCCTTTATAAACAATATCTCCATCTATACAAGACAGCTTATTTTCGGGTATGAACAACGGCTTAGGTTCTTCTTCCAGATCCGTAAAGTCGTTATTCGCATAAGCATAATAAATAACATCCGGACCATCTCCATATTTCATCGACCAATACACCATATACTTTCCGGCTTCCGGATCAAAGACGGTTTGAGGAGCCCACACTCTTTTCAGCTTTTCCTGCCCGGCATAGCGTTTCTGCATATTGATCACTGAATGAGACCAATTTACCAAGTCGGTAGATTTCAGTAAAACCATTGCTCGGTTGGAATCCCAACCATTATCAGAGACCATGTCGGTCACAACCATATAAAATGTTTTACCATCCTCAGAACGTAAAATATGAGGATCACGGACACCACCGGTAGAACTGATCAGTTTAGAATCGATCACCGGTTTATTATCATTCAAAGCCCAGTAATTATATCCATCCATACTCACCGCAAAACAGATAGCTTCCTGGCTGATATGATTTCCCGTAAAATAGGTAAACAAATACGCTACATAATCTTTTTCAAAAACTCTATCCGACGCAGATTGTGACTGAACGATCCACGGCAACAAACAACTAAACAGCAGTAAATAAATTCGGTTTCTCATGTTATTAATATCCTTTGGTTTTAACAATAATCTTAATGACAAGCACAAAAGTACAATATACATTTAATAGAGAAGGGGGAGAAATTAAGCAAAAAGGGAGACTTTTCAGTCAAAAAGAAGGGAGAAAGGCAATCTAAGAACAAAAAAGGGCAGTTCGTCATGGAACTACCCTTTTAACTTTATATCGTTTACTGAATTATTCAGAAACCACTTCGAAAGGAATTTCAACAGAAACTTCTTTGTGAAGTTTAAGAATAGCTTTATAGCTACCAACTTCCTTAACAGCTTCTTTGATATAGATAATCTTACGTTCTACTTCGAAACCAGCCTTTGCCAAAGCTTCAGCAACCTGGATATTCGTTACAGAACCAAAGATTGTACCTGTTGAGCTGGTCTTTGCACCGATAGTCAATGCAACACCTTCCAACTTAGCAGCCAATGCCTGAGCATCTTCTTTGATCTTAGCCAATTTGTGAGCACGTTGTCTCAGGTTTTCAGCTAATACTTTCTTAGCAGACTCAGAAGCGATTACTGCCTTACCCTGGGGGATTAGAAAGTTACGTCCGTAACCGTCTTTTACTGTTACGATATCGTCCTTGTAACCTAAGTTGATTACGTCTTCTTTCAAAATAACTTGCATATTCTGTCTCCTCTCTTTTTATTATTTCATTAAATCGGTTACGTAAGGAAGCAACGCCAGGTGACGAGCTCTTTTTACTGCCTGAGCGATACGACGCTGGAACTTCAAAGAGGTACCAGTGATACGACGCGGAAGAATTTTACCCTGTTCGTTCAGGAATTTCTTCAGGAATTCAGGATCTTTGTAATCGATATACTTGATACCGTTCTTTTTGAAACGGCAATATTTCTTTTTCTTAACGTCTACTGAAGGCGGAGTTAAATATCTGATTTCTGATTGAGTTGCTGCCATGATTAATTCTCCTTTACTGTTTCTTTAGATGATTTCAGATTTCTTCTCTTAGCGGCATATTCTGCTGCATATTTGTCCTGGCGGAAAGTCAGGAAGCGGATCACACGTTCGTCACGACGGAAGTTAACTTCCAGAGTAGCGATAGTTTCCGGATTTGCCTTGAATTCAACCAGCTGATAGAAGCCTGTTGTTTTCTTGTCGATAGGATAAGCTAATTTGCGCAATCCCCAATTTTCTTCGTTCACGATTTCAGCACCCTGTTCTTTCAAGATGTTCGTGAATTTTTCTACCGCTTCCTTCATCTGTGCGTCAGACAAAACGGGAGTTAAAATGAAAACGGTTTCATAATTGTTCATAAAACGCTGTTTTATATTGTTAGTACTTAAAAATTTGCGGGGCAAAGGTAAGGAGTTTTTTTTATTCTGCAAACTTTGTTTCAAAAAAAGCTATATCAGGACGAACTTCACGCCCATCAAAATCGACGGGATAAAGTGCACCTTCATTTTCAAGACGAATAATCATACGGCGAAGCATATCAAGAGTCTTTTCTGGATTCAAGGCTGATATTTCTTTTTGTTCTCCCGGATCTTCTACCAGATTGTACAAAAGACAATCCGGTCGCTCAGGATGTTCAGGGTTATAATAATAAACCAGCTTCCACTCCCCTTCCCGATAAACCGTAAAATAACTGCCGCGATGGTTATGAGGAAAATGCATTAAAAAACAGTCCTCCCGTGTACGATCTGCCTTTCCTGTCAGAAGCGTTCTCAAATCTTGTCCGTCGACAGGATAAGAATCCGGGATTTCTGCTCCGGCAAAAGTAGCCAAAGTTGGCAAAACATCCATTACAGTTCCCATTTGTGTCTGCACAGCCCCTTCCGCCAGAGGATATTGTTTTTGCCATTTATTAGATTTATCAGGTTTTACCCAGGCTACAATACAAGGGACACGCATGCCTCCCTCAAACTCGGCTCCCTTTTTCCCCCGAAGCGGAGCAGAAGAAGAATATTCTCGGGAAGGACCGAGCGGAGCGTCAGATCCGTTATCCCCTAAAAAGAAAATCAATGTATTCTCCGCAACTCCCAAAGAGTCGAGATGATCCATCATATCTCCAAGTGATTTATCCATTCCTTCGATCAGTGTGGCAAAAGACTTTGCATCTGCCGGTTTATCAGACGATTCATAATGAGCCGAAAAGCGACTATCTGTTTCAAATGGACCATGAACAGCATAATGGGACATATAAAGAAAAAAAGGCTCTTTCTCCGCTACAGCCTGATCTATCTGTGCATTTGCTTCAATGGTCAGTGCCTCCGTCAAGAAAGTGTCCGTGCCATGGTATTTTTCCAAATCTGGAACAGCACGTAGCTTATTACCTTTTATATATCCATACCCAGATTCACCATAATAACTACCGGGAGAACCAATGGAAGATCCTGCTATTGCCACATCAAAACCAAGATTCTGAGGGATCTCCCCTTCGCTTCCCTTACAACCGAAGTGGGCTTTCCCTACATGAATTGTCCGGTACCCTTGTTTTTGGAGTAATCGGGGCAATGTCAGATTGTTCGTTTTCAGACCTTCCCAATTCCAATTGTAAGGGCCGTATTGATCACGATTATTAGACTCGGCTTTGATCCAGTTCGTTGTATGATGCCGTGTAGCATTCTGGCCTGTCATTATCGAAGCACGTGAAGGAGAACTCACACTTTGGGCATAAAAAGTAGAAAAACGTATTCCCCGTTGTGCCAGTCTCTCCATATTCGGTGTCCGATACCAATCATTCAAAGGGTAACGAACCGGATTTCCATTATTATCTGTCAGAAAAGGAAGCGACGTATCCATTACTCCCATATCATCAACCAGGAATATTATTATATTAGGATGTTCCTGAGCCCTAATCAACTGAGTCGACAGAATCAATCCTCCCATCAATAGACTTTTCATATTATTCAAAATTTCACTTATTTATACTGAAAAGTAACTTTAATCAATTAAGCTTTTCTAAAAGGGTCTTTCTTCCGGATTATTTTCCATACTCAGGATTAAGCATTGTAGGAATCGGAGCCTCTACCTTTTGTTTCCATATCTGCAACCAATCGAACAATTCATCTCGCTTATCTTTATTCTGCAAAGCCAGATTCTCCTTTTCAGATACGTCCGTCCGGATATTATACAGTTCAACATTTCCAGTCTCATAATTTTCGATAAGCTTCCAATCACCCATTCGAATCACAGAAACCGGTCGTGTGCGGAAACCATCATTACCAGTCTCAACCGTTTCTTTTTCATTCCCTTCCAAATAAGCAGGAAAATGCCAGAACAACGGCCTCCCCTTAAAATCTGTTTCATTCCCTGCCAATAGCGGAAGAATACTGACTCCATCCAATAGTAAATCAGACTGTCTTACTCCGGCGATTTCCAAAAATGTGGGAAACAAATCGAGTTGCATAACCGGTATATTACAGATTTCCCGTTTCTCATATTTACCTTTCTGATAAATAACCATCGGTATTCTAATTCCTCCTTCATAAAAAGAACCTTTTCCCGCTCTTAAAGGCCACTGACGTGATATTCCATATACTCCTCCATTATCTGAAGTAAATACAATAAAAGTATTTTCCTCTATTCCCAAAGCTTGTACCTCATCAAGTACTCTTCCGATATTCCAGTCCATATTCTCCACCATAGCGGCATAAACCGAATTATCGTGAGCCGATGTCGATGGCTTTTTTCTATATTTATCAATCAGGTCAGCTTTTGCTTGTAAAGGAGTATGCACTGCATATGTCGCATAATATAGAAAGAATGGTTTACTCTTATCTACTTTCCGAAGATAATCTACAGCTTCCGAACCTAACCGATCCATCAAATACTCCCCTTCCGGACCATCTGTCAAATCTTCATTATAATAAGGAGAAAAGTAGCTTTTAGGATGTCCGGCATGATTTCCTGCAATATTAATATCAACACCATTTAGTAACGGATTTTCAGTTACATGCCATTTCCCTATATGGCAAGTCTGGTAACCGGAATCTTTTAATACTTCCGGAAGAAGCCGGATACCCGGTTCCAATGATGTCCGGTTCGGAATTGCAACCAATTTACGTTTACTGGCATCACCACGGTTAGGTTCCCCGACCGTATAAATACCATGGCGAGGTGTATACATTCCGGTCAGTAAACAAGCACGACTGGGAGCACTGTTAGCTGCACCAGCATACGCTTCATTCATCCAGATACCTTTTTCACGAAGACGGTCGATATTTGGAGTTTCATAATATTGGCTTCCGTTATTACTCATATCTGTCCATCCCAAATCATCTATATTGATCAATATGATATTCGGGCGATCGGATGCTACTGCGAGACAAGGAACCACAGCTAAAGAACAGATCCAGAAGTACAAATAAGGGTGTAAAGTATTATTTATTCCCATAATTTTAATTTGCATAATAGTTGACTCTTTACCAAACTGGCATTCTAAATCCTTCAACAACCGGTTCGGTATGTTGTGAACGGAATATGTTTAACGCCTTTTCTACCAAATCAGGATGTTCGGAAGAAACATCCTGTTGTTCACGGGGATCTTTCGTCAAATTATATAATTCTATATTCCGATTTCCTTTCTTTATATCACCAACAAAAGCTTTCCATTCTCCCATACGAACAGCCCGTTGACCTCCGGACTCCGGAAATTCCCAGTAAAGAAACTCATGCTTTTTCTGTTGTTCAGTTTTTCCGGTCATTTCCGGTAACATGCTAATGCCGTCCGTCGGCGGACAGTCGACACCGGCTATTTCACACATTGTCGGCATCATATCCCAAAATGCAGACAACAGATCAGAAGTTACCCCCGATTCTATATGTCCGGGCCACACAGCTATCATCGGCACACGGATTCCACCTTCCCGCAAATTAGCCTTACCCCAACCTGCTTCACTTTTAAAAGGCTTGGCACTATCGAAATAAGGAGAGTCTGCTCCGCCATTAAAAGTCGGTCCATTATCACTGGTAAAGATAATTACTGTGTTTTCATATATATCCAACTCCTTCAACTGCCGGACCAGACCACCAATCTGTTCATCCCAATAGCTGATCATTGCTGCATACGTCGCATGTGGATAACGGCATGGATAATAACCCGCCTCTCCCAAATACGGTTTCTCATCTCCCCATTTGTCCACATAATACTTTATCCAACGTTCCGGAGCCTGCAAAGGGACATGCGGAACCGGCGTTGTCCAAAACAGTGCGAAAGGTTCACTTGCCGAATGTTCCACAAAGTCCAGCAACTCACGATACATCAGGTCCGGAGTATACTTCGACTGCGTAAACTTATGATAACTTTCTTCATTCAATACATCTGCTCCCTCATCCAGTTTAGTTCCAGGAACTACTAACTCGTTATCTATATATTCCCTGGATTCATTCCGATACAAGAACGGAGGATAATACGTATGTGCCATCCGCTGACAGTTATACCCATAAAAGAAATCGAATCCCATTTTATTGGGTGTACTTTCCGATCCGGGCCAGCCTAACCCCCATTTACCGATACAAGCAGTGGCATAACCAGCTTCCTTCAACTTGCGGGGAATCATGATTGTGTTTGCAGGAACAGGCCGTTGGCCTTCTAAAGTCGAATCTGCGACCATCGCTTTATAATTCCAGACATCTCCTCGTGAAGCGACCGGATCATTGCCGCGAATATAAGCATGACCGGAATGGAGTCCTGTAAACAAGGAACAACGCGATGGTCCTGATACAGCCTGTCCGCTATAATGATTCGTAAAACGCATGCCTTCAGCAGCCAACTGGTCGATATTCGGAGTTTCTATTTTTTCCTGTCCAAAACACCCCAACTCTGCATATCCCAGATCATCGGCAAGAATATAAATAATATTGGGTTTAGTTTGTTCACTTTCCTTTACGTCAAGAGTATTACATAACACACTGGAAGGAACTAAACCGGCAATAGCCGTATAGTATAATATGTTTTTTTTCATGGTAATAATTTTTACAGGCAGATATATACTAAATCATATCTGCCTGAATTTTATGGTGCATAACTAAAACCTCAGCTTATATCTTAATTTTTCCATGCTTCCTGAAATCCTTTTTGCTTTTCTTGCTCAAGTATCTTTTTGAAAGCCGAGACTTTTTCGGGATACTGAGACGAAAGGTTGTTCTTTTCACCAATATCCTCACGAAGATTATAAAGCTGATCTTCTTTTGAGTTGCCAAGTTCCGTATTTGTCAGCTTATTATATGCAGGCCCATTATTCGGGGTAATGTATTTCCATTCGCCGTCACTGATAGATAATGAACCGGAAGATTCGATTACATATTCACGTCCCTTCTGGCTTTTGCCGGTCAATACCGTCAGGTAGTCATGGCTATCCGATCCAGCTTCCGCGCTCATCTCCTGACCTGTCAGCTTTTCCATCGATGCGAACATATCGATATGGGAAAACAAGGCATCGGACACACCCGGTTTCACTTGTTCGGGCCAGCAAACGATAAATGGGACGCGCGTTCCTGCTTCAAAGTTACTATATTTACCACCGCGAAAATCTCCCCACGGGCGATGATCCCCCAATAGTTCCACTGCACGATCCGCATATCCGTCATCGACAACAGGACCATTATCGCTCGTTAGTACAATCATCGTGTTTTCATAAATACCGGCAGCTTCAAGTGCTTTTATAATTTCACCGACAGTCCAGTCGAATTGCAGGATTGCATCCCCCCGATACCCCATGCCGCTTTTATCACGAAAACGTTCATGCGGATAACGCGGAACATGGACATCATTCGTTCCGACATACAGGAAGAAAGGAGCATCCTTATGCAGGTCGATAAACCGGACAGCCTTAGTCGCAATCGAATCGGCTATATTTTCATCTTCCCAAAGAGCCGTACCGCCTCCCTTCATATAACCTATACGAGAGATACCGTTCACTATCGCCATGTCATGCCCATGGTTAAGAGAAGGTTTCAACTTGGTTAAAAGCTCCGGATGATCTTTACCTAAAGGTTCTCCGGGGAAAGGCTCTTTATAACTGACAGATATAGGAGCCGACGGATCATAATTGGCGACTTTCTGGTTTTCCATCCACACACAAGGAACACGGTCACCTGTAGCAGCCATCAAATAAGAATAGTCAAAGCCAAGATCACTCGGTCCGGGTGTCACCGTGCCGTTCCAGTCCTGCGTACCGGCTTCTGCTCCCATCCCTAAATGCCATTTACCGATCGCACCGGTAGTATAACCGGCAGACTTAAATATATCGGCAACTGTTGTTTGCTCCGGACGAATGACCATGCCCGCATCTCCTGTTGCAATCCCGGTATCGTTACGACGCCAGCTATAAAGCCCTGTAAACAAAGAATAACGGGAAGGAGTACTGGTCGATGCGACTGCATGTGCATCTGTAAAACGTAACCCATCAGAAGCCAGCCGGTCTACATTCGGTGTACTGATACGATGGGCACCATAGCAACTCATATCACCATATCCCAAATCGTCAGCCACAATAAAGATCACATTGGGTTGTGCTTTCACCTGCTTACTTTCACCGGATTTGGAAGCTGAACCACCACAGCCTGCAAGAGAGACCAAGCTTAATCCGTATATTAATTCCAATTTAATATTCATACTATCTCTATTTTTTATTCGTATTTCTTTTCTTTATAATCAAAAGGCCGTCCCACTCTCATGAGACAGCCTTTGATTCCTATCATCATCCAAAATCAGTCTTCAAAGGTGTCAACGTAAATTCGGATTAATATTCTTTTCAGCTAATGGGATCGGCCAGATATCCTGGCCCTTCTGGAAACTACGTGTGTTTACATACCAACGGTTATGCGGATCCGGTTGCCCGTCTTTCATCTTCATTAAACTCTGATCCGACACATAAAATGGTGAACCGTAAATATCGGCATTCAACTTTTCTTCTGCAATACCCCAGCGGAACAAATCCCACAATCTCCATCCTTCGAAAGCCAGCTCAACCATTCTTTCTTTCTGAATCAGTTTAAACAACTTATCCGGATTCGTTTCTGTCAATGCAGGCATGCCTACACTCTGACGTCCCCGAACTGCATTGATCGTCTGATCCAGCAACTGCTGCGTGATCGCTTCACCACCACGAACTTTCGCTTCAAGATACATTAACAAGACATCGGCATAACGCGCCAACGGAACATTTACACCATAAGAGTTGACATCTCCGCTCCAGGACTCATCCAGGAATTTACGCAAAAGATATCCCGTTTGCGTTGTCTGCCCCGGTCCGATTTTATCAGCAGTCGTACTCTCCGGATTACAACGATACACAGAACCTCTAAAAGTAGCACCTTCATAATAAAGCGTATAATCCAGACGAGGATCGCGGTTCGCTCCGAAATTAGTCTTATTGAAACGTGCATCTTCGTAACTGAAAGGCGTTCCATCCAGAAAATCGTATGCTTCAAACAAGAAGTTCGAGATGTTCACCAAACACCAGCCACCGTCTTTGATCGGATAAGCATGTTGCGGTAAACCTATGCCGGCTAGATCATCAACAAACTGAGTTGCGAAAATATGCTCACTGCTACCTTCTCCTGACTGATAGAACAAGGTCTGATAATTCGAGTCCAGCGCGTTATCCCCCCAGGAGATAATCTGTTCGCAAGCAGCCGCAGCATTCGTAAAATCTTCCATCACAAGATAGGTACGTGCTAGATAGACCAATGCAGCCTGAGCCGTAGCCCGTCCCTGTTCCGAAGAAGGCAAATCTTTATGACGGGGCAGTATTTCAGAAACAGCTTTCAGCTCATCTGCCGCATATTTCAGAACCTCAGCCCGTGCAGATTTTGTCACGCTATTTGCTTCCTCCAGGGTCATTGTTTTAGTTACAAGAGGTACATCATGATAAAAAGAAGCCAGATAAAAATACTGAACCGCACGGATGAAACGAGCTTCAGCTTTCATTCGTTCCATCTCTGCATTCTCATTGGTTAGTGCATCCAAACCATCAATAAAACGACAACAAGCGCTTATTCGCTTATAAGGTTTCTGATAAAGATTGGTAACCCATAGATTGGTTTCCGTAATTGTTCCGGCAGTCAACTGTCCTATCGCATTATTAAAACCGCGACGATCATAACCTATATCGGATATACCATCCAAAAGAATCGTTGCACTATATGCCCACCAGTCAGAGACATTGTAATCAACTCCCAAAGTAATACCTCCGCGATATAAACCATTCAAAGCTAATTTTACATTCGCCTCATCATGGTAAAAAGTCTCTTCACTAAAACTAGTCAACGGATAGCGATCCATGTCACAACCACCCAGCAATAACAGAGAAACTGCTGCCAGACCAATCGTTCTTATTATTTTATTTGATTTAATCATTGTATACATACTCATAACCTCCATTAAAATTTAAGATTCACGCCAAATGTAAAATTACGCAAGACAGGATAGAATTGTCCACCACTATAAGCATCGTCTTTAGCCGAGTTAATTTCAGGATCCCAGCCATCCGGATAACTATGGAAGGTAAATGGGTTTTCTGCAGCCGCATAAATGCGTAAACTTGAAATCACCGAATTTTGCAACAACTTCTTCGGGAGCGTATATCCAAGCTGTATATTTTTGATACGCAGATAAGATGCATTACGAACCCAATAGTCAGAAGTCTGTGTATTATGTCCGCCTGCAGTTCCGATATTTTCCAGACGCGGATACTTCGCATAACGATTCGGATTTTCCGGATCGAAAGCTTCTTCCATCTGCCATTTCTGTACATTACCTTCTGAGAAGAATGCCCAGGCAGAATAATTATTCAGCATACCTTTCACACCGGCAACACCCTGTAAGAAGATATTCAGGTCAAAACCTTTATAAGCTGCATTCAATGAAACACCAAATGTATATTTCGGGATTCTGGAACCCAGATAAACACGGTCATAGGTAGCATCCACTTTTCCATCAGGAACACCGTCCGGACCGGAAATATCTTTGTAACGGATATCACCCGGCTTCGTATTTGCCTGGTTTCTACCGAAAGCAGACTGGTCCGTATGAGCAAACCATGCATCGATATCAGCCTGGTCCGTGAATACGCCATCAGTCAGATAACCGTAATACATTTGCATCGGATACCCGATAAACAGATCAGAACCGTTACCAACCATGCCATTCGGTTGATCCACATTACCCACTCCCAGTGATTTCACTTCGTTATTGATAACACTAAAATTAGCATTTACGCCGTAGCTGAACTCACCGATCGTATTCCTGTGTCCTACTTCAAACTCCCAACCATGATTGAGCGCTTCACCTGTATTGACTTCGCTCATATTAAGTCCGAAAATGGAAGAAGCACTGGCATTCGGCTTAAACAAAATATCGTATGTATAACGATGGAAATAAGAGATATTGGCACTCAGCAAGCCATTCCACAAGATAGACTCAAAACCGGCATCGACCGTACGTGTTGTTTCCCACTTCAGTTTAGGATCCGTATAGTTGACCAACTGTGCCCCTTGCTGTATAACACCTCCAAGCGGATAGTTATATTCATTACCCAGCACATACACAGAATGGTAAGCATAATTACCTATATTATTATTACCCAGGATACCAACAGAAGCTTTCAACTTCAGGTTACTAATGAACGATAGTTTTTCATTCTCCTTCATGAAATTTTCTTCCGAAATACGCCAGCCAATAGCCCCCGAAGGGAAAAATGCATAACGGGAATCCGACGGGAAACGGGAAGAACCGTCATAACGCATGGTTACTTCTGCCAGATAGCGTTCCGCATAGTTATATTGAGCACGTCCGAAAACAGACTGGATCACCCAATCTTTACCACCGCCGGTATTCGTCTGTACATCCGGCGAACCAACCGTCAGATACGGATAGTTGTTGTTCGGGAAGTTCTGACGTCCTGCTTCCAGGTCGCGTTCTCTTTCGTCTTCCCAGGAATAACCGACCAATACATCCAGGTTATGCAATTCATTAAAAGTCTTCACATAATTGGCTGTCGCCTGGAATGACTTATATTCCGTATTTGTATTCTTCTCCTTCAATTTAGATGGGCCTAACGTATTGATCGTCCCGTCAATATTCACCGGAAGAGTTGCTTTATAATCTTTCTCCTGTGCATTCGTAAAATTATATGCACCGGTAGCAGTCAACTTCAAACCTTTTATCGGTTCATAATCCAGACTGACAGTAGCGTTAAAGCGTTTAACGGGTTTTTCCGAAAAAGATTCGGAAGCCAGCCAGGCTTTCGGAGTACCAAAGTTTTTAACACCCGGCCCCCAGGTCCCGTCGCTAAGCATGGAGGGACGATATCCAGGGAAACGTAATCCCTGCTGGATCAACAACAACATTCCGTCGCCATCGATAGCACCTGCCGTACCCGGCTCTTTGGTCGTTGCATGATCACCACGCATGCGGACCGTCATTTTCAAATTATCAGTCAAATTGGATGTCAGGTTTACACGAGCCGTATATCGGGAATAGTTATTCCCCGGAACAATACCATCCTGACTCAAATAGCCGAATGAGGTAAAATACTGGCTGCGATCGTTACCGCCCGTAACAGATATATCATGACCGGTTTGAATACCGTTTCCGGAGAAAATATCATCGACAAACTTCTCATTAGCCCAACGGTCCGGTTGGCTGCCGTCACGCATGGCCTGGATATCTGCATCGGTAAAGCGGGTAATACCTTCAGCCTGATTCAACAAGCGGGCATAATCCCATGAATCTACATATTGAGGCAGTTCCGTCGCCCGGTTAAAACCGACATAACCGTTATAGGAAATCGCTACTTTCTGTTCTTTACCCAGCTTAGTCGTCACCAACACAACTCCATTCGCCGCACGTGCTCCATAGATCGCAGCCGTAGAAGCATCTTTCAGGACAGAAACCGATTCAATATCATTCGGATTGATATCTGTCATGTTACCGGGAATACCATCGATCAGTACCAATGCATCCGGTGTCGCACCAAAAGAACCGACACCACGCACACGGATCGTACCTGTATTATCGCCCGGACGTCCTCCCGGCTGGGTAATCGTTACACCCGGCATCTGACCGGTCAATGCGGAAACGACAGAAGAAGTTGCACGATTCTCCAGTTTCTCAGCACCTACCATCGCAATAGAACCGATCACATTCACCTTTTTCTGTGTACCGTATCCTACAACTACGACTTCATCCAATGCCTGGGAATCTTCCTTCAGAACAACGGCCAATACAGACTCATTGCCTACTTTCATTTCCTGCTCTACGTAGCCTATATAAGTAATGGATAAAACAGCTCCGGCCGGAACTTCAAGGCTAAACTTCCCGTCCAGATCCGTTACCGTTCCGTTCGTTGTTCCCTTTACAACTACATTCGCCCCGATCACAGGATATCCGGTCTGGTCGACAACAGTTCCGGTGATCTTACGGTCCTGTTGGGCTGCCTGTGCGGAAGCATCCTCATCTCTTTTGGATAAAACGATATTCACGCCTTCCAACTTAAAGGTCAACCCTGTATTTTTCAAAATAGTTTCTAAGACTTCACGGACAGAAACATCCGACACATTCACTGATACATTCTGTTTCAAATCGATGTTTCGATTTGAAATAAACAGATAGTCTGTTTGACTTTCGATAGCTTCAAGAACTTCGCTCAAATGAGCCTGTTGCTTGTTCAAACTGACTTTTGCATTTTGGGAGTTTGCCGGATTAGCAAACGCAAAAGCTGAACATAATAACAAAAAACCTGTCGTTAACTTCATAACTCTACCCGTTTGTTTTCCTCCCGAATCTTTTTCTTCCAAAGACCCAGATAAAAAAAGTTTTTTCATACCTTTGTTTACGATTTTAAATTAGTAAGTATATTTATAAATGTACTGCTTGACCGGTGGTTGTTGGCGCAACTGCCGGTTCTCTTTTTCAGCGTGTTTTTTCATGTTCTTTTCCTCATAGGCAAATCCATTTTTATTAGTTAATATATATAATGTTAGTTTCTTCATCGCGCTTATAGGTGAATGGGAAATCGTTCTGCAACACACGCAAGGCATGGTCCACTCCATCTGAAATACGCAGCTTCCCATTATATCCGAGATCACCGACTTTTTGGTTATTAACCACAATCCTGACATCGTAAAATTTCTCAAACAATTCCATAACAGCATCAAACGATTTATTCTCAATATAAATCAGACCGTCTTTCCAACGGCAACTATTCCCGTCGGTTGTAGAAGAGACTTCCAAGCGGCCTCCCACCAACTGAGCCGTTTGTCCGGGCGAGAGAAAAACTGTTTCGGGATCTGTCGAATTATATAGTTTCACTTTTCCGTTGTAAAGCATTGTCCTAAATGCCGGCTTATCGGCATAGGCTTCTACATTGAAAGTCGTACCCAACACCTCTACATTATATTTATCTGTTTTTACAATGAAAGGTTTCTTGTCTTTTACCACCTCAAAATAAGCTTCCCCATCCAATATGATTTCTCTGTTTTTAGAAGAGAATGCGATGGGATAGCGCAAAGTCGTATTGGCATTCAACCAAACACTCGTACCATCCGGCAATATTATGTTTGTCCGGTTACCGACAGGAACATGCACTGTCTGGACTGCATGCAGCAGTTGTTCGTTCCGATAAGTGTCATAAGCATAGAAACCTCCCAGCAAAAACAACACCGATGCAACAATTCCCACATAACGGATGACCCGCGGAGAAAGATGAAAATACTTTTTACGGGCCAATGCCTGTTCGTCTACCAGCAAAGAAGCATCGAACCGAATCCTTTCGCTGATAAAAACCTGACGATTGGCTTCATCGCTTTCCAGCCATTGTCGTATCTCTTCTTTTTCAGCCTCCGGGCTTTGTCCTAAAAAGTAACGTGTCAATATATGTCGATCCATTTGCATCTATATTCTTTTGTGTGTACAATAATAGAGCAACTGACCGAGCAAAAATCCCAAACGACTATGGAACTTTTTTCAAAAAAAATTCAATTAAAGAATAAAAGGAGAAAGGGGACGTAGTCTTTCAGGCGATGTTTAAGATGGTCATTCGCCTTATTTATATGGTAATCGATCTTCTGCTGGGAGACACCCAACAGTTGAGCAATTTCTTTCCTGGGTTTATTTTTCAGTCTGTTTAACAAGAAGATCTCCCTGGTTTGTTCGGGTAACTCAGCCAGGGAATCTTCTACTATTTTGAGAATATCTTTTGTGAAAATAGTTGCATAGCTTTCACTCTCCAACGTCTGGATACGCATATCGATCTCCCAGTCGTACAGATTAGCATAATTTTTACTATACTCCCATTCTACCTGCACATGCTTCAGATAATTAAGGCATTTATTCTTTACCGACTGAAGTATATAACCTAACACATCCATGTCTGCCGCCAGCTTATGCCGATTTTCCCAATAATAAAGCAATGCATCATGGGTCATGTCTTCAGCTGTCGGTTCATCATTCACATAATAATAGGCATACCGTACAAAACGCTGATGATACGTATTGTAAAACGTTGCAAAGTTCATTTCAGAATTGACTTCCAAAGGATTTATTATGTCTCTATAGGTACTCAAAGATGTATTAGTTTTCTCACTATGCAAAAATAACAATTTTCAGATAACTTCCACTAAACCAACCGTAGTTGTTAGATGGAGTTTGAGAAGAAGGGCTTCAACGGATTACCTTTCGCATCCTCCGGATAAAGCGCCCCTTCAGCTTCAAGCTGGGCACTCATGGCCTGTACCATCTTCCGCACACGGCCTTTGTCACGCATGGACAGATCGAGTGTTTCGTTCGGGTCTTTCTTCAGGTTATATAAACGATAACCGGGTTCGGAAGGTCTTTCCGGATTATAGTAATAAATCAGTTTCCAATCACCATCTATATAAGAGGTGAAATAACTTCCGCGATGCTCATGAGGGAAATGCATCAGGAACTTTCCCGAACGGTTACGGTTCTTCTTTCCCTGAAACTGGGTACTGAGATCGACACCATCCACGATATGTCCCTGCGGATTCTGTGCACCGACCAAGGATAATACAGTCGGATAAATATCCATTACCGTTCCCATCTGGCATTGAATACCGCCTACTTCGATCGGCAACTTCTTTTGAACCGGGTTATTTTCGTCTGGCTTTCCCCAACAAGCGATAAACGGAACACGCATGCCGCCTTCAAACTCCGTTCCTTTCTTTCCTCGCAAAGGGGCGGATGAGGTATAGCCTTTATCGTCGCCCAACGGAGCATCCGAACCGTTATCACCCAGGAACAAGATCAATGTATTTTCGGCGATGCCCAGGTCTTCCAGGTGATCCATGATATCACCCAACGACTTATCCATTCCTTCTATTAAGGTTGCAAAATCAGCAGCAACTTTTGGTTTTCCCGTATAATTGTAATGTTCGGTAAAACGTTTATCGGCTTCAAACGGCGAATGTACTGCATAATGAGACATATACAGGAAGAAAGGCTTCTTCTCTTCCACGGCCTGTGTGATCTGTTCATTTGCTTCCAGGGTCAGGGCTTCGCTCAGAAAGACGTCTGTACCATGATATTTTTGCAGTCCCGGTACGGCACGACTCTTTTGTCCTTTAATATTCCCATAGCCGTTCTCACCGTAGTAACTGCCGGGATGCCCAATGGAAGAACCGGCGATATTCACATCGAAACCTATATTCTGAGGATTTTCGCCTTCACTGTGCTGGCAACCGAAATGGGCTTTGCCTACATGGATTGTTTTGTATCCGGCATCATGCAGGACACGGGGTAATGTCACATCATTTTTCGATATACCTTTCCAATTCCAGCCTCTTGGACCGAAAGGGGTTTTGTTATTACTTTCTGCGTTTATCCAGTTGGTAGTGCCATGTCTTGTGGCATTCTGTCCCGTCATGATGGATGCACGGGAAGGAGAACTAACACTCTGGGCATAGAAGGTGGAGAAACGGACTCCTTGGCGAGCCATACGCTCCATATTGGGAGTCCGATACCAATCATTCAGCGGATAACGGACAGGATTACCCGCCTTATCCGTCAGAAACGGCAGGGAGGTGTCCATCAGTCCCATATCATCAACCAGGAAAACAACAACATTCGGACGTTCCTGCGCCAGTAAAGGTTGCCCGGCCAGGCATAATAACGTCGATACACATAGAGTTTTTTTCATACTACTTTCTTTATATTCTTATTTCTGTAACCAGCGGTTCAAGTGATTTCCGGGTGCCACGACTACGAACTTATAGAACTTTGAAGCTGGCAAAGCCTGAAGATCTACCGTATAATTCTTTGTTCCGGCAGGAAGGGTTGCCAACTTGACCCATTCGTCTTTGCCTCCTTCCTTGAATTTATTATCCGCAGCAGCATAAACAGTGACCGGCGCATCGTTCGAATAAGATTTCCAGGACAACTCGACTGTATTATCGTAAGGCATCGTCTGTAAATCGTAGATATCGGTCTTTCCGATGAATGGCATTCCATCCTGTTCCCAGAGGACAGCCTGCGGAACTTCAAACCCCATATAGCGACAAATGGAAGGGGCAATGTCCGTGATAGCCAATCCGCCTGCCGTGAAATGGCTGTTTACCGGAACATTCGTCGAAATCCAGGTAGTGCGTTCGCGCCAGGACTGCCCACCATGTCCGTGACCGTTCTCGCCACGGCCGTGATCGGTCGTTACGACGATCATCCATTCTTCGTCGAAATTGGCTTCGCGATACTTGACCGCTTCCCAGATACGGGCAACCTGGTCGTCCGCCTTCCGCACATATTCATCGAAAAAAGCGCCGTTGCCAGCAATATGTCCCGCATCGTCGGTGTACCACAGATACACCCAGCTCAGATCGGGTGCATCCTTACGGATTCCTTCCGCGGCATCTTTCGAGATTTGCTCGTCGATATCGAAGATATGCAAGTCCTTCTCTTTCTTCGGAAAACGGATCGTGTCCAGGTCGTAGCCGTCTTTCACATAATCTATTTTCAGATGGTTTGTTTCCTTCTTTCCCTCTCCGATCAGGACTGTACGGTTATCCGTCCAACTGGAATAGATAGCCGTTTTGTAGTTTTTCGGCTGTTCTTTGGCAATCCGGAAGATAGTCCAGTAGTTATAATTGGGCTGCAGGTCGGAGTTACCGCCTACATTATGTTTGTTAAACCAGGTAGCTGTCAGCAAATTGGTATAGCCGATAGCAGAAATCGTTGCCGTTTGAGAATATTGTCCTATCTCACCGCCCGTATAAGCCCTCGCATACGCTCCCCTGGAAGCAATATCGAATATGGCGGGCGTGTGAAGCCGCTCGATCTGGTCGGCAGGAACCCCGTCAATGATTATATACACGGCTTTCTTGGTTTTTGCAAACAAACTGGTGCAACACAGGCATACCAGCAACAAATAATAAATACGTCTCATAACTATCTCCCCTTAATGTTTACTAATGAAGTCCTAAAAGTACACATTTCTTTTGTTTAATGAAATAAAGAGCAGGACTTATCAAACTAACCGGCAGGATACGACTATTTAATTCGCTTATCGTATACTTTTACAATTTTCCTCCTCTATTTTTTTGCTTTTGGGCTAGCTCAAAATTAATTTCGGGCTAGCATAAATTTAATTTCGAGCATGCTAAAAATTAAATTTAAGCATGCCCAAACGAATAAAAATACGGGAGGAAAGAACTACTTAGTCGTATCTAAAAGATTAAAATATCAGCATCTACGTTCTAATTGTTTGCCTACCTTTGTGTCCGGAACAATGACATACCGATCACGGTTATAAAAGGAAAACGATTATGAGACGCAAACTGTTTTTTACAACCTTACTTATTTCGTTGGCTATCAGCATTTATGCACAATACGTCCCCGATGTGCTGGGAGACGGATACCTGCGGCGTACGTTTCAAATGCCCGACGATTATGAAGGGAAAGTGGTCTGCACATTGGTAAAAAAGCCCCAGCTGACGGATGTGAAACAGGCGGTATTATATATCCACGGTTATAACGACTATTTCTTCCAAAAGCAGCTGGGAGACAGCGTGAATGCGCATGGTTACAACTTTTACGCGATGGATCTGAGGAAATACGGGCGCTCGATCCTGCCGAACCAAAATCCTTTTTTCTGCAAAAGTCTTACGGAATATTTCGCCGATATCGATACGGCGCTGGCAACCATACGGTCGGAAGGAAACGATAAAATCCTGCTGATGGCACACTCCACGGGAGGATTGATCACCCCGCTCTATCTGGATAGTAAAAAAGGAAACCTCCCGGTAGACGGACTGATACTGAACAGTCCTTTCCTGGACTGGAACTTCGGTTGGTTTATGGAGAAGGTGGCTATTCCGGCCGTCGCATTTATCGGGCGGTTCTTCCCTAACCTGACCGTACAAGGTGAAGGCGACGCATCGTACGCGCATAGTCTCCTGAAACAATTCAAAGGGGAATGGGAATATGATACAAACTGGAAAATGATCAACGGACACCCGAAAAAAGCCGGTTGGATTAAGGCGATTCAGGAGGGACAAAAGAAGATCAGAAAAGGATTGCAACTGGATTGTCCGGTACTGGTTATGTCGTCCGACAAATCGTTTCCGGAGACGAAAGAATGGCATAACGAATATCTGTCATCCGATATTGTACTCAATGTGCACGACATCCAGAAGTATGCTCCCAAACTAGGTGATTATGTGACCCGCGACACGATACCGAACGGTATGCACGATTTGATCCTCTCCGAAAAACCATCGCGTGATTATACCTACCTGATGGTTTTCGACTGGATGGAAAAGAAGTAAGTTCGTTTACTTTCTGCTAGGAGCCATCACATGCTGCTTCGTCAGATTATTCATATCTTCAAGAATATATCTATTGACATAGCTAAAACTGAATCGGAAAAAGTAATCCCGCAATGTACCGATATTAGCTGGATTAATCAGGCTATGCAGGTGGTTCAATGCAATGAAAAAGTAACCTTCGCGGGGCAACCGGTTATAAAACTCGATCTTTGTACGGTCGAGGGCTATTATATCGCCATCGCTCTCGGCAAATCCGTTCATTGCCTCTTCCCAGGTTATCAGTGTGCGATCCTCGTAGACAGCCCAACGATAGACATCTTTGCCGTTAACCTTTTCAGGGGATGTATTAGAATGATGCACAAGAATATAGTCATTACGCATATCGGTATCGCTATGTATCCAGATATCGAGGATACGAAGTTGGGCCGAATTGTCAAACTTGATATAACCGTTCTTGCATAGCTGTGGAGAAAATATATTCCGCTCGACATCTGTAAAATAGACAAGGTTACTTCCAAAGAATTCCTTTCTTTCGACGAATTCGGAAAACAGTTTGTTTATCTTCTTCTGGTCCGAGCAGTGTACAAACTCGGGCAGTTCTTTCGGAAAGTTCTTACGACAGATCAGACTGAACTCTTTCAACAAATCGTTCGGATCGCGTTCCTTCTGAATCTCGACGAATGCCAGCATCTCGTCCACCGTATGGAAACGCAGACGAGAGTCTTGTGTCAAACAACGTTCTACAATACGATCATAGAATTTCAAAGCTGGAAAAACCTTACTGATAGTTACATCGCTATTCGTATTACCAAAAGCATACCATCGCAGGATTTCTCCTATGGCGGCTATATCTGAATAGTCCGGATCCGTATTCTCTGCCATCGCAATATCTGTCAACACAAAATCATTATGATCATCAACTAGTATATTACGCGGGGTGATAGCGCCATGTATAATCCCCATACTATGCAGGAACTGAACGGTATTAGTAAGGAAATGGAATAACTTAAGAAAAGAATCCACAGAAAGGATGCTCCTGTATTCTTCCAGTGAACATCTATACAGTTTCATTATCAACACGGGGATTTCCTGTCCCTGCACGGTTATCATATCAAAGTCTGCATATTGAACAATATTATTCCTCGTTTCAAGCAAGGATATTACCAGGTATTTAGCTTTAAGTTTACTTAACCATTTTTCTTTTCCTACATCGTCCCCATTATATAGAAAAAACTTCAGGGCAACATCGTTCCCATTCATTCGGCCCTTGAAGACTATGCCAGCTTCGCTTCTGCCCAAAGGCTTGGAGTCAAGCTGACACTCCCCCAAAGATAATGAAATTCTATGCTTTTCGCTTTCTAGAAATTCCAAAAATAACTGTTTTTCATTCATACTAAACGTTGTAAATCAAGGAACGGAAGCAAAGATACAATTATATTTGTATTTTTATAATGCTTAAGCTTCTTTTTTAAATCTCCCGGCAGAGAGATTATTTTAATCATTACCTTTGTTGCAGACAAAAAGTATATTGAATGAAAGCCTTACATATTATAATAGCAGGAACTATTTTACTCGGTATATCCAATTATAGTTATTCCCAGACAACTGATATCCCAGAAGCGACAATCTACAAAACAGAATTGTTCGGTTCGGCGGCAACTGGCTCCAACACACCATTCTGGATGGTAAGCAACCGTTATGGGATCGTTCCCCTGGATGCAGGTAACGGTTTATTGAATGCGGGAGTATTCCACAACCAACATTTCGGCAAAGGCTTTCGCTGGGGAGCCGGACTCGAGATTGTTGCTGCCGTACCCCGCCATCATAATGTATTCATTCAGCAGGCTTATGCGGAGATAGGATACAAAAGTCTATTACTTAGCTTTGGCAGTAAAGAAAGATATAACTCCCTGTGGGACCGAAATCTGAGTTCCGGTGATATGGTCCATTCGGCAAATGCACGACCTATCCCGGAAGTTAATTTAAGTATGCCGGAATTTACATTAGTGCCTTTAACTAAAGGTTGGTTACAGGTAAAAGGAGATTTTGCGGTTGGCAGATCATTCGATACCGATTACCTGGAAGATTTCGTTAACACTAAACAAGTCTATATAAAGAATGTCTTGTGGCATCATAAATCGTTATTCCTCCGTATCAAGGATACAGAAAATGATTTTCCCTTATCACTAACTCTCGGTGCCCAGCATTTTGCCCAATGGGGAGGGACTTCCACTAATCCGAAGATCGGCAAACAGCCTCAATCCTTCAAAGACCTGATCCGGGTAATCTGCGGACAAAAAGGAGGTAGCGATGCTACGGAATCCGACCAGATCAATGTATTAGGTAGTCATTACGGTTCTTACGATTTCAAATTAAGTTATACAGAAAAAGACTGGGCGGCTCACGTCTACTATCAACATTATTTTAATGATAAGTCCGGCATGGAGTTTGCCAATAAAACAGACGGTTTGTGGGGAGTACAATTTGATTTGCCATTCCTTCCCTGGCTGAACAAAGTAGTTGCCGAATATCTCGTAACAATGAACCAAAGCGGTCCCATACACTTTATCATATTCGACCGGGACAAATGGCAAGGCGGACGTGGGGGAGGAAACGACGATTATTACAACAACGGGGAATATACAACCGGATTCTCTTACTTCAACCGAGGAATAGGTTCTCCGCTAATTCCGGCTCCCGAATATAATTCAGACGGTTCCCTGGGTTTCAAAAACAACCGTGTTAAAAGCTGGCATTTTGCTGCGGAAGGGGATATTAATACACAACTCTCTTACCGTATCCTGTTCACGGCGATGAATGGCTGGGGAACTTCATATTTCCCGTTCCTGAATAAAAAGTTCGGAACATCCAGCCTTGTCGATATCAATTATACTCACCCTAAACTGCAAGGATGGAAGTTTTCCGGATCAGTAGCAGCAGACACGGGAACCATGTTAGGAAAAAGTGTAGGCTTTAGCTTAGGCGTAACAAAAACTGGAATCCTAAAAACCTGGTAATAAACACTATTTATATTTATCCCATAAAGCAGAAGCTATTATATCTTGTGTATGATCGGCAAATTGTTGCATTCCTTTATGGGATGTATCCATATCACTCGTCGATATAGCGGGATGAATGATCATTTCCATCTTATGCCTGTGCACATTCAATGATCCGATGGGCAATACATCAAAAGGTCCATTCAACGTAATTGGAATAACCGACAAATGCTGGTCGAGAGCCATTTGGTAAGCTCCCTTTTTGAAACGGATCATCCTTCCGGTATATGTACGAGAACCTTCAGGGAAGACAACCACAGAAGCACCGTTCCTGAGACAATGTTCAGCTTCCTTCACACTACGGGCCGCAGCTTTGGAAGTCGAATTATCAACAAAGATAAAACCGGCAGCCCGACAGGCAGCTCCAACAAAAGGTATCTTTCCTATCCCCGCCTTCATAACCCACTTAATAGGGACACCGAGAAAACCATATATCAAAAAGATATCGAACGCACCCTGATGATTTGAAACAAATACATAAGATTGGTTACGGTCAATATTCTCCCGTCCTTTTACTTTTACCGGACAAAGGGCCAGGTAACAGGTTAGTCTCGACCAAATCATACCCGGATAATAGGCAAATATCTTCTCACCTCCCAAAAGGCAACCTATAATAACAGTCAAGGCCGTAAGTATGGTCAGCACCACAAATACAGGTACAAAAAACAGCCATAAATAAACCAAGTAAAGTATTCGTATCATATATAACTGTGTTGATCCTACAAATATAGAAGCTAAATTTGTAGGATTCATTATTTTTATTCTAAAATATTTTTGCAATCGGGTTATTATTACTTTATTTGCGGTAGAAAAGAAAATAATTATAAAAACATCTATAACCATGAACGAATTAGTCAAATATCTTGGGGTAATCGTACTCCTGATCGGTGTAATTATTCTTGCAGTACCGGCTATTAACGGAGGTATAACAAATACTATCCTTATGGCAGGTTTAGGAGTTATTATTTTAGGTTACATCAGTCATATTGTTATCAACAAGAAGATGGAGTAAGACGACGCAAGTTTAAAAAATTAAAAAAGGATTGTTCCCTGATTGGAAACAATCCTTTTTTGTTATCGGTAAAAGGTAGAAATATCTTATGCTTCTCCCTGAACTCCCCCCATCGGAGGAATAAAATCTTCAAAATTAGCAGTCTTGTTTCCACCCTTCAACTGTTCTTCATATTTTGCCAGATTATCCTGCAAAGCAAAAAGTAAACGTTTTGCATTATCCGGTGTCAGGATCACGCGGCTCTTCACCTGTGCCTTAGATACACCGGGAACAACACGGATAAAGTCTAGTATAAACTCGGATGTTGAATGTGAAATAATAGCTAGATTAGCATAAGTACCTTGTGCCATTTCTTCAGACAGCTCTACCTGTATCTCATTAGATTGCTTGTTATCGTTTTCCATTTCTTTTATGTTTTATGTTTAACAAATCGGACACAAATATACAGATATAAGAGGGTTTCATGAAATATATTGCAAATAAAAAGGGCCACCTTCACAGGCGGCCCTTTTCCAGTTGTGTTTTTAATTCTCAATTCTTTAGACCAATGTAAAAAAAATACCTTATTGTGTTTAATATTTATTATCCTGACTTTTAGGCTAAGGTTTTCTGTCCAGATGCATATTAATACATTTTGAACAATGCAAAGATACAAACTGTACAAAAAAACTCCAAACACAAAGAACTCATTAACTAATATTACTTCAATAATTAACAAAATAAAACATATATAAAAACTGTTGTAAATGTGATTATTATAAAGGCATGTATTTACAACAGTTCATCTTTTCTATTGAATGATTAAAGTAGCCATAACCGGACAGTGATCCGAAGGATAAAGATTATTTAATGTATCGGTAAGAACACCGTTACGCAATACCTTAATGTCTCCTTTTACAAAAATGTAATCGATCCATTCTCTTCTTTCGTTCGGTATACGTCCATAATCATGGAATGTCCATTCCGGACCATACTTTAAAGAAGCGATTTCACGTGAATGTGTGATATGACGAGGATCATTTTTATCTGTCAACACCTTGATCGGATCATCGTCCGGTGTTGCATTAAAATCGCCTGTAACGATTACCGGAAGTCCTTTAGCCAATTTATGGGCTTCATCTAAAACTAAGGAAGCTCCCTCATGACGTGCCACTTTCCCCATATGATCCAAATGAGTATTAAGAAAAAAGAATTTCTTTCCGGATTCCTTATCCTTAAAAATTCCCCAGGTAGCAACACGCTCACAGGCTGCATCCCAGCCTTTCTTACCCACAGCATTAATATCTTCCGCCAACCAGAAATTGCCACTGTCTTCCAGAACAAAACGATCCTTTTTGTAAAATATCGCAGCATATTCTCCTTTAGTCTTACCGTCTTCACGGCCAACACCAATATTAGCATATTCCGGCAAACGCGTCAAAAGCTCATTCAACTGATGATTCAATACCTCCTGGGCACCAAAAATATCAACATTATGAAATTTAACCAGATCGGCAGCCAGATCTTTACGATTACTCCATTGGTTAGCCCCATCTTCTTTTGTATCCATACGTATATTAAAAGTCATAACATTTAAAGGGGCACCCGGTTGTTTGGCGGATAAAAAACTCACCGATAATAAAAGAGACAAAAAGCTTAACAAAATCTTTTTCATGATACTTGGTATATTTAATTATAAAGTCTATCTACAAAAGTAAAGGTTATGCCTTGATTAACCAAATTAGTAAAAACAAAAAGGCTCCCGAAAATCAATTCGGAAGCCTTTTTTATTGTGCAATAAGTATATTACTCGTCGTCTTTATCCATAGTGTTAAAATCGACTACGTTCTTACGATTTGCAAAAATACGTTCGAATTCATCTTTAGCACCGACAACCAGTTTGTCGAAGTCTCTCTGGCCTGTACCAGCCGGGATCAAGTGACCGCAGATAACGTTTTCTTTCAAACCTTCCAAACGGTCTACCTTTCCATTGATAGCAGCTTCGTTCAACACTTTCGTTGTTTCCTGGAACGATGCAGCCGACATGAAGCTAGTTGTTTGCAGTGCAGCACGTGTAATACCCTGAAGGATCTGATTGGCAGTAGCAGGAACGGCATCACGAACTTCTACAAGTTTCATGTCACGACGTTTCAGCATACTGTTTTCATCTCTCAACTTACGGGCTGTTACAATCTGACCAGCCTGTAATGTCTGAGAGTCTCCCGGATCCAAAACAACTTTCTTGCCCCAGATACGATCGTTTTCATCCATTACTTCCAACTTATCAACAATCTGCTGTTCCAGGAAGCGAGTATCTCCCGGATCAACCACTTCTACCTTACGCATCATCTGACGAACGATAACCTCGAAGTGTTTATCGTTGATCTTCACACCCTGCAGACGGTAAACGTCCTGTACTTCGTTCACGATATATTCCTGAACGGCAGTCGGGCCCTTGATAGCAAGGATATCCGAAGGAGTAGTAGCACCGTCAGACAACGGCATACCTGCACGGATATAGTCGTTTTCCTGAACCAAAAGCTGTTTTGACAGAGGCACCATGTACTTCTTCACTTCACCCAGCTTAGAGGTTACAGTGATCTCGCGGTTACCACGTTTGATCTTACCGAAGCCAACTTCACCGTCGATTTCAGAAACGACAGCTGGGTTAGACGGGTTACGAGCTTCAAACAACTCGGTAACACGGGGAAGACCACCGGTGATATCACCTGCCTTACCAACTGCACGCGGTATCTTAACAAGAACTTCACCGGCTTTCACCGAATCACCGTTCTCTTTAACTACGTGAGCGCCCAGAGGCAATGAATAGTTCTTCAGATAATTTCCGTTTTCATCTACGATATGAGCAGCCGGAGCTTTTGTCTTATCTTTAGATTCAATGATGATCTTTTCTTTCAAACCTGTAGTTTCATCACTTTCCACTTTGTAAGTAACACCTTCCACTACACTTTCAAATTCGATCTTACCGGAAACTTCCGATACGATAACCGCATTGAACGGGTCCCATTCGATGATTACGTCACCCTTACTGATCTTGTCTCCGCTGTTAAAGAACAACTTAGAACCGTAAGGGATATTATGAGTCAGCAATACGATCTTTGTATTCGGATCGACGATACGCATTTCAGCCAAACGGCTTACTACTACCTGATATTTCTTTCCGGCAGTTGCATCGTCAGCCTCTACTGCACGAAGTTCGTCAATTTCCAGAATACCATCATATTTAGATGTAATACTGTTTTCTGTTGCGATGTTAGAAGCGATACCACCAACGTGGAATGTACGCAGTGTCAACTGTGTACCCGGCTCACCGATAGACTGGGCAGCGATAACTCCGACAACTTCACCTTTCTGAACCATGCGACCTGTTGCCAGGTTACGACCGTAACACTTAGCACAAACACCTTTCTTCGATTCACAGGTAAGTACTGAACGGATTTCCACACTTTCAATCGGAGAATCCTGAATCATCTTAGCGGCATCTTCGCGAATTTCTTCACCGGCAGCTACGATCAATTCACCAGTCAACGGATGCTGAATATCATGTACTGATACACGGCCAAGGATACGTTCGTACAGAGAAGCAATCACTTCTTCGTTATTCTTCAATTCTGTACAAATCAGACCACGCAATGTACCACAGTCTTCTTCATTAATAATCACATCATGCGATACGTCTACCAGACGACGAGTCAGGTAACCAGCATCGGCAGTCTTCAAAGCGGTATCGGCCAAACCTTTACGAGCACCGTGGGTAGAGATAAAGTACTCCAACACAGACAAACCTTCTTTAAAGTTTGAAAGGATCGGGTTTTCAATAATCTGACCACCTTCAGCACCACTCTTCTGCGGTTTTGCCATCAAACCACGCATACCAGACAGCTGACGGATCTGTTCCTTAGAACCACGGGCTCCGGAATCCATCATCATGTACACAGAGTTGAATCCATCGTTATCAGCAGTCAACTGCTTCATCAGGATATTAGACAACTTACTGTTGACATGTGTCCAGGTATCGATAATCTGGTTGTAACGTTCGTTGAAGGTAATGAAACCCATACTATAGTTAGCCAGGATCTGTTCCACTTCATCGTAACCTTCTTTAACCAGTTCGTCTTTTTCAGGCGGGATAAGTACGTCGGCTAGATTAAACGACAGACCTCCCTTAAATGCCATATAGTATCCTAAGTTCTTAATATCATCCAGGAACTGAGCAGTACGAGCAACACCGCAAGTCTTGATTACCTTACCAATGATATCACGAAGTGCCTTCTTTCCCAGTACTTCATTGATGTAACCGACCTCGAAAGGAACAAATTCGTTCACCATCAAACGACCGACAGAAGTTTCGATCATTTTCTTTACAAGTTTTCCGTCTTCTTCTACGTTATCGACGTAAACCTTGATGGGCGCGTGTATATCTACTTTCTTTTCATTGTATGCGATAGTCGCTTCTTCCGGACCGTAGAATACGAGACCTTCTCCCAGCGTTCCCTTACGCATTTTAGTGATATAGTACAAACCAAGCACCATATCCTGTGAAGGAACGGTAATAGGCGCACCGTTAGCCGGGTTCAAAATATTGTGAGAAGCAAGCATCAACATCTGTGCTTCCAATACAGCCTCATTTCCTAAAGGTAAGTGAACAGCCATCTGGTCACCGTCGAAGTCGGCGTTGAATGCCGTACAAGCCAACGGGTGCAACTGAATAGCCTTACCTTCGATCAGTTTCGGCTGGAATGCCTGGATACCCAAACGGTGCAGTGTCGGTGCACGGTTCAGCAACACAGGGTGACCTTTCATTACATATTCCAGGATATCCCAAACAACCGGTTCTTTACGGTCAACGATCTTCTTAGCAGACTTAACCGTTTTAACGATACCGCGTTCGATCAATTTACGGATAACGAAAGGTTTATAAAGTTCGGCAGCCATATTCTTCGGCAGACCGCACTCGTGCATCTTTAATTCCGGACCTACAACGATAACCGAACGAGCTGAGTAGTCAACACGTTTACCCAACAAATTCTGACGGAAACGACCTTGTTTACCTTTCAAACTGTCAGACAGTGACTTCAGCGGACGGTTAGCGTCTGTCTTAACTGCACTCGATTTACGAGAGTTGTCGAACAGAGAGTCCACAGCTTCCTGAAGCATACGTTTTTCATTACGTAAGATCACTTCCGGAGCCTTAATATCAATTAATCGTTTTAGACGGTTATTACGGATAATAACACGACGATACAAATCATTCAAGTCGGAGGTTGCAAAACGTCCACCATCCAGCGGAACCAACGGACGCAGTTCGGGAGGAATAACAGGAACAACCTTCACGATCATCCATTCCGGTTTGTTACGACCTCTGGATGCACGGAAAGATTCAACCACCTGCAAACGCTTCAAAGCTTCGTTCTTACGTTGCTGTGAACCGTCTGTACTTGCACGGTGACGCAGTTCGTAAGACAGAGAATCCAGGTCCAGACGAGCCAACAAATCATAAACGGCTTCAGCACCGATCTTTGCGATGAACTTGTTAGGATCTGTATCTTCCAGCATCTGGTTTTCCTTTGGCAGGTTATCCAGGATCTGCAGGTATTCTTCTTCCGAAAGCAGGTCTAATTCAGCAACAGTGTCTACACAACCCGGCTGAATAACCACATAACGTTCATAATAAATGATAGAATCCAGTTTCTTGGTAGGCAAGCCTAACAGATACCCGATTTTGTTGGGTAGAGAACGGAAATACCAGATATGAGCGACAGGAACAACCAAATGGATATGTCCCATACGTTCGCGACGCACTTTCTTCTCTGTAACTTCTACCCCGCAACGATCGCAGACAATACCTTTATAACGGATACGTTTGTATTTTCCGCAATGGCACTCATAGTCCTTGATCGGACCGAAGATACGTTCGCAGAAAAGACCGTCACGTTCAGGTTTGTACGT
The DNA here is from genome assembly GCF_900128505.1 of Parabacteroides timonensis. NCBI lineage: Bacteria > Pseudomonadati > Bacteroidota > Bacteroidia > Bacteroidales > Tannerellaceae > Parabacteroides > Parabacteroides timonensis. The sequence goes on from NZ_LT669941.1 coordinate 2,715,864, forward strand.
ACGATAGTTAATCGTTTCCGGTTTCAACACTTCGCCGCTAGAGTTTTCAAGAATCTCTTCAGGAGAAGCCAGACCGATGGTTATTTTTGAAAAGTTACTCTTTATCTTGTTTTCTTTTCTAAAAGCCATATTGTTTATTTATAAAGAGTTATCAATAGATAAAGTAGATGAGCCGAAACTCACCTACTTATATTGTTGTTGAATTAATCCAGAGTAAAGCTTAAACCTAAACCTCGCAGCTCGTGAAGCAATACATTCAGAGATTCCGGAATACCCGGTTGTGGCATCGGATCACCTTTTACAATAGCCTCGTAAGCTTTAGAACGTCCTACAACGTCATCAGACTTAATAGTAAGGATTTCCTGAAGAACATGTGCGGCACCGAAGGCTTCCAGTGCCCAAACTTCCATCTCTCCGAAACGCTGACCACCAAACTGAGCTTTACCACCCAGAGGCTGCTGAGTAATCAGAGAGTACGGACCGATTGAACGAGCGTGCATCTTATCGTCAACCATGTGACCCAGCTTCAGGAAGTAAGTAACACCTACTGTTGCCGGCTGGTCGAAACGTTCACCGGTTCCACCATCATACAGGTAAGACTTACCATACCGGGGAATACCGGCTTTGTCAGTCATTTCATTCAGGTCATCCAAAGAAGCACCGTCGAAAATCGGAGTCGCAAACTTAACATCCATTGTTCTACCTGCCCAACCTAATACAGCTTCAAAGATCTGTCCCAGGTTCATACGAGAAGGCACACCCAGCGGGTTCAAACAGATATCAACCGGAGTTCCGTCTTCCAGGAACGGCATATCTTCCTGACGAACGATCTTGGAAACAATACCCTTGTTACCGTGACGACCGGCCATCTTATCACCTACCTGAATCTTACGCTTCTTAGCAATATAAACTTTAGCCATCTGAACAATACCAGTAGGCAGTTCATCACCGATAGTAAGGTCGAATTTCTTACGTCTCAGTTCAGCATCCAGTTCTTTATATTTCTTCAGATAGTTCAGGATAACCTGCTTGATAAGTTCGTTCTTATCTGCATCGGCAGTCCATTTACTTACTTGAACAGCATTATAATCCAGATCTTCCAGTGCTTTACGAGAGAACTTGGCTCCCTTCGCAATCACTTCTGTATTCATATAGTCTTTGACACCCTGAGAAACTTTACCGTTAGTTAGAGTTAATAATTTCTCTACCAATAGATTTTTCAGGTCGGCCATCTTCATTTCGTATTCTTCATCCAACTTCGGAAGAATAGCCTTATCTGTCAATCTTGACTTACGTTTCTTAACAGCTTTAGAGAATAAAGCAGTATCGATAACAACACCACGAAGAGACGGAGTAGCTTTCAGTGAAGCATCCTTTACATCACCAGCCTTATCACCGAAGATTGCACGCAGCAATTTTTCTTCAGGAGAAGGATCTGATTCACCTTTCGGAGTAATCTTACCGATCAGAATATCACCCGGTTCGATGCGAGCACCTACACGAACGATACCTCTTTCATCCAAATCCTTAGTAGCTTCTTCACTTACGTTAGGAATATCAGATGTCAGCTCTTCCATACCACGTTTTGTTTCACGCACTTCAAGGATATATTCATCCACGTGAACAGAAGTAAAGAAGTCTTCACGAACCATACGTTCGTTCAGTACGATAGCATCCTCATAGTTGTAACCCTTCCAAGGCATATAAGCCACTTTCACGTTACGTCCCAAAGCAAGTTCACCCTTCTGGGTAGAATAACCTTCAGTCAGGATGTCTCCAGCTTTTACACGTTGACCCCGATGGCAGATCGGACGAAGGTCGACGGTCGTACTCTGGTTAGTCTTACGCCACTTCGGAATAACATATGTCTTAACCGCATCTTCGAAGCTTACGAAATCTTCATCTTCAGTACGGTCATATTTGATCTTGATACAAGTTGCATCAACAAAAACAATTTCACCGTCACGCTCTGCCATGATCTGAGTACGTGAGTCGCGGGCAACCTGTGCCTCGATACCCGTACCGACAATCGGAGCATCCGTACGCAACAAAGGAACTGCCTGGCGCATCATGTTAGATCCCATCAATGCACGGTTAGCATCGTCATGTTCCAGGAACGGAATCAAAGATGCGGCAATTGAAGCAATCTGCTGCGGAGCCACGTCCATCAAGTCGATTTCAGAAGGCGGAACAACAGGAAAGTCTGCTTCAAAACGAGCTTTAACCCTGTCAAGAATAAATTTACCTTCATCGTCCAATGGAGCATTACCCTGTGCGATTGTCATCTCCTCTTCTTCCTCTGCTGTATAATATTGCAGACTCTCTTCTGAAAAGTCTACTTTACCATCCACAACATTACGATACGGAGTAGAAATAAATCCCAGGTCATTGATCTTTGCATATACACACAGAGAAGAAATCAAACCGATATTCGGTCCTTCAGGTGTTTCAATCGGACAAAGACGACCATAGTGAGTATAATGAACGTCACGAACCTCGAATCCGGCACGTTCTCTTGACAAACCACCCGGTCCAAGGGCAGACAGACGACGTTTGTGAGTAATCTCAGCCAACGGGTTTGTCTGGTCCATAAACTGTGACAAAGCATTTGTTCCAAAGAATGAATTAACCACAGAAGAGATAGTCTTCGCGTTAATCAAGTCAATCGGAGTAAACACTTCGTTGTCGCGAACGTTCATACGCTCACGAACGGTACGTGACATACGGGCCAGACCGATACCGAACTGGTTGTATAACTGCTCACCTACTGTACGTACACGACGGTTACTTAAGTGGTCGATATCATCCACAATCGCTTTCGAGTTGATCAACTCGATCAGATACTTGATGATCTCGATTATATCTTCTTTCGTTAAAACCTTTACATCATCGCTGGTAGTAAGGTTCAACTTTTTATTAATTCTGTAACGGCCTACTTCACCTAAATCATAACGTTTTTCAGAGAAGAAAAGGTTCTGTATAACTTCACGGGCACTTGCTTCGTCTGCAGGTTCTGCGTTACGCAACTGACGGTAAATATACAAAACAGCCTCTTTTTCAGAGTTACTGGGGTCTTTCTGAAGCGTATTATAGATGATTGCATAATCTGATAGATTCTGGTCTTCACGATGTAATAATACATTCTGCGTTCCAGATTCCAGAATAGCTTCAATATTATCGCTATCCAAAACCGATTCACGATCGATGATAACGTCATTACGTTCAATAGAAACAACTTCGCCGGTATCTTCATCCACGAAATCTTCCACCCATGTTTTCAACACGCGGGCAGCCAGCTTACGACCGATCAGTTTCTTCAGGTTAGCCTTCGAAACTTTAACTTCTTCTGCCAGATTAAAAATTTCAAGAATATCTCTATCGCCTTCAAAACCAATAGCTCTTAAAAGGGTGGTTACAGGTAATTTCTTTTTACGGTCGATATAAGCATACATCACATTATTGATGTCTGTTGCAAATTCGATCCATGAGCCTTTAAACGGAATGATACGTGCTGAATACAATTTCGTTCCATTGGCATGTGTACTCTGACCGAAGAACACACCCGGAGAACGGTGTAACTGTGAAACAACAACACGCTCAGCACCATTGATAACAAAAGTACCCCGTTCCGTCATATAAGGGATCGGGCCCAAATATACGTCCTGGATAACAGTATCGAAATCTTCGTGATCCGGATCCGTACAATATAGTTTTAACTTTGCTTTTAAAGGCACACTATAGGTTAATCCACGGGCAATACATTCGTCGATCGTATAGCGGGGCGGATCTATATAGTAATCTAAGAACTCCAACACAAAATTGTTTCTGGTATCTGCAATCGGAAAATTCTCTGCAAACACCTTGTACAATCCCTCCTTCTTTCTCTTTTCAGGAGGTGTGTCAAGTTGAAGAAAGTCTTGGAATGACTTCAATTGAACTTCGAGAAAGTCCGGATACGGAAACTGATTCTTAATCGAAGCAAAATTAACTCTTTGGTTTTCAGCTGTTGAAGACATCTAGTAAGGAATTTATTGAACTTATTGAAATTATAGACACAAAAAGGTTAAGAATCTCCTTTAAGGGAGACTCTTAACCAAATCACCTGGAAACCAGGTTATAAATACTATTTAAGCTCAACTTCAGCTCCAGCTTCTTCCAAGCTCTTCTTTAATCCTTCAGCATCAGCTTTAGCGATTCCTTCTTTGATTGCGCTAGGTGCACCGTCAACTAAATCTTTAGCTTCTTTCAAGCCAAGACCTGTTAATTCTTTTACTGCCTTAACAACAGCCAATTTATTAGCACCAGCTGCTTTCAAGATAACATCAAAAGAAGTCTTTTCTTCTTCTGCAGCAGCAGCGCCACCAGCAGCAGGACCAGCAACAGCAACAGCTGCAGCTGCAGGTTCGATACCATATTCTTCTTTAAGGATTGTAGCCAGTTCGCTAACTTCTTTTACGGTCAGGTTTACTAATTGTTCTGCAAAAGCTTTCAAATCTGCCATTTTTGTATGATTTAAATGATTGTTTACTGTAAAAAATTAAATTATTATCTTTCTTCCAAAGTCTTCAATAGACCATGGATAGTTTGTCCTGATGACTGAAGAGCAGAGATAACGTTCTTCGCCGGAGATTGCAGCAAGGCAATAACATCGCCGATAAGTTCGTTTTTGCTCTTGATATTTACAAGGGCTTCCAGGTTTTCTGCACCGATGTAGAAACTTTCCTGTACATAGGCAGCCTTCAACAAAGGTTTTGCAACCTCATCCTTTTTTGCACCCTTTGTAAATTCTTTGATCAGACGAGCAGGAGCATTAGCTGTTTGTGAAAACATAACAGCTGTATTGCCCTTTAAAGCAACTTCTAACTGAGAGAAATCCCCCTCAACGTTTTCCAGTGCTTTTTTAAGCAAGTTGTTCTTAACAACAACCAACTTTACTTCCTGCTTGAAACATTCTCTTCTCAATTTGCTTGTTTTCTCAGCATTCAATGCTTCGATATCAGTCAAATAGAAATTAGGATATTCTTTTACAGTTTCTGTAAGCTGGCTTATTACTATGCCTTTATCTTCCTTTTTCATTGTGCAATAAATTTAAATTAGTTTTCTTCAACTGATTTCGGGTCAATTTTAATACCCGCGCTCATTGTACTAGAAAGATAAATGCTCTTTATATATGTACCTTTAGCTGCAGACGGTTTCAACTTTAAAAGAGTTGAAATAAATTCCTTGGCGTTATCACGAATCTGATCGGCATTGAAAGATACCTTTCCGATTGATGTATGAACGATACCGGTTTTGTCCACCTTAAAGTCGATCTTACCTTGCTTAACTTCTTTCACTGCGTTGCCGATTTCATTGGTAACCGTACCGCTTTTAGGGTTAGGCATCAAACCACGAGGGCCTAATACTCTACCCAGAGCACCGATTTTACCCATGATAGAAGGCATAGTGATGATCACGTCAATATCAGTCCAACCACCTTTAATTTTGTCAATATACTCATCCAAGCCAACATAGTCAGCTCCAGCAGCAGTTGCTTCAGCTTCCTTGTCTGGTGTACATAATGCGAGAACCCTAACTTGTTTACCTGTTCCGTGAGGTAATGAAACAACACCTCTAACCATTTGATTGGCTTTACGGGGGTCAACACCTAAACGAACATCCACATCTACAGATGCATCAAACTTAGAAGTAGTAATTTCTTTTACTAATGCTGATGCTTCCTTTAACGTATATGCTTTCCCAGCTTCAATCTTGCCTAAAGCCAACTTTTGATTTTTTGTCAGTTTACTCATTTCAATTGAAGTTTATTAATTATTACCCGGGAATGTCCCTTTAACAGTGATACCCATACTTCTGGCTGTTCCGGCAACCATTCTCATGGCAGCTTCAACAGTAAAGCAGTTTAAGTCGACAATTTTGTCTTCTGCGATAGTTTTTACCTGATCCCAAGAGATTTCAGCAATCTTCTTACGATTCGGCTCTGCAGAACCACTCTTCTGTTTGGATGCTTCCAATAACTGGATAGCAACAGGAGGGGTTTTAACGACAAAGTCGAAAGACTTATCAGCATAGTAAGTAATTACCACAGGTAATACTTTACCAGCCTTGTCTTGGGTTCTGGCATTAAATTGCTTGCAAAACTCCATAATATTAATACCCTTAGAACCTAAGGCAGGTCCTACTGGGGGAGAAGGGTTTGCTGCTCCTCCTTTAATCTGCAATTTGATTTGTCCAGCAACTTCTTTAGCCATTTTTCTAAAATTTAGATATATAACATCAATAACAGAAAGAAAACACTTCTCGTAACAAAAGCGTTACTCCTTCTCAACTTGCATATAGCCTAACTCAAGCGGTGTTTTACGTCCGAAGACTTTTACCATCACTTTGAGTTTCTTTTTCTCGGCGTTGACTTCTTCGATCACACCTGTAAAACCGCTGAACGGTCCAAAGGTGATTTTCACACTCTCACCAACGTAGAATTGGATATCCAGTTCTTCCTGTTGATCCTGCAATTCATCAACCGTACCTAAAATACGGCTAACTTCAGAAGGACGCAACGGAACCGGGTTATCAGACCCGCCCAAAAATCCGATTACATTGGGAATGTTTCTTAATCGATGAGCAACTTCTCCAACCAATGCGGCTTCTACCAATACATAACCCGGCAAGTAAGCTCTTTCTTTCATCACCTTCTTACCATTACGCACCGTAAAAGTTTTCTCCGTAGGAATCAGCACCTGGTTGACATACTCACCCAAGTCTGTATTCTTCAATTCAGCTTCTAGATATTCTCTTACCTTATTCTCCTTACCACTAATGGCGCGCAGAACATAAAATTTTTTCTGGATATCAGACATATCAAAAACTGATTAAAAGATTTTCTCGTAGAAGAAACGCATTACGCTCTCAAAGCCTAAGTCAACAACAAAGATTACTGCTGCGATTATAAGGGAAGCAAACATAACAACCACAGCACTATTGGAAAGCTCTGTTCTAGTAGGCCAAGAAACTTTATAAACAAGTTCGTTATAAGATTCCTTAATATAAGTAATTATCTTTTTCATCGAATCTATAGATTTTTTGCACGGAAGGAGAGGCTCGAACTCCCGACACCTGGTTTTGGAGACCAGTGCTCTACCAACTGAGCTACTTCCGTAAAATAGCCAGTCTCTTTATAAGACTGGCTATAAGTATTGTCTTAATTATTAGTCGATCAATTCTGTAATCTGACCAGCACCTACTGTACGTCCACCTTCGCGGATAGCGAAACGAAGACCTACGTTACAAGCTACCGGGTAGATCAGTTCAACGTCGATTGTAACGTTATCACCAGGCATTACCATTTCAGTTCCTTCCGGAAGTGTAATTTCACCTGTTACGTCCAATGTACGAATATAGAACTGAGGACGGTATTTGTTATGGAACGGAGTGTGACGGCCACCTTCTTCTTTCTTCAAGATATAAACCTCAGCTTTGAAGTGAGAGTGTTCTTTAACCTGTCCCGGATGGCAAATAACCATACCACGTTTGATTTCGTTTTTGTCGATACCACGCAGCAACAGACCTACGTTGTCACCAGCTTCACCCTGATCCAACAGCTTGCGGAACATTTCCACACCTGTTACAACAGATTTCTTACCGTCAGCACCCAGACCGATGATCTGAACTTCTTCACCAACTTTTACGATACCTGTTTCAATACGACCAGTAGCAACAGTACCACGACCAGTAATAGAGAACACGTCTTCAACCGGCATCAAGAAAGGTTTGTCAACTTCACGCGGAGGCAGCGGAATCCAAGTATCGCAAGCTTCCATCAGTTCCATTACTTTATCTTCCCATTTTGCATCACCGTTCAATGCACCCAGAGCAGAACCACGGATTACAGGAGTGTTGTCACCATCGAACTGATAGAAAGAAAGAAGTTCTCTCATTTCCATTTCAACCAATTCCAACATTTCTTCGTCGTCAACCATGTCGCATTTGTTCATAAATACAACCAGTCTCGGTACGTTTACCTGACGAGCCAACAGGATGTGTTCGCGAGTCTGAGGCATAGGACCATCAGTTGCAGCAACTACGATGATAGCACCGTCCATCTGAGCAGCACCAGTTACCATGTTCTTTACGTAGTCGGCGTGACCCGGACAGTCTACGTGAGCATAGTGACGATTTGCAGTCTGATACTCTACGTGAGAAGTGTTAATAGTAATACCTCTTTCTTTTTCTTCAGGAGCGTTGTCGATAGAATCGAATGAACGCAGTTCTGAAAGACCTTTCTTTGCCAATACTGTTGTGATAGCAGCTGTCAAAGTTGTTTTACCGTGGTCAACGTGACCAATCGTACCAATGTTCACATGTGGTTTCGATCTGTCAAATTTCTCTTTTGCCATAACTTAATTGTTCTTTATTTGATTAATGATCATGTTCTAAAATTCATCTTATGAGCCGGTGCCGAGACTTGAACTCGGGACCTCTTCCTTACCAAGGAAGTGCTCTACCGCTGAGCTACACAGGCGAAATAAAAAGAGCGGAAGACGGGGCTCAAACCCGCGACCCTCAGCTTGGAAGGCTAATGCTCTATCAACTGAGCTACTTCCGCAATTTTAATTCTTTCACGAACCAATTCTCGTTTCGAATTGTTCTTTAGTAGTGGGCAGTGATGGATTCGAACCACCGAAGTCGAAAGACAGCTGAGTTACAGTCAGCCCCATTTGGCCACTCTGGTAACTGCCCAATATGTCAAAAACTTTTCTTTTGAGCCTCTTGTCGGATTCGAACCAACGACCCCGAGATTACAAATCACGTGCTCTGGCCAACTGAGCTAAAGAGGCAAGCCTTCTTTTCTAAAAGAAGCCGTTTCGTCGAGTGGGCGAAACGGCTGCAAATTTAGATATTATTTCTTACATACCAAATTTATCTACCGTTTTTTTTATTTGGCTCTGATTTTTTCCTTGAATTTAACTAATTGTTTTTCCAGTGCTTCGACACATTCGTCGATAGACGCTTCAAAAGAATCGTTTATTTTCTCTGCAAAACAATCTCCATTCTTTATTATTAGACGCACAGCCGCTTCTTTATTCTTTGCTGATTCAGGTTTTACAACCTTCAATGTCACTTCTGCTAATATTATGCCGTCGAAGTATTGCTCCAACTTACCAACTTTCTTCTGAATAAACGCTTCTAACTGATCTGTTGCGTCAAAATGGATTGCTTGAATTCTAATGTCCATAATTAACCTCCTTCTTTTTTCGCTCTTGGATGAGCATGATACACTTTTTTTAATTCCTCAAAGGTTGTATGTGTATAAACGCTGGTCGAAGCCAAGCTACTGTGTCCAAGTATCTCTTTCACAGCATTCAACTCTGCACCATTGTTCAACATACTTGTTGCAAACGAATGTCTCAATACATGAGGGCTACGTTTCGCCAATGTTGGGATTTCCGACAACTTATCCTTTACTATAGTATAAACAATAGATACTGATAACTGTTCCCCGTTTTTTCTTACGAAAAACCATCCGCTCTCCGAACCAACTTCACGATTTCGAACTTCAGTGTATGCTTGTATTAAGTTTTTTAACCCTTCTGCAAATGGAATCAACCGTTGCTTGTTACGCTTTCCCGTTACCCGGATCTGCATCGTCTCGGAGTCGACATCGGAATCTCTCATTCCTATCAACTCCGAACGGCGTATACCTGTATCGTAAAGCATTTCCAATACCAGACGATTCCTCACACCTTCAAAATCCTCACCGAATCCATCACCATCCAACAAAAGTTCCATTTCCTTGTCTTTAATAAAATAAGGTAACGGCTTCTTCGTTTTCGGCCCGGTTATTAACCGCAATGGATTAACAGAGATGCTTCCCTGCTTCATAAGGAATTTAAAAAAAGACTTCAAAGAACTTAATTTCCGGTTGACCGACACTGGTGAAAGCTTTTCGTCCATTAAAGCAACGACCCATCCTCTCACTAAATCCGCATCGACATCCACCGGATCAAATATGCCTTCCTTATATCTTTTTACATAATCTTCGAACTGGCGCAAATCTTTTGAATAAGCTCCTATCGTATAATTGGAGTAATTCCTTTCATACCGAAGATAATCTAAAAACGAATCTATCAACATATCTGCGTTGCATCAACTTTTATGCAACGAAAATAGGAATAAGAATTCAATAAAACAAGTTTGGTAAGATATTTATTCTTCTACCTGCTGCAATTGCTGAACGTAAACTGCACGCATGTTCTGTTTTCTCTTTGCAACAGAAGGCTTAATGAATGCCTGACGGCTTCTCAATTCCTTTACTACTCCTGTTTTTTCGAACTTTCTTTTAAACTTCTTCAGCGCTTTTTCAATGTTTTCGCCTTCTTTCAATGGAACTACGATCATAATTTAATTTATTATATTGTTTTTAATTACATCCTCAAAATGGGCAGCAAAATTACTGATTCTTTCGTTATTAGCAAAACTTTCCGACAATAATTCGTATTTTTTCTTTTTCCACCAATGCTTTAACACTCAGAACCTCTGCTTGCTAGTAGTTAAGACTATCCGTAAACGGAGGGTAAGCAATCCCTTTTTCAGTAATGATCGCAGAAATCAGATCATGGGGAGTAACATCAAATGCCGGATTGAATATCCTAACGTCGCGCGGCGCCATTCTATGGGAATACCACATCTCCGACACCTCTTCTGGAGCTCGCTCTTCTATCACAATCGATTGCCCGTCAGGACATTGCTTATCAATAGTAGAAATAGGTCCCAACACGTAGAAAGGGATGCCGTAATGACGAGCCAGAATAGCGACCCCGGAGGTCCCGATCTTGTTCGCCACATCTCCATTCATCGCAATACGGTCGCAGCCTACCACCACTGCCTGCACCCACCCTTTCTGCATAACGGCAGAAGCCATATTATCGCAGATCAGCGTCACATGCACCCCCGACCGCTGCAATTCGTAAGCCGTCAGACGGGCTCCCTGCAGCAAAGGACGTGTTTCATCGGCAAAGACCTTAAAGTCATATCCCCGCTCCTGCCCCAGATAGATCGGTGCCAGTGCGGTGCCATACTCGGAAACAGCCAGATGACCGGCATTACAATGCGTCAGTAGTCCCATGCCCGGCTTTAATAGCGACAGGCAGTTCTCTCCTATCCTGCGACAGGCAGCAGCATCTTCCTCACGAATAGCCTGCGATTCTTTATGCAATAACCGGACAAGCGCCTGGACATCCTCCCGACAGTTATCCAGCACGACCTTTTCCATCCGGTTTAAAGCTGCCACCAGATTAACAGCTGTCGGACGGGAAGAGGCCAAATAATCTTTCACCCGTTTAAATTCTTTGTAAAAATCATCAAAACCAGCCGCTTTAATCTGTTTACTACAAACATAAATACCATAAGCGGCCGCCACTCCGATAGCAGGAGCCCCACGAACTTTTAGTTTATAAATAGCCTCCCAAAGATCTTCCGCACTGGAAAGAGACAAATACACCTCTTTCCCCGGCAATCGGGTCTGATCCAGAATAACAACGGAATTAGTATCCTCGCTGAGACGGATTGTTTTCAAATCAGTAATATTCTTTTCACTCATTTTCTTTCAAATTCATTTTCTTCGATAAAGCCTGCCGCCTCAGTAGTCCTGGGCCGCCGGTACTACTATGCCAGAATCACAGCTCTACTGTCCCGGCACCCCGACACTACTATGCCGGAGCAGGTGTATTTCTGTCTCTGCTTTCCTGAAAAATTTAAACCCTCTTGCCTTTATAATATATATAATATATAATAAAGAAAGCGTCTGTACCAGCGTCCGAGTAGCGTCTGGGATTTCCAACACCAGTTCCAGGTATGATTTAAGATACAAAGATACAACAAATTAGGCAGAATTACCTTCCCGAATAGCAAAATAAAAAAACATCACATTTCCGGATAAAAGCAACTCCTATACACCTTCCTTTCCCAATAATTTATTAACTTTGCGAATAGTAACGTTGACTAAATAGTAATGCGATGAAAACAAATATCCCAGAACGTATTGCCGCCCTGAGGGAGGTAATGAAAGAAAAGAAAATCGATGCTTATATCATCCCCAGTTCCGATCCACACCTGAGCGAATATCCGGCCGATCGCTGGAAATCACGCGGATGGATATCCGGTTTCGACGGATCCGCCGGTACAGTGGTAATCACGACAGACAAAGCCGGCTTATGGACAGACTCGCGCTATTTTCTGCAGGCCAGTATACAGCTGGAAGGATCAGGCATAGAATTATATAAAATGGCTTTGCCGGAAACTCCGACTATCCCGGAATTTCTGCTTCATGAATTACAAAGCGGACAGACAGTCGGCACAGATGGCCAGACTTACAGTGTAGCCGATGCCGATAAACTGGAAAAAGTACTGAAACGGAAAGACATCAAGCTGGAAACATCATACGACCTGATCGACCTGATCTGGAAAGACAGGCCATCCGTCCCGGGTAACCCGTTGTTTGAAATGCCGGTCGAACTGAGTGGTAAGGCTGTCCATGAAAAGCTGGATGAAATAAATAACCAGCTACGCAAGGAAGGAGCCGATTGCGGTATCCTTGCTGCGCTCGACGAAGTAGCCTGGACATTCAATATCCGGGGTACGGACGTGGCTTACAACCCGGTCGTTATCAGCTATGCCTTTATCTCCGAAGACGAAAGCGTACTTTTCATCGATCCGAAAAAGATCACCGCCGAAGCTGCCGAAAACCTGAAAAAAGAGGGTGTCGTATTGGCCGACTATACGATGATACAGAAATATCTATCTCGTCTACCGGAAGATAGCCGGGTATTCATCGATCCGGCAAAAACAAACATTTCCCTCTACAACGCGTTGCCGAAAGGATGCACCATCATTGAAGGTATCACCCCGGCAAACCATCTGAAAAGTATTAAGAACGAAACCGAAATAAAAGGATTCCGCAATGCGACCGTAAAAGACGGTATCGCATTAACCCGTTTCTACATTTGGCTGGAAAAGAAATTAGCCGCCGGCGAAAAAATGACAGAGCTTGATGCTTCTGCCCGCCTGACCGCCCTGCGCGCAGAGCAACCACAGTACATTATGGATAGCTTTGAATCGATCACCGGATATGCCGGACATGGTGCGATCGTTCATTACGCCCCGACTCCCGAAACCGACGTTGAACTGAAACCGGAAAGTCTGCTTCTGATGGACTCGGGCGCACAATACCTGGACGGCACGACCGACATTACCCGCACGGTAGCCCTGGGCGAACCGACCGAACAGATGAAAAAAGACTTCACGCGTACGCTGAAAGGCATGATCGGAATTGCCAAGTGCAAATTCCCGGCCGGTATCCGCGGCTGCTTGCTCGATGTGCTTGCACGCAAAGCGTTGTGGGATGCCGGCATCAATTATCTTCACGGAACCTGCCACGGTATCGGACATTGCCTGAATGTGCACGAAGGCCCGCAGAGTATCCGTATGGAAGAGAACCCCGTTCCGCTGAAGCCGGGTATGGTGATGAGCGACGAACCGGCCATGTACCGCACCGGCGAATATGGTATCCGCACCGAGAACATGATCCTGATCCGAGAAGACAGCGAAACGGAATATGGCAAGTTCTATGGTTTCGATACTTTGACTTTATGTTATATCGATACCAAATTAATTATGGTTCCGATGCTGTCTGTCAGGGAACGTGCCTGGATAAACAAATATCACCAGATGGTATACGATTTGTTAAGCCCGCATCTGAACGAAGAGGAAAAAGCCTGGTTAAAAGAAAAAACAACAGAAATTTAAAAGAGCCGACAGTCGACAAATAGCAGTTGACAGTTGGAAAACTGTTTTTAACTGTCATCTGTCAACTGTCACTTGTCAACTATAAAATTATGGCAATAATAAAATCAGTCAGAGGCTTTACCCCGAAGATCGGTAAAGACACATTTTTAGCGGATAATGCCGCTATTATCGGTGATGTTGAAATCGGAGAAGGTTGCAGCATCTGGTTCAGTACGGTCCTTCGCGGCGACGTAAACTCGATCCGTATCGGCAATGGTGTAAACATTCAGGACGGCTCCGTATTGCATACATTATACGAAAAATCGACCATAGAGATTGGCGACGATGTATCAGTAGGACATAACGTTACCATCCACGGTGCCAAGATTTGTAATGGCGCTCTGATCGGGATGGGATCGGTTGTACTCGACCATGCCGTGATCGGCGAGGGAGCCATCGTGGCCGCTGGTTCAGTTGTTTTGAGTAAAACGATTGTCGAACCGGGCAGTATTTATGCCGGCGTACCGGCTAAGTTCGTCAAGAAAGTCGATCCGGAACAGGCCAAAGAGATCAACCAGAAGATTGCTAAAAACTACCACATGTATTCAAGTTGGTATAAAGAAGAAACAGAATAAATGAAGAAAGCAGGATGGGCAATACTTTTGATCGTATGTTGTATCGGCGGCTATCTGGTATTGCCCTCCAACTATTACCTGCGCCGTGCCCTTACGCATTTGTTACCAAAGATCGACCAGTATCCGATTTTTGAGAACCGCACGGTAAAGGCCGGTGATCCGCAACCTTGGAAACAGTCGGAGGCATATAATACGCTTTCCATTCCGGAAAAGTATTTGCCGGTATTCGATGAACTGGGAACGGTGGCTTATGTTATTATCAAGGACAGCACATTGCTTTTCGAACAATATTGGGAAGACTACTCTCCGAAGTCGCACAGCAACTCCTTCTCGATGGCCAAAAGTATCGTTTCACTGGCTATTGGAGGAGCAATCGACGATGGATTTATAAAAAGCGTCGACCAGCCGGTCAGTGATTTTTATCCGGAATTTCAAGGTTACAATAGAAAGCCTTTAACACTCCGCCACCTGTTGACGATGAGCGCGGGAGTTGACTTCAACGAAGCATATTCTTCTCCCTTTTCTCCCACCACCAAACTATACTACGGCAACGATTTGCAGAAGATCGCATTTGACATGAAAGAAATAGAGGAGCCGGGCGTCAACTTTATCTATCAAAGTGGTGTAACCCAGCTACTGGCTTTTATCGTAGAGAAAGCAACCGGAGAAAATATCAGTACTTATGTTTCCCGCAAATTCTGGACACCAATGAACGCGGAAGAAGATGCACTCTGGAGTCTGGATAAAAAAGACGGTATCGAGAAGGCGTATTGCTGTTTCAACAGTAATGCTCGCGATTTCGCCCGCTTCGGACAACTGATACTGAATAACGGTAACTGGAACGGTCAACAGCTTATCTCCGACTCTTACCTGAAGGAGGCTACGACACCCGACACCCATTTATTATTCAAAGAATATAATGAGACAAACAATTGTTACGGGTTCCAGTTCTGGCACCTTACCTACAACGGTATGGAGATACCTTACATGCGTGGTATCCTCGGACAATACGTCTTCATCATCCCTGAACTGAATGCCGTAGTCGTACGCCTCGGCCACAAACGCAGCGAAGCACGTTCCGAACAACATTATCCGGATGACATAGATACCTGGCTCGGAGCTGCTGTGGAAATGATGCAAGCCATTCAAAACAATAAAGATAATAACGAATCAAAATAAACACTCTAAATTAAATCGACAAATGAAGAAGACAGTATTTACTGCGCCTGTCGCAGCATTATTACTCCTTTCTTGTGCACAAGCACCGCAAGACAAAGGTAAAGAGATTACTTACACACCACAGGCGCCCTACAACCCGCCGACGTATGTGTGTTACAAGGCTCCGGCTCCTATCAAAATCGATGGTAAACTGTCGGCTGAAGAATGGGACGCTATCCCCTGGACAACCGACTTTGTAGATATTGAAGGCGACAAACGCCCCCAACCTCTCCTACAGACACGGGCTAAAATGACTTACGACGACAATGGTATGTACTTCGCCGTCCTGATGGAAGAGCCTCATGTGTGGGCTACTATCACAGAACATGACGCCGTAATCTATCAGGATAACGACTTCGAAATATTCCTCAACCCGACAAACGATACACACAATTACCTAGAGTATGAAGTGAATGCTTTGGGTACGGAATGGGATCTGTTCCTGAGCAAACCTTACCGTGACGATCCTCAAGTCCTTAATAACTGGGAGTTTGCCGGTATGAAATCTGCCGTATATGTGGATGGTACGTTGAATAACCCGAAGGATACCGATAAGTCATGGAGCGTAGAGGTATTCATCCCCTGGTCTTCAGTCTATCAGGTTGCAAGAGGTAAAAAGGCTCCTGTTGCCGGCGAACATATCCGCACCAACTTTTCACGTGTGGAATGGACAACCGAAGTACAGGATGGCAAATACGTAAAAGTCCCCATCAAAGGTGAAAACAAAATACGTGAATACAACTGGGTATGGGCTCCGACAGGGGTAATCAATATCCACATGCCGGAATACTGGGGATTTGTACAGATCTCAGACAAAGTGGCAGGAACGGGAGAAACTCCGTTTGTGAAAGACCCGAATGATGAAGTTAAGTGGCTTCTGCGTAACCTGTATTACCGTCAGAACGAGTATGCAGCGACATTCGGCGAATATGCTCCATCTGTAGCAGCTCTCAAACCGGAAGAATTATGTCCGGCAGAACAAGCAAAGCAGATCAGTCTGTTCAACACTCCTTCCATGTATGAAATCACATTACCCGGCACAGACGGTAATGTTTGGCATATCAGACAGGATGGATTGGTTTGGGCTTCTAAGAAATAAAGAAGTAATGATTTAGAAAAAACTGAGCCTCATGCCGTAGGCTCTCT
Organism: Parabacteroides timonensis; assembly: GCF_900128505.1. Classification (NCBI taxonomy): domain Bacteria; kingdom Pseudomonadati; phylum Bacteroidota; class Bacteroidia; order Bacteroidales; family Tannerellaceae; genus Parabacteroides; species Parabacteroides timonensis. The sequence continues at coordinate 2,732,642 of NZ_LT669941.1, forward strand.
TTTGCCGTTTGCTTTAGCAAACGGATATCTAAATGCTACGGCTTTGCCGGATCCTCTGTGGGTTTTAACCCCGTTAATATAGGAAAGAAGCCCCGTTAATAAAGGGGCTTAAGCCCACAAAGGAAGAGGCTTTGCCTACTGTCTTTTATATCCGTCGGTTAAAAACCGACGGCAAAATAGAGCCTGCGGCACAAGGCATTGCCTTGTAAAGAGAGAGGACTCAAATTTGACAATAAATGAAACAATACAAATATCTCCTTTTCGACCTCGACGGTACTATCACCGACTCAGAAACCGGAATCACGCGTTGTGTTGAATACGCACTAAACCATTTCGGCATTCAGGTAAATGACTTACGGGAATTAACCCCTTTCATCGGCCCTCCCCTCCTTGACTCGTTCAAGGATTTTTACAACTTCACCGATGAACAAGCAATCATTGCCACCGACAAATACAGGGAAAGATATGCCGACAAAGGCATTCTGGAAAACGAATTATATCCGGGAATCAAAGAATTACTGGCTGATGCTCAAAAAAACGGCAGAACAGTGATACTGGCCACTTCCAAACCGGAAATATTTGCCAAACGCATCCTCAATCATTTCGGGTTGAGCAACTATTTCTCCTTTGTCGCCGGTAGCGGCCTGGACGGTTCTCTTCATACTAAAACAGATGTTATCAATTACATCTTACAATCGAACAATATAACCGATCTGAGCTCTGTTGTAATGATAGGCGATCGGAAACACGATATCATCGGAGCAAAAAACGTAGGAATTGACTCTATCGGCGTCTTATACGGTTTCGGAGATTATAAAGAACTATCAGAAGCCGGAGCAGACCATATCGTAGAAGATATCCCGGCACTCCGTAAATTACTCTTATAGCAGTAATTTACGGAATATATCATATTTCTCCCATCTATATCAATAACACAAACCAATCAGATACCGGCAAAGAATATCCCCACCAAACACAGCCACACAATAGAGAATACCCAACGAATACCCTTTCAGATTACAGGAAACCTTCAACGCTTTGAACATCCAGACTAATACCCAGACCAGAAATATCACACCGATCAATGAAAGCCATATTCCTACCAGAAAACCTGGTTGTGCCAACAATTCTGTCGGCGGCACATTCATATCTACTTTTGCCAGATTTTGCATCGGTGGCAACATATTGAACAAATTCATAAAAATGAAAGGAATCTGGGCAAAAGCGACTGTCCCTAACACATCGATCACCCTGATCCGGGAACGCGACAAAATCAATCCCCCCAGATAAAACAAAACAGCCGGTACAATCCAAACCACCAGATGTTCGACAGCATAACACCACCAGGCCGGATTCGGAGCCGGCCCAAAATGCAGTAAACCATGATAATGCCATCCGGAAAGATAACTGATAATAGTGGAGATAACCATTCCCAAAAGTCCCCACCCTAACGCTTGAAAACCGGCAATCCATTCAAACGGATTAATAAGAAAATTCAACCATTGTTTTTTCATAACTATTCAATCTTATTTAATTTATCAATCAGATCATCCAAGATATTCCTGACAGTCGGATAACTCACCCCCATATTCTTCGCCATATCTTTCAAACTGCCGCTCGACTTGATAAAATCAACGATAAACAGTTGCTCCTTCTCGGTCAACCTTGCCAAAGGAGGCAGCTCAAAGTTTCCACAGACCTCTGTATCACATTGTTCGCAAAACAACCGTCCCACTCTCAGGGGAGAATCACAGGCCGGACATTGCAAGGGTAATCGTTTCTTTTTCTCATCCATTTTATTCAATCTTTACGCAACAAAGATAATAACATATTCAATATTATTAATTATAATATAAATATTATTCATACATGAACAAATATTATTACACAATACTATTCTATTACATGCAATATCCGATTCGAATAAAAGCGTCTCTTATTTAGATTGATTAATCTACTTTATCACCTTTTCTATGAAAATATCTTCCCGATAGGGGAAATGTTACGTTATTCCTCTTATTTTTGCAAAGGATGGAAAATAATCAAGAATCTCTTATGGTAAATATTATAGACAAGATAAACTCTTCATACCCAATTTCCGATACAACGATACAAACATTGAAAGAACATGTCACTTTATGCCATTTCCCTAAAAAGTATCAGTTGATAAAGGCAAATATGTTTTGCAAATCGGCCTACTTCATCGAGAAAGGCATGACTCGTTCCTTTTGGCTGGTGAATGGAGAGGAAATAACCACTTCTTTTGCCTATGAAGGAAGTATTGTCTTTAGTATGGACGAGTTATATTATAATAAGGTAAGTGAAGAGTTCGTAGAAACACTTGAAGATGTAGTCGCCTATCAAATATCATTGACCGATTTACTTCAGCTTTTTCAAACCAATATCGAACTGTCCAATTGGGGTAGGGTCATTCATCAAAATGAATACAGACGTTTACATCGTTCACATAAAGAACGTCTTACGTTGTCCGCAAAGGAAAGATTTGAAGAGTTCAAACAACAATTTCCTGAAGTATATCAGCGCGTACAATTAGGGTATATTGCTTCCTATCTGGGGATAACACCATCGACACTCAGCCGCCTCAGAGCACAGAAATAATCATTATCCGGTAAAATTTGACATAGGACAAATTTTAGGACACATAAGTTTTATAATTTTGGAGCTTCGTAAGTTACACGTAATAATAATCTAAATAATAAACTCTTATCATGCAAAACATTTCTTCCGCTGCGTTTACAGACAGTAAACCTCATTACGATCTTCTCGACGGATTAAGAGGAGTAGCAGCACTTTTAGTCGTATGGTACCACGTCTTCGAAGGCTACGCTTTCGCCGGAGGCACTACCATCGACAGTATCAATCATGGTTATCTGGCAGTGGATTTCTTCTTTATCCTGTCCGGTTTCGTTATCGGCTATGCTTATGACGACCGCTGGTCGAAGACACTGACTATGAAAGATTTCTTTAAACGCCGTTTGATCCGTCTTCACCCGATGGTTATCATGGGAGCGGTTCTGGGAGTTATCTCTTTCCTGATTCAAGGCAGTGTAAAATGGGACGGGACACACGTCTCTATCTCCCTGGTCATGTTATCCCTACTTTGTTCATTGTTCTTCATTCCCGCCATACCGGGAGCCAATTATGAGGTCAGAGGAAATGGTGAAATGTTCCCACTGAACGGTCCCAGCTGGTCGTTGTTCTTCGAGTATATCGGCAATATTCTTTACGCCCTGTTCATTCGCCGTTTGTCAACCAAAGCATTGACTGTTGTCGTCTTTTTGATGGGCGCGGCACTGGCAGCATTCGCCACCCTCGACGTATCCGGTTACGGTAATATCGGAGTCGGCTGGACATTGGACGGCGTAAATTTTGTAGGCGGATTATTACGCATGCTCTTCCCCTTTTCTATGGGTATGCTTTTATCCCGTAACTTCAAACCTATCAAGGTGAGAGGTGCATTCTGGATATGTTCGATCATATTACTGGGATTGTTCTCTGTACCATTCGTGGAAGGGACAGACCCGATTTCCATGAACGGACTTTATGAATCATTTTGTATCATCCTGATTTTCCCTATTCTTATCTGGGTGGGAGCATCGGGAACCACTACCGATACGAAGTCGACAAAGATATGTAAATTCCTGGGAGACATCTCTTTCCCACTCTATATCATACATTATCCTGTAATGTACCTGTTCTATGCCTGGTTGATCGACAAAGAACTTTACACACTCGCAGAGACCTGGCAGGTTGTCTTGTGTGTTTGTGCTTTAAATATAGTTTTAGCTTATTTATGCCTGAAACTATATGACGAACCGGTTAGAAAATGGTTAAGTAAGAAGTTCCTAGCCAGAAAATAAGAAATACTTCATCCGAAAGGGATTTTAGTTTCATCCGAAAGAAATATCATATTCATTCGGGAGAAACTGAAATTCCTTTCGTTTTTTCCGGCTATTTATCGTAAGTTTGTGAACCAATATAAACTTACAAACTAAATATATCATGAAACAAAACAACCTATGGATAACTGCCCTCGCATTGGGTATTACGTTATCCGCCTTCGGACAGCAGACCGACAAAGGAATCTCTCCGAAAATGCTGCAACAGATCAAACAATCGTACAAAGGAACTCCTACCGACAAGGCTATCCATAACGCCATCAGTAACAACGACATCAATAAGCTGGCAGTAAATGCCGACAGCAAAAACAATTTCGATACTTACTTCTCTAATAAAGTAAACAGTAAAGGTATTACCAATCAAAAGTCTTCCGGCCGTTGCTGGTTGTTTACCGGTTTGAACGTATTCCGGGCACAGGCGATCGCGAAATATAATATGGGAGATTTCCAATTCTCACAGAATTATTCCTTCTTCTGGGACCAGTTGGAAAAAGCCAATCTGTTCCTGCAAGGGATCATCGACACACGCGAGAAACCGATGGATGACAAAATGGTGGAATGGTTATTCAAAAATCCGCTTAGTGACGGAGGACAATTCACCGGCATATCCGATATCCTGGGTAAATATGGCGTAGTTCCCGCTGACGTAATGGTGGAAACCCATAGTAGCGAAAGTACGGGAAGAATGGCCAACCTGATCGGTCTTAAGTTAAAAGAGTTCGGCCTGCAACTGCGCGACCAGTCTGCCAAAGGAGCCAAAGTGGCTGCATTGGAAAAAGACAAAACAGAAATGTTGGGAACCATTTACCGGATGCTGGTCCTCAACCTGGGTGAACCGCCTACGAAATTTACCTGGACTCGCAAAGATGCACAAGGCAACCCGGTTGAAACAAAAGAATATACTCCTCAATCATTCTTCGATGAATATATCGGCAAAGACCTGACAAACAATTATGTCATGCTGATGAACGATCCGAGCCGTGAATACTATAAGTTATATGAGATCGATTTCGACCGTCACCGTTATGACGGAAAGAACTGGACTTACGTGAACCTGCCGATCGAAGAGATCAAAGAGATGGCTATCGCCTCTATCAAAGACAGTACAATGATGTATTTCTCTTGCGACGTAGGTAAATTCTTCGATCGTGAACGGGGTCTGTTGGATGTGAACTATTACGACTACGGTTCACTGATGGGAACTACTTTCGGTATGGATAAGAAACAGCGTATCCAAACATTCGCCAGCGGATCGTCACATGCTATGACCTTGATGGCTGTCGATCTCGACGCAAACGGTACACCTAAAAAATGGATGGTAGAAAACAGCTGGGGACCGGGTGCCAACAGCGGCCACCTGATTATGACCGACGAATGGTTCAACGAATATATGTTCCGCCTGGTAGTCGAAAAGAAATATATCACCGACAAAGTGAAAGACGTTCTCAAACAAACACCGACCCGCCTTCCGGCCTGGGATCCGATGTTTACAGACGAAAATTAAGAATTGAATTGAAGAACGAAGAAAAACAACCCCGGCAGATTATTGGTCTGTCGGGGTTGTTTTATCAATGTTTCCTAATTACTTCTTTTATTGTTTTTACTTCCTATCCAAGTTCCTTGTTTCCACAAATACTCCAAAGGTCCTTGTTTATGGCGTGACAACCAATAACGGCTGAATAGCCATTGAGCGGAGAAAATAAACAATCCGATAAGCAAAGTCGCTGTAGCCCCGGTAACACGATACAATCCCAAGCCAAATCCATAATAAATACATACTCCTATAATAGACTGCGAAATATAGTTTGTCAGGCTCATACGCCCATAAGGTATAATAAACTTTTGCCAGTTACACCCATTCTCCTTTTTAAACCAAATCAGCACAAAGATCGAAACCAAAATTAGCATAAAAGCAAAATTGCTAAGAGATTGTGTTATTATCTTATATGGAAGCAATACGGATGGATTGCCTATATGTTCGGGGACAAAAACCCGAAGCAGATAAAGTGGTATGAATGCCAATACACCTATACCCAAGATACGTTTCCAGAAACCAATTGTACGATCACTCCTTATGAAAGATCCATTACGTCCTAATAACATTCCAAACATAAACAAGGCCGATGTCTGAAACAACCGTCCATTTTCTACTTGCCAGAAATTACTATATAATTGTCCATCCCATATATTACTGCGCAAGACCTCCCCAAAAGAACCATTCATAGTTACCCCTCCTACCCGTTCTGAATAGATCATGAATCTATTTCCGACAGCGACATAATCCGGGTCAAATAACGCATACAACATTCTGCCCCATTCAAAAGGCTGAAGCAACAAACAGACAGCGATCCAAAAAACAATTTTATCTTTCAGTTTACATACCGGAATAAGTACAAAACCAGCAACGGCATAGAGTACCAGGATATCACCATTATAAAATAAAGCATGAAGCTGGGCAAACAAGAACAACAGAACCAACCGCCAGGCAAAACGTCCCCGAAAATCGATCCCTTTTTGTTCCGCATGATGAAACTGAATATAGAAGCTGAAACCAAAAAGCAAGGAGAAAGTAGCATAAGCCTTTCCACTGAACAGAAAGAAAAAGCTATCCCACATCCATTTGTCCAGAACCTGCAACCAAGCCGGCTGAAACTCCGGAATGAAATAAATATTATAATGTTCAAGATTATGCAACAACACAATCGCCAACAAAGCAAAACCACGAAGCGCATCTACTACATTCAAGCGTTCGGATTTTTGAATAGTATGCATCATTTCTTATTTATGTATCAGATATTCAATCTATATAAAAGTCTTTTATCTCATTTTCCCCAATCCGAAGGCTCGGCTCCCATCTGTAGTACCAACGTTCCGCCCTTCATCAGGTCGGCATGCGTCAGATAACATTTATTGTAAGGAATTCCATTTAAAGTAGCCTGCTGGACATATATATTTTCAGGGCTATTATTGTGAGCTTCAATCACAAATGTTTTTCCCTCAGCATAGTCCGGATCCAAATTGAAAACGATCTTCTCAAATACCGGGCTAGTTATTTCATACCGTTGGTCACCGGGACATACCGGATGTAATCCACTAGCCGCCAATACATACCAGGCCGACATCTGTCCTACATCCTCATTACCGACTAAACCTAAGACAGTGTTTTTATAAGCATTCCGACAGATATCCCGCGTCCATTTCTGAGTAAGTTCGGGAGCACCCAAACGGTTGAATAGGAATGGTACATGGTGAACCGGTTCATTGGCATGGTTATAATATTGATTCCATAGATAACCTTCGGGAGTCTGTTCAAACATATCCGTCAGATCGGCCAGCACTTTTTCACGGCCCCCCATCATTTGGACCATGCCTTCCACATCGTGTGGAATGAACCAACCCTGCTGGTATGCATTACTCTCCGTACAGCCATATCCTTCCGCCAGTCTTCCTTCTTCGGGTAAAGGTTGAAATTCACCTTTTTCATTACGTGGCCTGAACCAACCATAATCGGTATCATAAATTGTAGAATAGGTCATAGCCCGGCGGTCAAAATATTCCTTATCGGTATCCTTGCCCAACCATTCAGCCAGACGGGCCATACACCAATCATTGTATGCATATTCCAATGTATGAGAGATAGAACCCGGCGTATATCCTTCTTTATTATTACCAAACAACCGGGAAGTATTTAAAGCATAACGGTATGCCTTATCTATATCATAAGAACGGATTCCTTTTGAATAAGCGTCACACAAAACAGAAATAGCCGGATTACCCAACATACAACCGGAATAGGCATTCAACAATTCCCATCGCTCCAGATATTCGTTTCCACTCTGATCGGCAATCTCCACCAACGAGTTGACCAGGTCATTGATCAGGGTTGGATTAATAATAGTCTGCAAAGGCATCTGGCTACGGAAAACATCCCATCCGCTAAAAATAGTTCGTTTAGTGAACTGATCCGTCATATGCGCCTGCTTGTCCGCTCCCATATATTCCCCGTTCACATCACTGCAAATCCTCGGGTCGATCATAGTATGGTAAAGAGCAGTATAAAAGATATGTTTTTCATCCTCCGTACCTCCGGTCACAGTTATTTTGGACAGAGCATCGTCCCATAACCGGCGACAGTCAGCCAGTGTTGCGTCAAACTCCCAGGCATTCATTTCCGAATGCAGATTCTCTTCCGCATTCTTCATACTGGTAAAAGAGATCCCGCTTTTCATGAGGATCTGTTCTCCTGCATCGGTATCGAATTCGGCATAAAAACCCAAATGCTTTCCGGTCAACGACTTCACATCAGGAATAATGCGGGCATTTCGAACAACTTCATGATAACGTTCGCTCTCGATATCTTCCCGTTTTCGTGTCCACCCGTCCGGTATATCGGCCGACCATACGCCATGCGACCGGAAAGGACGGGAAAATTCAGCATAGAAATAGACTGTGTAATCAGATTTTCCTGCACCATTTCCCCAGCCGCCACCTTCGGGAGGACATTTCATTTCACCCCTGATTGTGTGGTCATTGATCACTTCGATCGCCTGCCAGGTAGAAGTTCCTCCTACCCTGCGTGCCAGGTCTATTTGTATACGAGCCTCTTTACTCTCAGGGAATGTAAAACGCAACATACCGCTATGAGGAAGGGCCGTCGCTTCCGCTTTTATCTGATAATCGGTAAGCATCACGGAATAATAACCGGCAGAAGCCTTCTCCGATGCTTTATCATACCGGGAACGATAACCATTATCAGGATCTTCCAACGTTCCCGAAAAAGTATGCAACTTACCGACTGTCGGCATTACCAACAAATTCCCCAGATCGCCATACCAGCCGATCCCACTCATTTGTGTAAAAGCAAAACCTTCAATAGAAGTATGTTCATCACTATAACCCGACCCGTTATCGCCTCCGGTAATCGTATTAGGACTGAGCTGGACCATACCGAATGGAGAGGTTGCTCCCGGAAAAGTCTTACCCAAACCATGATATGAACCTCCCGCCTCCATACTGGTCGAGGCTCCGACAAAAGGATTTACATAAGAAGAAAGGGCCTGTTGCGCATCCGAACCATCTTTCACGGAGCTACAGGAAAAAGAAACAACACAGAGAATCAATGAACACAAACTAATCTTTTTTTTCATAATGCTACCGATTGATAAGAATGAGGCAAAGATAATATTTTATATCTAACACTCCATTCTTGTTTTCTATATTCAAAGACAAGATATATGAGAAGTGTTTTCAAAATCAACTATCACACTATCACAATCCCAATACATTCTTTGAATATCAACAAATACGCCAATGATAGTTACGCATTTTAACTATCATTCAACTATCACAAACCATCATAAAACGACCTGTTTGAGGTAAAGCATCGTAAAAAGAGGATTAAAAACAATCAGATGCCTACTGTTTTCCGATAGTACCCTACATCTTTTGCTCAAATATGGCTGTTATTTTCACGGAAGCAACTTATCCTTCTTCTTGAGATCCCCTTTTTAGGCCCTTTTACACCCGGATTTGAACGATGCTAAGACCCGGGTCTCAGTACCATTTACACCCGGGTCTCGGAAAAGAAAAGTCCCTACTTTACTGAAAATAAGTCATATACCCAGCAGGTTTTATCAGGCTGTTTTATGATAGTATGATGGTTGAAAATGAAACTATCACGCGAACTATCACAGCCCACAACCGTTGGATTTCAATGTACAAAAAGTCATAAATGATAGTATGATAGTTATATTGAACAATATCAGTTTATTAGTAAATTCAATTCTTTCTAAATTTTTATTTTTATTTGCCGTACTCCTCATACAACATAAGCAAATGCGCCGAACTCCAACTGAAATGAGGAGCTTTCAGGCGTGCTCCGTTATGAGTATCATAATTCTCATGAATAGGGGCATCTTCCTTCAATCCCTGCAAGCGGGTAAAGACCTGATCGGTGAAAGCGTCTGCTTCTCTTTTATATCCATATTTACGGATGCCGGATATTCCGAAGTAAACCTGATCCAGCCAGATAGGGCCCCGCCAATAACCTGCCGGCATAAACTTCGGATTGTCAGCAGCAATTGTAGGGAAAGGGATATAAGTAGCAAACTTCGTGGTATCGCTGAATATTTTTATGGCAGCAGCAGCCTGCTCCCGGGATGCGATCTCCGCCCACAATGGTATGCATGCTTCCGTCCCTTCTTCCATAACAGATGTACCATCCAACCGTTTATCAAAGAAGAAGCCGGGATCGGAAACAAAAAAGTAATCCCGTATTTCTGCCGATCTGTCAGGATCTTCAAAAACTTCTCCGGCGATGGGGGCCAATTCGCCTAATAAGCGGTGCTCGAGTGCCAGAAAAGCATTCAGATCGACTGACTCCTGATTCATACTCCATGCACCATCGCTGTTCTTTACCATAACAGCGTCGTCGAAACGGATCGCATTGTCCATACCGCTTTCCCAGGCAGCAGCTTCAAGAGTTCCGTCACAGGCTCCAAACTCACATATCCCGTTATTGTTGTGGTCGCGATGGGTAAACCACCATTTATAATAATGAAGTAATTTTGGATACATCTCTTTTACAAAAGCAGTATCACCCGTTGCTTTATAAATCTCATCTACAGCCCATACTGCTAAAGGAGGCTTACTGTCTCGCGCATTATTCTCGGAGGCATCACTATAAATACAATCGATAATCATACCTTCCGGTGTCTGATAATCAAACATAGTACGTACCTGATCCTTTGCCAGTTCCGGAGCGAAACGAGCCAAGGCAACTGCATGTTTCCATGAGTCCCATCCCCAAAATCCGACAAAGTAGCCGACAGCATGACTGGGTACTACTCCATCATGGAATAAATCGCCACGTGCACTCCGCCAGTTGGCAATCAAAGTGACTACAGCCTTAACCGCTATCCTGTTATAAGCTTCCGGCATGTCGGGACGAAGAACTTTCTGCAGATAGCCTTCCCAGCGTGAAGCTGTTTCCTCCCTATATTCTACCGGAGAAGCCTGAACAACGGCAGCTCTATGCAATACAGCCTGCCTGGATGCTTCATTTTCAAAAAAAGAAATGACAACATTCGATTTACCCGGAGTAAGCGTTAAGGTTTCATATCCTTTCTCAGACGATAGGATACCCATTTCCGGACTGAATGTCAAAGCAACTCCCTCACCCGAAGGCCAGATCAGCAATACCCGGTTCTTATCCGTCGTACAAGCAACATCATCAGGAAGAACCTCTCCGGCAAAGCGAAGCAAAGTATTCTGATCGGAAGAACAGGTCAACAGGGCTGTCGATTTATCAACAAAGACCAAACGTTGTTCTATCCGTCCGGTTTCAGAGGAAGAGGACATATATAATTCACCCGGAAAATAAGAGACAGAGTCCGGGGTATACACGACATCCGGATCTTCACCGTCGAAACGGACTTTTACCAGAGCATCCGAAAGCCACTGACGTTTATTCATATCCAGGTGAAAAGGGCCACAGAAGCCGTTCACCCATTGTTCCTGCCGCGGTAAAGTAAATCCATACCATGCACCGGCATCCGTAAACCAACCCCGGCAACGCGAAGCCGAGTCCGGCGTATAACGAATGTCTAAAATGTTACTGTAATTGTAAGCTGTACCGGATGGTACCGGCTGCTGCACAGAGCAACCTGCCCATCCGATGACGGCTATCAATAAAGCACTTATCAACAGTTTGTGTTTCATATCAGCCTCCTTGTAATTTATCTATTCAGTTTAGAAACTTTAATCAGGTCTGTTTGCTTATTAACAGGAATAATAAAGAAACTATACTCTTGTCTGACAGGTGTAATTGTGTATTCCGGATGTGTCTGGGCTCCCCAGGTATTATCTCCGCCGACACCCATTTGCTTACTGTCGATATTAAGCCAAACCATATCTTTCTTTTCAATGCTACCCCCATGAATATGTTGGATGCTGGAAGGTATATATTCTATATCCTTCATAGGGAAATTCCAGGCACTGACGTTCAACGGTTCACAACCAGACTTAACCAGGATACCGTTGCCTGCCTGATCCTGAAGGGCTACCCAACGGACATCCGACTTGTTCGCTGTTTCCTGCGCACGTACATAAGGATGATACTGTTCCCAAACGGAGGCTTTATACAAATCTATATCGGCTCCCGATTTACGATCCCAGTAGTTTTCCTGCGGGCCACGGCCCAACCAGGTCATTTGATCATAATCGCCTTTCAGTATCATACGCATACCCACCCGGGGTATTTCCGGTAATTGTTTCTCGCCGGGGACAAAAGAGTAAGCAGTCTTTATAATGCCATCTGCATAAACCGTATAGACCACGGAGCAGGTAGACTCCTGAAGAGGCATATCATAGGTAACTTTCACGACAACAGACTTTTTATCGGTAGCAATATCGGCAGAGAATGCTTTTAATGACAATTCATTTCCGGCATTTTTCCACGTTTCACTACGATCCCCCAGTTTATTCGCCACATCGTTATCTGTAAGCGGTCGCCAGAAATTCGGGCGAAGTCCCTCTTTCAGGTAGTTGTTTCCATCTATCATATATATAGTGATCTCACCGTTCTTCTTTGAAAAAGTAACCGACATGGAGGCTCCATCGATCGTTATATTCTCTGCCTCATCGACAGTAGAAAGAGTCCCGGACAAAACCGGTGCGGATACCGGCAAAGAGGTCACTGGTAATTTCCACTGCTCCGACGCGGCCAGATGTCCTTTTGGAACCAAAGGCGTTTCCTCTCTGGTCAAAGCCGATATATGAAGAAAATATTCAGTACCGGGTTCACCCTGTATAATAGGTATCCGGACAGGAACTTCTGCCGATTGATGCGGCGCAATAACAGGAACATCCAGTTTGCCCTGATAAAGAGTTTTCCCGTCCGCTTTTACAGTCCATACATAATCATAAACATCTGAAGAGACAAAGTCATGACGGTTGGTTACTTTAACCAGACCGGATGAAAACGGTACTCCCTCAAAATGCATATACTGATAAATTTTCTTTACCTCCCAAATATGAGGATGCAAACTGCGATCGGCAGCCACCAGTCCATTGGCACAAAAGTTCGAGTCGTTCACAATACCTACAAATCCCATATCACCTCCATAGGCTTGGATATCGTGTCCTTTTTTATCTTTGATGGCAAAAGTCTGGTCTACCCAGTCCCAGATAAAACCTCCCTGCAGATTATCGTATTTATAAATCAAATCCCAATAGTCATTCAGGTTTCCAACACTATTACCCATCGCATGCGCATATTCGCAAAGGATAAGCGGACGAGGCTGGCGTTGATTTACCCATTGGCGCAACAACCAGACACGGCCATACATCGGACAATAAATATCGGACAGCCCTTTTACGCCTCCGCCTTCATACTGAACCGGACGGCTGGCATCACGTTTTTTCGTCCAATGATACAAGGTTTCAAAATGCTTTCCATATCCGGACTCGTTACCCAAGCTCCAGGTAATGATGGCTGTGATATTTTTATCGCGTTCCACCATACGTTCCATACGTTCCATAAAAGGAATATCCCAACCTTCCATATTGGCAAGCGTACCGTCGGGATGAGCTTCCATTCCATGTGATTCGATATTCGCCTCATCCACCAGATAAATACCGTATTCATTACATAGATCATACCATTCTTCATGGTTGGGGTAATGACAGGTACGTACGGCATTAATGTTAAACTGTTTCATTAGGCGGATATCTTCTATCATACTTTCCACCGAAATGGAACGTCCTTTATGCATATCGTGCTCATGACGGTTCACACCTTTTATCAGTATCGGAGTTCCGTTTACCTGCAACATGCCGTTCTTCATCTCCACTTTTCGGAAACCAAACCGCTGAACAAAAGATTCTGTCACCCTACCCTGCTTGTCAAGTGTATTTACTACCAGCGAATAAAGATTGGGAGTTTCTGCCGTCCAATGTTTTACACTGGGGAAACGTTCGGTAAAGATGAAGAGACTGTCTGTTTTTACTTTAGCGGTAAACTGCCGGGAAGCAATTTCATTTGTTCCATCCAACACTTTGAGTTGAACGCCCATTCCTTTCCCGATCTTCCGGTTGTCCAGCGTCACTTTCACATCCAGAAGACCATCCTGGTAATTATTCGTCAGGTCTGCAGATATTTCAAAGTCTTTCACACGTTCCTGAGGGCGTGCTATCAGTTTCACATCGCGCTCGATACCACTATATTTCCAATAATCCTGCCCTTCCAGATAAGAACCGTCGCTATATCGGTAGACTTCTACAGCCAGTTTGTTTTCTCCGGATTTAAGATATTTATTAATCAGGAATTCCGAAGGCAGGCGGCTGTCCTCAGCATACCCTACAAAATGACCGTTTAGCCAACAATAATAGGCAGACTCCACGCCTCCAAAGTTCAATAGGATATCTTTTCCTTTAAAATCAGCTGGAACCGTAAAAGTCGTTACATACGAACCCACCGGATTATAGTCTGTCGGCACATGAGGGGGATCGGCTGGAAACGGATAACGTGTATCCGTATAAATCGGGGCATCAAATCCCTGAAGTTCCCAACTACCGGGTACCTCTATATCCTTCCAGTCGGATACATTGTAACCTTCTTCGTAAAAAGTGACCGGACGACTGGCCGGATTTTTAGCATAATGAAATTTCCAGGTTCCATTCAGTGAATATCGCTGTTCTTTCGATGCATCCTTCTGTAAAGCCCCTCTCTCAGAAGAATAGGGAACAAAATGAGCATGTATAGGTTCACGATTGATCTGATTAACCCGCTGGTCTTCCCATTCTTTCGGTTGGGCATGCAAAGCGAGACTCACCAAAAGAGCATTGGCCGTATAAAAAAGATGTTTCATACAAAATTGTTTTTATAAAAAAGGGTGCCTCTCGCATGAGGCGAAGAGACACCCGGTTATAGTAATAGTTGTGTCTATGATCCTTTTGTTAAGCTTTCATCAATGAAGCGCATTATTTGTGTTTATTTCCTGGATAGGAATCGGATAGAAGCTATTCTTTTCCGGATTAAAATCACGACCTACGGCCTTCAAGGCTTCCTGTGTCTTTCCCCAACGACGAAGGTCATAGAAACGGAAGTTTTCCAGAGGGAATTCCAGTATGCGTTCGTGTTCAATCTGTTCACGAACCTGTGCTTGCGATGTGCCTTTCATATTCGGCATATCTGCTCGTTCACGAACCTGATTGATCAGGGAAATGGCTTCAGCTGTTTGTCCCAGTTCATTCAATGCTTCGGCTTTCATCAATAACACGTTTGAATAGCGCATCAACGGAATGTTCGGAGCAAAGTAATTGTTTTCCATACCTTCGTAATCGACCGGCATAAACTTCCGGAATGCAGGTTTGTTCTTTCCTTCAAACCAATCATCGTAAGTATATCCGTATACACGACCGGCTTCCGGATCATTAAAATAATCGCACTGGAAGAAGATGGTTTCATACAAACGGCTGTCGTAACGGCCTGTCGTTGCAATCTGACCTTCTTTCATATATTCATTCATCAACATCGTGTTCGGAAGAATTTCATCCCAGCCCCAGAGTTCGGAGCATCCGATCCAACGGTGAAGCTGCGTCTTATACCACGCACCGTTTGCATCAGACATCGACATCTGCAATTCGAAAATACCTTCTTTGGAGTTTTTATTGCTTCCATTGAACATCGACTTGAAGTCTTTCACCAGGTCATAACCTTTCACATTATTAAAGGCGTCTACGGCAGCTTTCAATTCTGTATCTTTATTACCCGATTCTTCATAAGCTCTTGTCAGATGTGCCCAACCGATATAAGCATAAGCAGCTCCTTTGGTTGCACGTCCTAACTGATCGGAAGTACGACTTTCCGGTAGTGCGGTTGCCTTGGTTAATTCGCCGATAATGAAATCCCAGGCCTCTTCACGTGTAGCCAATGCTTTATCCAACTGGTCCGTTGAAGAAATATAAGCATCACGAATAACGATTTCTTTCCAGTTCAAAAGAAGTTTCATATGATAATAACCACGCAGAAAATACGCTTCATTCAGAATGGTATTCCGTTCTTCTTCCGTTATCTTCTCGGCCGGAATATTCGGCACGTTTTCTATAACCTGATTACAGTAGTTTATACCTCTGTAAGCATCCTGCCAGTAATAAGTGAACTGGGAGTTACCATTTGTATAAGTAAAGTTTGCCAACTCTACCCAGTTCGGATAATTCAATGCATCGGAACCCAGATTAACGATATCCTCGCGGTATGCCTCCACCGGCCATTTTACTTCCGAAAAACTCCAGGTATCAGTAAATGATTCCAACTGGGAATAGGCTGCTGCCAATCCTGCCTCCGCATCTGATTTGTCACGCCAAAAAGAATCGGTAGTCAATTGGTCCGGTGACGATACTGTTAGAAAATCATCGCAACCCGTGATTGCTCCCATTAATAAGAAAGAAGCAACTATATATTTTATCTTTTTCATTGTCTATGTGATTTTAAGTAATTTGTAATTAGAATGTAAGCTGCAATCCTACGATATAAGAACGTGTGAAAGGATAAATTTCCTTATCCACACCTGTATTCAATATCTTTTCTGTAGAGAATTCAGGATCGATACCACTGTATTTGGTAATTGTAAACAGGTTCTCGCCACTTACATATAATCTAAGTTTATCAACAAACAGTTTCTTCAATAATGTTGAAGGTAATGTATACCCGATCTGTAATTGACGCAGGCGAACAAAGTTTCCATTTTCAAGGAAACGGTCGCTTTCGCGTGAGTTATTGTTCGGATCCTGTAAAACTGCACGGGGAACACTTGTATTGGTATTACTTGTTGTCCATGCATCTAATGTGGAAGCCAGCATATTGGTACCCGAACTCATTCCTTCAAAGAAATAACGGTTACCGTTATATAGCTTATGTCCCCAACCGCTACCCAGTAAGAAGGAGAAGTCAATGCCTTTATAAGAGAAACCGGCAGAAAGGTTGGCTTCCAGTTTCGGCATACCGGAACCGCAAGACTCTTTATCATCTTCGTCTATCTGGCCATCTCCATTCACATCACGAAAACGGATATCTCCCGGACGGGCATTCGGCTGCAATAAATCACCGTCGGCATTCACATGAGCGGCTACTTCTGCTTCATTCTGGAAGATACCGTCGGCACGATACAGATAGAAACTTGCAATAGGTTCACCTACACGCGTCTGAGTCGGGAAGTGTTCCGTACCCCATTTCAAACCATCACCATATAACGCTTGTTTCGGATCTGAAAGTTCCAGTACCTTGTTACTTGTTGTTGTCAGGTTCAGTCCTACATTATAATCCCAGTCGCCTTTCTTATCAGCCCAGTTGATCTCCATTTCAAAACCGGAGTTACGGATTTTACCGACATTCATCACCGGGTTATTCAGACCTACGGAAGGAGCCAGTTTCTTGGTGATCAGCATATCCTCCGTCTTGTTATAATAATAGTTCAATGCTCCCGATAAACGGCCATTCAATAAACCATAGTCGAAACCGATGTTCTTTGTATCGGTTGTTTCCCATTGCAGGTTACGGTTTGCCAACCCGGTAGCTATACTTCCCGGCCATGGACTTGATCCGTTACCCTGAACACCTCCCATCGACATATCGTTTCCGCTGGTAATCAATGCCTGGAAGTCATAATAGCCAAGTGCTTGCTCATTACCTAAACGTCCCCAGCTGGCACGTAATTTCAAATTACTGATCACACCGTCTTTCGGGAAGAATTCTTCTTCCGTTATTCTCCATCCCAAAGCGACTGATGGGAAAACACCCCAGCGGCTATCTTTACCGAACTTGGAAGAACCGTCTGCACGAACAGTAGCCTGCAACATATAACGTCCGGCATAAGAATAATTTACACGACCAAAGAAAGAAGCACGGTTATAATCATATAATGAACCATCGCCACTATAAGTACCGCCTTTACCTGCTCCGATAGTAGCGAAATTAGGATCTAAGAATCCTGACGGTTTCTCAGATGTTACCAACTGTCCGTCTTTTACCTCATAAACTGTTGTTTTACCATCTACCTGTATTTCATTCCAGTTATATTTACGTATCTGAATAGAATTACCGGCCATTACATTCAGGGAGTGATCTTTGAATTGCTTATCAAAAGTCAATACATTATCTATCACCTGATCTTCCCAGTAATAGGATTTTTCATATTGAGAAGGGTAATCTTGTTTTGCCTTTACGTCTGCCACATAAGCCGGCATGTGACGCTGGTAACGATAATGTTCCCCACGATAAGAGTAAGCGGTTTTGAATGTAAGCCATTCAGCCAAATGCATTGTCAATGCGGCATTGGCATCCATATTATATGTTTTGCCGCCACCCTGGCGATAAGTATAATCCGCCATCACGTTACGGTTGCTAGGCAGTCCATCATGGTCTGTCAGTCCGAAGCCGTATTCTTTCGTATCATCATATACCGAAACCAGTGGAGAAATACCATATACTTCTTTCAGGGAATATTGCGGCTGCTTTTCATCTTTAGCCATAAAAGACAAGTTGGCATCCAAGTCAAATATATTCTTGGTAACAGACAGTTTCATGCGGGCATTATCTTGTTTGAAGCTATTACCCAACAGGACACCTTTATCATCCGAGTGATTATAAGATACCGAATAACGAGCTTTCTCACTTCCACCGCGCACACTCACCTGATAGTTTTGTGTCAATCCGCCACGGAACATTTCGTCTTGCCAGTTTGTATTAGGATAAGAGGAAGGATTAGCCAGGAAGTTTGTTATATAAGCCGGGTAATCGACTGTCTTATTCGGATATTGAAGATTATAATTATCATACATCTGTTTATGTACCTGTACATAGCCCTCCGAGTTCAACAGTTCCAGCCGGTTAGCTACTTTCGAGAAGTTCAGATAAGCATTTACGTCTACCTTCAGATCTCCTTTTTTACCGTTTTTAGTTGTTACCATAATAACGCCATTGGCGGCAGTAGAACCATAAATAGCGGCTGCAGCACCATCCTTCAAGACTTCCATTGCAGCAATATCCTGAGGGTTCACATTGCTTATATCACCGGGAAATCCATCGATAATATACAATGGTTCATTATTACCGAAAGATTTCACACCACGTATCTTAACAGAGATTCCTGCACCTGCGTTACCTCCTTTTTTCTGGATACTGACACCAGATACTTTACCTTGTAATGCTTCTGCCGGATTGGTAGTTGCACGGCTCGTCAGTTCTTCCACATTAACCGAAGAGATAGCACCAGTTAAATCACTTTTTTTCATTGTACCATACCCTACAACGATAACCTCATCCAGTTTTTCTGCATCTTCTGCTAATCGGACTTCCAAACGAGGTTGCCCGGTATAAGTAATCTGCTGTGTTGTATAACCGATATAAGAAAAGAGAAGAATATCTCCTTTTTTTACGGACAACTCAAACTGACCATCCATGTCGGTTGTTGCCCCTTCCGTAGTCCCTTTTTTCAGGATATTCACACCGATAGCCGGAGCTCCGGTTTCATCATAAACAACACCTTTTACATTTACGTTTTGAGCGAACCCCAACATAGGTAAAAGGGAAAGGAGCATCAGAACGATTGATGTCCTCAGGAAAGAACCGGTAATAAACCGGGATTTGCATTGCGATATTCCCATGACTGTTTCAATTAGATTAAATTAATAAAGTTTTGTTGCAAGAATAGTCGTTTATTATTCCTTTGTCAATACTTTATCGGCCTATCTAATATCTACATATCACTAAAAAAGAGGATGTTTTTATCTACATGTAAAAACAAAAAGCAACTGATTAACTGCACTTTACACCAAGAAAAGATACTACATCAGATACTTTTCATATATTCAGTCAGACTCTCGTCTGTTTCCAGGTTCAGATGTTTACGCAACCGGTATCTTGCCATATTCACGGTCTTGGGAGTAGAGTCTATAACGGAAGAAATTTCCTTTGTGGACAAACCGATGCGAAGCAGGGAAGCCAAACGCTGTTCATTTTTTGACAAATCGGGATGAAGTTTAGATAGTTTATCTATAAAACGGGCATTCACTTCGTCTATCAACAATTCAGTCTCGGTATTCCGGGCATTGAATTGGGAGATATAGGCGTTAATACTTCTCAAATGGGCATCCATCTCCGGGCCGGATAATTTGTAACCTTCTTTCAGCATCGATTGTATGTTTGCCAGTAAATCATTACGGCTGCGTACAAAAAAAGCGAAGTTCGTCAATTCGTGCCGGTTATAATCTAATTCCTGCTGTGTGGTTTGGGTGGCTATTTCTGCTTGTTTCAATTTCAGGGCGATCAGTTCTTTCTCTTGTTCCTCCAGCTTCCTCGAGGCCTCCAACATTTGTATTCTTTTTTGTTGCCGGCTGTGGAAAGTAACATATAATAATATGAGCAATACGGCAATCGCAATAAGTATTGCTATAAAACTACGCATTCTCAGGCTCTTGATCTGGAAAGCTTGTTCCTGCACGATCATTTCATGTTCTTTCGCTTTCAAACGTTTTTGAATAAGGTTCAGTTCGATCTGCCTCATCTCGTCTTTAGCCGACAGGTTCTGTTCCATTTCATACAGGTCCTTCAGGTTTTTATAAGCTTTTGAATAATCCCCCATCGCTTCGTGGATCCACGAAGCGTACCGATAATTATCGGTAATCAGTTCTTTAGCATTGATCTTACGTGCATAGATCATTGCAGTGTCCAATGCAGCCATCCCCTTTCTGTATTCTTTGGCATAATAATACTGTGTTCCCAGATTATTATAATTCTCTCCGAGTGACCAGACAGTGCCTAAAGAGTCGTTTATAGCAATGGCTTCCCGCAACATACCTATCTTTTCCTGCGTATTGCCTTCATACAAACAGAGGTTATTGAGGTTTACAGCCACTAGTTTCCTTTCACCCAACTCCCTGTTTATATCCAGGGCTGCTTTAAAATTCTCTTCTGCTTTTACGTTATCCGGTACAAGTATATAAACCAGTCCACGGGCATTATAGCACATTGCCAGACTTTTCCGATCATTCGCTTTCTTACATATATCAATTGCTTTGTCAACATATTGAAAGGCTGCATTCAAATCGCCTAACTTAGTATAACATCCTGAAAGGCGTACGTAGATATAGGCACTTTGATTGGGCCGATCCGAAGGAACATTCTCCAGGGCATTCGTCATAGACTCAAACCCCATATCAAAATCACCCTGATTCATATAGGCTTCGCCCAACGTCGACTGTGCCTTGGCCAGAAGACTTTTATCGCCATTCTTTTGTGCTTCCGTTATGGCTACATTAGAATAATATATCGCTTTGGAAGGATCTATTTTAAGCATATCTTCTGCCTTACCGATAAGATCGTTAACAGTTTCTTCCGTATTTGTGTTTTGTGAAAAAGCCGGCAAAAGTATAAACAGGCCAAGAAGAGTCGGCATAAGATAGGTTACGTTCAATAGTTTTTTCATGTGTCCCTGCTGTTTTAGGAAAACAAATATAACAAAATCAGAAGAAACAACAACTACAAACAGAGAGGATATGATAAAAAAAGAGGATGCTTAAAAAACATCCTCTTTCTATCTCTAAAGTGGTAACACTTTTAATATCTTATCCGTAGCCCCTACATTGTCATTGACAAAATGTCCGGCACTCTCACCCGCAGCTTCGAGCACCTCATGATAGGTAAGAAGTTCATCCATTTTCTCGCGGAAGACCTGCTCGTCGGCAACAGAAAAACCTCCTCCTACCGCTATCAGATCACGTGCTTCCTTAAATTTGTGATATTTAGGTCCGAACAGGACAGGGATACCGTACACGGCTGCTTCCAAAGTATTGTGTATACCAGCACCAAAGCCTCCTCCAATATAAGCGATAGCCCCATACCGATAGATAGAAGAAAGCAAACCGAAACTATCTACGATCAGACAGTCCTTTCCTTCCAGCAAGCTTTCATCATGGATCACATCCGACAAACGTACTGAAGGCCGTTTCAATAACGATTCGATATACATCAAATGTTCACGATGGATCTCATGCGGAGCAATGATCAACTTCATTTCAGGATGTTCATTGAAATAGGGGATCAGGATCTCTTCATCTTGGGGCCACGAACTTCCGGCAACAAGCGTCAGATTTCTTTTCCCATTCTTATCGTAAACAAAATGCTCAACCTGTGACAAGTCACGAGCTTGTTTACGAACATCCAATACCCGGTCAAACCGGGTATCTCCCGTCACAGTCACATTCGTTATGCCAAATTCATTCAACAAAGCAGCCGAACGTTCATCCTGTACAAAGAGATGCGTGAAACAATAAAGCATCTTCCGGTATGAGAAACCATACCACTGGAAGAAAAGTTGATCCGGACGGAATATGGAAGAAATAATATAAACAGGTATATTCCTATGTTTCAACTCATGCAGGTAATTTCCCCAAAACTCATATTTGATAAATACGGCTATGGCCGGATTGGCCAGGTTCAGGAATTTATTAACCCGGTAAGGTGTATCGAAGGGCAGATAACAAATGACATCTGCCCCGTTATAATTCTTACGAACTTCATATCCCGAAGGTGAAAAGAAAGTAAGCAGTATTTTATACTCCGGATGTTCCGCCTTGATTTTTTCCATCATCGGACGGCCTTGTTCGAATTCGCCCAACGAAGAAGCATGAAACCAGATATATTTTGCATTCCGGTCGATCTTCTCCCGAAGAATGGAATTCGTCTTCCACTGCCCCAGACGCATCATCCGGGCCTTCTTATGAAATGGAGAAATCAACGCAATAATAAATGCGTAAAAGTGGATTGCCAGACTATACATAACTTATTTTAGCACTTCAATCGCTCTTTCGATACGACGAATAGATTCTTCTTTTCCCAATGCTTCAGTAATATCAAAAATATGAGGACCTTTTCCTTCACCGACCAGAGCCAGACGGGTAGCATTCATGATGTTACCTAAATGGTATCCTTTACTTTCGATCCAGGCCTTTACCTCTTCTTCCGTTCCTTCGATATCGAACGGTTCACGGGGGCGAAGCACTTCGATCAACTCAGTCAACTGAGCTGCAGAATCAGCCTTCCAGCGTTTCTTGGTTGTTTTCTCGTCATATTCGGTCGGAGCAACAAAGAAGAATGCACAAACATCCCATAATTCTTTAATAAAAGATACACGGTCTTTCATCATTCCGACAACCTTTTCCACATAAGCAGGTTCGGCTTTTACACCGTGACTTTCAAGGATAGGCATGAACAATGCGGCTACTTCTTTATTATCCTTTTTCTGGATATATTGGTGGTTGAACCATTTTCCCTTTTCATAATCGAACTTGGCACCGGCCTTGCTGCAACGGGTAAGATCGAAATATTTGATCAGTTCATCCATATTCATCATTTCCTGGTCGTTACCCGGATTCCATCCTAATAAAGCCAGGAAGTTTACAACTGCTTCGGGCAGATAACCACTCTCGCGGTATCCTGAAGAGATATCACCGGTTTTCGGATCATGCCATTCCAACGGGAAGACAGGGAATCCCAGACGGTCACCGTCACGTTTACTCAGCTTACCATTTCCTTCCGGTTTCAACAACAGGGCCAGGTGAGCAAACTGCGGCATTGTTTCAGTCCAGCCGAAATAACGGTACAGCAATACGTGAAGCGGTGCACTCGGCAACCATTCTTCACCACGGATCACATGAGTGACTTCCATCAAATGGTCGTCTACGATATTTGCCAGGTGATAGGTCGGCAACTGGTCAGCCGATTTATATAAAACTTTATCATCTAATATAGAGGAATTGATTATAACTTCTCCACGGATGATATCGTTTACATGAATATCTTCATTCGGTTCGATCTTTACACGGACTACATACTGATTTCCGGCATCGATCAATGCTTTTGTTTCTTCAGCAGAAAGAGTCAGCGAGTTACGCATCTGAAGACGTGTGGATGCATCATATTGGAAGTTTGCGATCTCTTTACGTTTAGCATCCAGTTCTTCGGGGGTGTCAAATGCAATGTAAGCCAAGCCATCATTCAGCAACTGATCAACATACTGTTTGTATATTTCTCTTCTTTCGCTCTGACGATAAGGTCCCTGATCACCACCAAAGTTCACACCTTCATCGAACTTGATACCTAACCAGGTAAGGGCTTCAATGATATAGGCTTCTGCGCCGGGAACAAACCGCCCGGAATCGGTATCTTCAATACGGAGAATAAGATCACCGCCATTTTGTTTGGCAAATAAATAATTGTATAAAGCTGTACGAACACCGCCGATATGCAGCGCCCCTGTCGGGCTGGGTGCAAAACGGACTCTAACTTTCCTTTGAGTCATAATTCTTTGATTCTATAATAATGCGGCAAAAGTAGGCCTTTTTTTTCTCTTAATAAACTTTTTTACGTACATTTCGACCTTAAATGAGAAACTTATGAAACTGAAAAACTATAACATACATCCGGCGGTATATTTCATTGTCGCATCATTACTGATTGCTTACTTTTTTCCACGGGAAGGAAAGTTCCGTTATCAATTCTACGAAGGTAAACCCTGGAGGTACGGATTACTCACGGCTCCCAGTGATTTCCCTATCTATAAGACCGATGCGGAAGTAGAAGCAGAAAAGGATAGTGTCCTGAAATATTTCGAACCCTATTTCCGTTTGGATGCATCGGTTGAAAATACCGAAGTCGATAAGTTGCGTACCGCTTACACCAACAGCCTGAGCCATAAAGCGACACCGGCCTACATGCAGTATATTGAAAACAGTCTCGTTAAATTGTATAAAAACGGCATTATTTCATCGCAAGAACTGGATGACCTGAAAAAGAACCAGTACGAACGAGTCAACCTGCTTGAGAATAATGTGGCGCATTCCCGTTATGCCAGCGACTTCTTTACGATTAAGACAGCTTATGAGTTTATTATAAACAATTGTCCGCCGCGCCTGGATAAGTCGGTCTTACAGTCGTGTGATATCAATAACTACCTGACAGAAAACATTTCATACGACAAAACGATGTCGGAAAAGGTCAAAGAAGATATGTTGCGCAGTGTGGCGCTTGCCAATGGAATGGTACAGGCAGGAGAACGTATTGTAGACAGGGGAGAAATTATCGACAACCATACATACAACGTCCTCCGCTCACTTAAGATCGTACACGAATCCAAGTCGGGAGGCGCCCAACGCCAGAGCATTATCCTGGGAGGACAATTTGTATTGGTACTAGGTCTTATCTTCTGTTTCTGGTTATATCTCTGGTCTTTCCGATTAAAAATTTTACATAACAGGCGAAATGCGTTGTTTCTTATCCTTTGTATATTCGTCAGCTGTGTACTGACCGAGTTATGTATTACCTATGCATTATTTAATGTATATATATTACCGTTTGCAATCGTCCCGATCGTGGTGCGAACCTTTTTCGATTCACGCACGGCTTTATTTATTCATCTGGTCATTGTATTGATCTGTTCACTTATGGTTCCTTTTCCGCATGAATTCCTGTTATTACAGATCATTGCCGGTATGGTGGTCACATTCAGTCTGAAAGATTTGTCGGAACGTTCCCAGTTGATCCGTTGTGCATTCCTGATCTTTATGTCTTATACATTATGTTATATCAGCCTGGCATTATACCAGGAAGCTGATTTCAACAAGATCAACTGGCTGATGATCCTGTATTTCGGTATTAATTTCATCCTTTTGATGTTCACCTACATTCTGGTGTACATGCTGGAAAAAACATTCGGGTATGTATCGAGCATCACTTTGGTCGAACTGTCCAATATCAACACTCCCATCCTGAAAAAACTGTCGGAAACTTCCCCCGGAACCTTCCAGCATTCGCTGCAAGTGTCTATCCTGGCCTCAGAAGCGGCAGCAAAGATCGGAGCCAATGCCCAGCTGGTGCGTACGGGAGCGATGTATCATGATATAGGGAAAATGGCCAACCCTGCTTTTTTCACAGAAAATCAGAGTAGCGTAAACCCACACGGTCAACTCACTTTCGATCAAAGTGCCAAAGTAATCATCAATCACGTAACCGATGGTGTCAGAATTGCAGAAAAGGCTTTATTACCCAAAGCAGTTATCGACTTTATCCGCACGCATCACGGATTGGGTAAAGCAAAATATTTCTATAACTCATTCAAAAATCAATATCCCGACAGGGAAATCGACGAAGAGACATTTACCTATCCGGGGCCGAACCCATTCTCTAAAGAAACAGCCATATTAATGATGGCCGATTCAGTAGAAGCAGCTTCCCGTAGTCTGAAAGAACATACGGAAGAAAGCATCAAACAACTGGTGGATAAAATCATCGACGGACAAATTGCAGACGGACTACTGAAAAGTGCCCCCCTGACTTTCCGGGATGTGGAAATGATTAAAAGCGTCTTTGTTGACAAACTAAAGACTATGTTCCATACACGTATCAGCTATCCGGACCTGAAGAAATAGTATCCAATAATCCGCCACAAGCATCTTCCAGTAAATCCAATACAAGTTCAAAACCCGTGGCACCACCGTAATACGGGTCGGGCACATAGTCGTACAATTTATTACGGCTATATTCCGTCATCTGGTGGATCTTAGCTACGGATTCCAGGTCGGGAGCTTTGTGTTTCAGATCATCCACATTCCGGTCATCCATACCGATGATCAGGTCGAAGTCATAGAAATCCGTCGTACGGACAGGGCGTGAGATAGAGTCTAGCACGTATCCTCGCCGGGCAGCATGCGCCCGCATACGTTCATCAGCCCGTTCACCTTCATGATAGCCCATAATACCGGCCGAATCTATTTCGATCTGCTTCTCCAGACCCGCATCCTTCACCAGTTTCTTCATCACTGCCTCGGCAGAGGGGGAACGACAAATATTCCCAAGACATACAAATAACAATCTTATCTTTTCTTGTTTCATAACAATGATATTATCTTTTAGAACAAAAACATCCGTCTTACTTCGAGCGAACCGTCTTGCCATACGATTGTCAAAGTTCTGCCATCAGTGTGGCAAGACTGTGCCATGCTAATGGCAAGAGAGTGCCATCCTGTTGGCAAAGCTGTGCCATGCCGTTGGCAAAACCTAGTCGTTGCAACAACACAGCATTGTGACTTCCTTAAGCCGGATCTACATCGTAGTGTACCAGCAATTGTTTAAAAGGAAGATAACGTTGCATTTCCGAATGAATAGCCTCCAGTATTTCCCTGACCGGAGCAATCGCTGCCGCTATTTCGATTTTTAATACAATCTTTTTAATATGAAGTGTTTGCACACGAGTCACCGGCGGCGTAACAGGCCCCAATACACGTTCTCCCAGACGGGCGCGCAGTTTCTCGGCATACAAAACAGACATCTCCTGCAGGATCGCCTCGTTACGACTGCGAAGTACGAGCACAATCAACCTGTAGTAAGGCGGATACCTGAACATACTTCGTTCGCTGAGTTGCAAACCGACCATTTCTTTATAAGCAAAATGCTGCACCATACGTATCAACGGATGTTCAGGTTGCGAGGTCTGTAAGATAACCGTCCCCTGCTTGTCCCTTCTTCCGGCACGTCCGCTTACCTGCACCATCAACTGGAATGCCCGTTCATGCGCCCTGAAATCCGGATAGTTCATCAGGTTGTCGGCATTCAGTATGCCTACCACACTGACATTTCCGAAGTCCAGTCCTTTCGATAACATCTGGGTTCCGATAAGGATATGCGTTTTACCTTTCTCAAAGTCAGCGATGATCCGTTCATAGGCTGTGCGGGTACGGGCAGTATCAAAATCCAACCGCTCCACTTTTGCCGACGGGAACAGGGAAGCAATCTCTTCCTCCACCTTTTCCGTACCAAAACCCATCATCTTTAATTCCGTGCTCTGGCATTGCGGACAATGAGGCGGCAACTGGATCTTATAGCCACAATAATGACAAACCAGCTGATTATGATATTTATGATAAGTCAGGCTAACATCGCAATTTACACAATGAGGAACCCAACCACAACTCTTACATTCGATCAGCGGAGCAAATCCACGGCGGTTCTGAAAAAGAATCGCCTGTTCGCCACGGGCCAGAGCCGCGTTTACTTTCTCTACCAATAATGGGGAGAAAAGCGTATCCTTCATGATCTTCTTCCGTTTCAATTCCTTGATATCGACAGAGATAATCTCCGGCATCAGGCAGTCGCCAAAACGTGCAGTCAGTTCAACTAGGCCATATTTGTCGGAAGTTGCATTAAAATAAGAATTGATTGAAGGTGTAGCCGAGCCCAGCAAAGTCTTGGCCCCATGCATGCCGGCCAACACGATCGCCGCATTACGGGCATGATAACGGGGCGCCGGGTCTTGTTGTTTGTAAGTATTCTCGTGCTCCTCATCTACGACAATCAATCCCAGATCCTTAAACGGAAGGAAGAGTGAAGAGCGTACTCCCAATACCAGCATAGGACCATTCCCATACAATAATTTATTCCAAACCTCTACCCGTTCGTTATCCGAGAATTTAGAATGATATACCAACAGTTTATCGCCGAACAATTTTGCCAACCGTTCGGTTATCTGTGTCGTGATAGCTATTTCAGGCAGCATGTAGAGCACCTGCCGTCCCATCTTCAATACCTCATCGATCAGCCGGACATAGATTTCCGTCTTGCCACTCGAAGTAACTCCATGAAGCAGGCAAACTTCCTTTGAAGTAAAGACGTCATGTATTTCACTATAAGCCTTCTCTTGTGCCGGACTTAACGGGCTGAGAGGTTGCAGACGGCAGACCGGAACCTGTAAACGCCCCACTTCTTTTTCATAACTTACCAGAACACCACGCTTCAAGAGTCCATCCAAGATCGTGGAAGAGCAACCACTACGTTCCAACAACTCCTTCTTAGAGACTTCCTGAACCAACGCCGGATTCAAGGCATGACTCAGATCCAGATAGCAAACTAATAAAAGTTCCTGTTTCTTCGCCCGCTTAAAATCTGTAAATACCGCCTGTAACCGTTCTTCAGTAGCATATTCTTCCGATAAGCGAATAAAGGTTTGCATCTTCGGGACAAATCCCCGTTTCATTTCCTCACTCACCACTACCGCTCCACGGGCCATCAGGGAAGCAACTACAGGAACTACATTACGGAGCCCTGTCTTTTTCTCCAGTTCCGACACGGTCAGTTTCAGGACACCGGTAAAAGCGTCCAGTACCGACTGTTCATTCGGCCTCAAAGGGGCATCTGCCTCAAAGTCGGGATTATAGGTGACAGCCGTTTCACTTTCCAGTTTCAAACCGGAAGGCAAGGCTGCTTTATATACATCCCCCAGTTTACACATATAGTAGGATGAGATCCATTTCCAGAAACGGAGTTGCGGACGGCGCAGTACGGGAGTCGCATCCAACAAGGCATAAATTTCTTTCGTTTCAAAATCCGTATCAGGCCTGCGTTCATGCACATCCATTACAATCGCCGTATAATAGCGCTTCTTACCGAAATGGACAATCACCCGACAACCGGGAATGACAGCAGTTTCCAGATCGGAAGGAATACTATAAGTATAGCTATTCTCTAACGGAAGGGGTAATATGACATCTGCGTATTTCATTTACGAGGTCAAAAGTAACAAAAAAGGCCGGACTGTTAAAGTCCGGCCCTGCATATCTTTTATCTGTTATCAAAACAAAACTGCAGCTGTTATAGACCATCCACGGTTCTTAGCACCTCCCAAATCCAGTTTGTCTGCACTGTAATTGTCAGTCAATCCCAATCCGTAATTTATCCCTACCTGTAAATGGCTTATCAATTCAGCCCCTACACCGAAGTTTAGTCCTGCACTGAAGTTTTTTGTTTTCATCTGTTCGCCCAAAACATTCCAGATTTTATCTCCTCCGACACGGAAACCGATATAGGGTCCGGCCGACAGATAAGCTTTAACAAGAGGAATACCGAATTTCCATTTCAAATTGACCGGTACATCGAGATAATCCGTTTTTATACTGGTCTTTTCAGTACCTTTCGCTTTCAGTTCCAGTCCTTTCTGAGAATAAAGGATCGCCGCATCCAGTCCGATACCTACCAGTGGAATTGTTGTCTCGATCATCGGACCGATCTGGAACCCTGTCACATTATCCGCTTTCAATATATCAGAATTCAGATGAACGGACGATATGTTTACTCCTCCTTTTAATCCGAACTTCAGTTGTGACTTAGCCGGCACGGCTATGAATACCATCAAAATAACCAAAACTAAACCTGTAACCTTCTTCATATTGCCTGTTGTTAATTAATTATGTTTGCAAATAAACGCACTTTTCCTATAATAAACAAGTATTCCTATCATCCTGTTCATTCATAAAAAGGAAAGCATGCACCGATTACGGAGCTCATCCCGCAAACCGATCCATGCCTCTTTTCCTAATTATTATGGCAAAATAATTAAAAACAAAAACGTTCAGACAGCTAGAGGGGAAACGGGAGTAAGAATAGTGGAGACGACAAGCTGCCCCCTGTTCTCTTCCGGCCTTTCCTCGAAGCCGTCGAAATAACATGCCTTGCAGGTCTTCTGACTTACTTCCGGTTTGAGCGCCTTCCCATTCAAAAAAGAACAGTGGCACTAGTGTTGCCCAATCCGTTATGAAGCTTACAGCAGCGGGACTGTCCGGGATTTACACCCGATTCCCTTTTAATCCTTTCCTGCGGATACAGGTCCGGAACAATGCACATCGCAAATATAGAGATATTTTCGTTTCGTTCTCCATCAGTTGATGAAAAATATCAAATATTATGTTTTCGATATTCATCAACGGCAGCCTTTACCGATCCATACATGAGAAGGAGTCGCTGCGACTGGCCATAACTCAGTCCCAACTCCTCTGCCACCATCCGCGTTCCGCGGTCGACCAGTTTCTGATTAGTCAATTGCATATTGATCATCCGGTTGCCTTTTACACGCCCCAACCGGATCATAACAGATGTTGAAATCATATTCAGAATCATCTTTTGTCCCGTACCGGACTTCATACGCGAACTACCGGTTACAAATTCCGGACCGACAATCATTTCGATCGCCACATCGGCCTGAGCAGCCATGGGTGAATCCGGATTACTAGAGATAGAGGCTGTCAGTATCCCCTGCTCACGGGCTTTACGCAAAGCTCCAATCACATAAGGGGTCGCACCGGATGCAGCAATACCGATCACCGTATCTTTGGTCGTGACCTGATGCTCCTGCAATTCCTCCCAACCACGCTCCATGTCATCTTCCGCATTCTCTACCGGATTGCGAAGAGCTGTATCGCCACCGGCAATCAGACCGATCACCAAAGTAGGGGGCATTCCGAAAGTAGGAGGTATTTCAGAAGCATCGAGCACTCCCAGCCGACCGCTTGTTCCGGCCCCCAGATAAAAGATACGCCCTCCCTGTTTCATCCGGGGAACGATCTGATCTACCAGTTTCTCTATCTGGGGGATTGTTTTTTGCACTGCCAATGCGACCTTCTGGTCTTCTGTGTTTATATCTTCCAACAACTCCCGAACAGATTTCTCTTCCAGGTCATTATATAATGAATCTTGTTCTGTTATTTTAGTAAATGACATAATCAAATATAAGTTTACTTACCATGATACGCAATCAATCCCTCCATCGGACTTTGCGCAATCGCTCCAAGATGGAGACCCAAATCAAAAGCAATATCTTTCAGTATATCCTGATAATACCAGGCGACTGAACCGACCAGGTGGACAGGTAATTCAAAACAATCATACTGCTTCACGTTTCGGGTAAAAAATGCCAGAAAGCTACGGGTGACCAGTTCCCAAATGGCAGGTTCATCCAAATGCTCCCGTATAAAAGGGGAAAGGCCGGCCAGAAAACGGTTAGGGAAAGGTTGCCGGTAAACCTTGTCCATAATCGATGCCGGAGTCAACCCATATTGTGTAAGAAACTGCTCTTTAAGGGCCGGAGGTAGTTGGTTTTTCAAGACATCCCCAATCAATAGCTTACCCAATACAGCACCGCTTCCCTCATCTCCCAGAATAAATCCCAGGGGAGAAACGTTCTTTATAATCTCTTTACCATCGTAATAACAGGAGTTCGAACCGGTTCCCAGAATACAAGCTATCCCCGGCTCGTCGCCACATAAAGCACGGGCAGCAGCCAAGAGATCACTCCCTACCTCAACAGGTACAGACAGATACCGGTTAACAGACCGACGTATCATTTCATTCTTTTCAGGGAAAGCACAACCCGCCCCGTAAAAATAGACAGCGGAAGGTATAAGGTCTTTTAATGCAGGCAGTAATCCGGTTTCAATCTCCTTCCCTATCTCCTCCTCCGTCTGAAAGAAAGGATTCATACCTCGCGTTTGAAAACGAAGGGCAGGTTTTCCTCTTTCTATTACACACCAATCTGTCTTGGTGGAACCACTGTCGGCTATTAGTATCATATTTCCGTTTTATTACTTAATTAATCGATCGTTCTGTCTTTTTTACCGAATGCCGGATCTATCTTAAGGAAAGCAGTTACAGCCAGTGTGATCAGGCAACATCCCATCACCCACCAGAAGAAGTTCACATATCCCAGTTCCTCCTGCAACCACCCGGCAATCATTCCCGGAAGCATCATCCCCAATGCCATAAAAGCGGTACATATCGCATAATGAGCCGTTTTATGTTCACCATCGGAGAAATAGATCAGGTACAACATATAGGCAGTAAAACCAAATCCGTAACCGAACTGTTCAACAAACACACATACATTAATGACCAGCAGGCTTTCAGGAAGTGCACTACTCAGGTAGATAAAAACCAGATCAGGCAATGTGATTGCCAGCGCCATCGGCCAAAGCCATTTCTTTAATCCGCCATGCGCCGCCACGATTCCCCCGATAATACCTCCCAGCGTCAGGCCTATAATACCGATTGTACCATACACCAGGCCGATCTCAGAAGTAGTAAGTCCCAAACCACCCACTTCGCGCGGATCGATCAGGAAAGGTGTTACCAGCTTGACCAGTTGTGCCTCGGGAAAACGATAGAATAGCATGAACAGTATAGCGACCAATGCCTGTTTCTTCCTGAAAAACGAGACAAATGTAGCAAAGAATTCTTTAAATATGGTAGAAGCAGTAACTGTTACAGCCGCTTTATCGGACTTCGGAACCGGCAAAATATACTTATGATACAGGCAGAGACCGATAAATAGTCCGGCCAGGATCAGGAAAGTGATCGACCAAGCGAACGGAATCTTTCCGGTGCTGTCCTCCAAAGCTCCGGCCAGCATCACAAGTAATCCTTGTCCGGCAATGGTTGCAATACGATAAAAGGTACTTCGTATCCCGACATAGAAAGCCTGATCGTGCGAGTCGAGTGCCAGCATATAAAAACCGTCCGCTGCAATATCGTGTGTAGCCGAACTGAAAGCCACCAGCCAGAAAACGGCCAGGGTCACCTGAAAGAAATGATCCATCGGGATAGTAAAAGCGATACCGGCCAATCCTGCTCCTATCAGGAACTGCATGGTGACAACCCACCAGCGTTTCGTTTTCAACAGATCGACAAACGGACTCCAGAAAGGTTTGATTACCCAGGGGAGATACAGCCAACTGGTGTACAGGGCTATATCGGTATTACTGATCCCCAGCCGTTTATACATGATAACGGAGATTGTCATCACAGCAACATAAGGCAATGCCTCTGCAAAATAAAGCGAGGGTATCCAACACCAGGGGGATGTTCGTTTTGTTTTCATAAGGAGTATGATTTAGATTTACTGATTAACTGATCCATCTCCTCCGCGGAGAGGCAAGTTTCACTTATAATTTGTTGCAGGTCTCCGGAGGTCACTTTACGGAAATCTTTTTCCAGTGGAGTGATAAAAACACCGGCCATTTCGACCGTTGCCGGACTGATCAATATATTGGCATCCCCTTCGACATAATAGCAGGCAGGATGCAGTTTCTTTCGCGGATAAACACAGGTGATCCATTGTCCGGCTTCCGTCCAGACCAATACGTTCATCATAGGTTCGTACTCCTCCGTCCTGATCGGTAGCAAAGAGTACAGGTGGTTGAAAAGAACGACAGCGTCTTCCTTATCTGCAGACACGAGAACGAACATCGGTTGCAGGAAATCCCTTAAAGCAAATAAGGTTGCCTGTCCGGAAGAAAACACCACCTCTTTCCGGACTTTCCGCCAGTTTGTCTCGAGCGGCAGGAAGCCTTTATTTCCTGCCTGAAAATGCATATGATCGGGAGCTGATGCTCCGCATTTCGGGCCGTTATAAAAAATGATGAAATCTGTCAGGGCTTCAGCCAACAACAACATATCTTTATAACGGGAAGAGATACGTTGTTCCAGATGTGCCCGAAGCGGGATGGTCAGATGTTCGCGAAAGATAGGATACGGATTCACCATGATCTGATACTCTTCCCCAAAGTCAATCCATTGTTGATTGCCGGGACGGTTCGCCTCACAAAGGAAACAGGGACGGGCAGCCAACGACTGTTTATCGATCTTCGCTGCCGACGAACGGATACGCTCCGGATTGAACTGAAGAATAACGGGATAACCATTCACCTCCAATATACGGGTCTGCACCTTTTCGAGAGCGGCATAGTTTACCTGTGCCAGCTCCCAAAAGGTAAGATGTTCGCGTATTAATTCTTTAGCCTGTTGATTTATATTTTCCATTATTCTTTATCCTTCCATGTTTCATAAAACATTTCCACGCGCCCTCAACTCCCGTGTACGCAGGCTGTCTTTATAAGCATTATATTCATTAACCTTGTGTATATCGAGTGAAGCATCCGTATTGTCTTCCCAGCGCCGGCAGAGATACAGGACATCATAAATCCGGCCGATCGCGTAAGTGCGTGAAATAGCCAGGCCGATCGCGTAATCTTCACCATAACTTACGTTCGGCATCTTTATTTCGCGAAGTATCGGAGTATAAAAGGCTCTTGGTGCTCCCAGCCCGTTAATGCGTAACGCATTATTACGTCCGTTTTCCGGGGTCCACTCCCGGTGGTCGATAATGCCCGGTGGTATTTCATTCAGGTCGAAGTCGGTCATTTTATAGGTTCCGATTACCATTGCACATTTTTCAGTGTAGAACGTATCGACAATCTTCTGCAATGTATCCGGCCCGCTATATACGTCATCGCTGTCGAGTTGCACACTGAACTTACCGCATAACGGATGAGCGGCAGCTAAATTCCAGCATCCGCCTATCCCCAAGTCGTCACGTTCGGGAATCAGATGAACCAACCGGTCGTCGGAAGCATACCGACGAATCACCTCGGTAGTTCCGTCTGTGGAATGATTATCTACAATGATCAGATTGAACTTAAACGAAGCCTGTTGCATAAACACGGAACGGATAGCATCTTCAATGGTTCGTACCCGGTTGCGGACAGGGATAATCACAGTAGCTTCATATTTGAAGCCTTTCGATGCAAACTTTACTGACTGGATTTTCTTTTTCAGATATTCTTTATTATATCTCAGGGTAGAAGTAAATGCAGCTTCCATTTCCAACTGAACATCCCTGTTTTTAGGATTTACATAATCAAACTGCTTTTCCCCGCTTTTACGGATATCTTCTTCCTGGAATGTATACAGATACTCCCTGATATGAATAATTCCCTCCACTAAAGCAGCACAATGAAGACGAAAACGATACAGACCGGCATATTTATACACGGGAGCCTTATCGGGAAGTTGCACCAGATAAGTGTCTAATGCATCATATTTAATCATCAGCAACGGCCCGAAGTCAAAATCATCCCGAACACTTCCCAACTGGTAATCATTCACCGGATGGTTCTTTTTAGTTCCGTTTGATATCTCATAATAATCGGCATAAACAATCCGGTTGTATTTACATTCCTGAAGAACCGTATCCATCCGTTCCAGTGCATATTGTCCAAACCGGATCAGGCCGGGACGGAGATAAAGCAAAACATTCTTTCCTTCCGCATGTTCATAGATAGAACGCAGCGTTTGTGTGCTGGTTAGTGTATCGACTGAGAGTATCTCACAACCGGGATATGGTTCGACATCAGGATTGGATGTCATCAGGAAAATCTTATCGATAAGACCCGTTTTATTCAACTCTTCAACAATAGGAGCGAGTAGTTCAGGAGAAATATAAGGTAAAAAACAATTGATCGATTCCATATAGTAATAAGTTTATCTTTATTGAGGCGTAAACATAAACAAAAAAGGCCGTTTCTCAAACGAAAAACGACCCTATTACTTTCTTCTAAAAGATAAATTTATCCCCAATTCCAGTCATCTTCTCCCAGGAAGCCACCACCACCGTGAGTTTGCCCGTACCGCTTCAGGAATGATTTTAAACCGGAAACAGTAGAGACTGAGGACACATATTCTTCAATGCCTTTCATATCTTTTTTATGACGGGTAAACAGCATATTCATCTGGATAGGCAGATCCTTCCATGCAAAGTTACGCAGTTGGGAGTATGGCCCTTCTACACCAGGAATCGGAGCATTTTTGATAATTCTCAACTGTTCATCAAAACAAATCAATAAATAACGAAGTTTCATATTATATGCCATAAGGTCTTTTTCTTCGGCCGGAGCTGCCATCGCTACCTCTTCCATCCATTCGATCTGTGTGATCAAAATATCTGCCAGATTTTTTTGTGCATTATCGACAGCTAATTGCTTCAAAAGTTCTTCTTTCCGGGCAGTACGCACTTCGTCTTCCACCCCTCCTTTGTAAAACTCTTTTATCATATCTACATAGAGTTTCTTCATTTCTCCGATGGCCTGGCTTATCTGAAATTGTTCAAGCAGAAATCTCTTTGATACTTTTTCCGCTCCGGCTTCTTTTGTTTTCTTACCAGCACG
Source organism: Parabacteroides timonensis (assembly GCF_900128505.1). NCBI lineage: Bacteria > Pseudomonadati > Bacteroidota > Bacteroidia > Bacteroidales > Tannerellaceae > Parabacteroides > Parabacteroides timonensis. The sequence goes on from NZ_LT669941.1 coordinate 2,769,436, forward strand.
CGTTGCTTTTTCTCCCGCAGCAGCATTCGCCCTTCGATCCCGTGCTTTCATATAAGCAGAAATAGCAGTCAGCAACTCGTCTTCCGTCTTCGCAGCCTCCATTGCTTTATTGGGTCTGATACCACAACGATTGACAAACAGGCTTAAAGTGTCTTCTACAGCTTCCTGATCCAACTCCTCACGACTCATGCCGAGCGTCAGTTCGTCATATTTATATTTCAACTCTAAAAGATGTTCCCGCTGTTCGTCGGTAGTCACGAAATCTTCAACTCCCTGGCTTTCCTCTGCAAAAAGATCAAGGAGTGTATCCTTTTCGCTTGAAGTCAGTTCTCCACTCTCATAAGCCTCATCCAGATACACAAGGTACTTATATTTTAAAGCTGTTTCTTTTTCAAATACAGGCTTGGCATTCCGTTCAAAAAAATCCTTGATACGTTCTTCCTTTTCCGGTATCAGATAGATTTCCTCTTTTTGGCCGGCAATCGTCTTTCTTATACGATTTAATTCTAATTGTGCACCGGATAATTGCTCTCTTTCTTTTTTATCGGATAAACGACGGGAGATGTCGTTTCTTCCTGTTCTGCCCTCATGAAAATGTCGTTGTTTTGCCATCTTTGTATGTATTTAATTATGTAAGTATGTTCTTTGTGTATATAGATTCGTGCACATTGGAAAAAAGAACTGCGTAGTTCTCTACAGAAAACTACGCAGTATCAATCTGTAAGATATTCAGCTATTATTCTTCTCCTATCAGGATTTCCAGGATCTGAACAGCAGCCTTAGCCACTGAAGTACCCGGGCCGAAGATAGCAGCAACACCTGCTTTGTACAGGAAGTCGTAGTCCTGTGCAGGGATTACACCACCGGCGATGACGATGATGTCTTCGCGGCCTAACTTCTTCAGCTCATCGATAACCTGCGGGATCAATGTCTTGTGTCCGGCAGCCAGAGAAGAAACACCCATTACGTGAACGTCGTTTTCAACAGCCTGACGGGCAGCTTCTGCCGGAGTCTGGAACAACGGTCCCATATCCACGTCGAAACCACAGTCTGCATAACCTGTTGCAACAACCTTTGCACCACGGTCGTGTCCGTCCTGACCCATCTTAGCGATCATGATACGCGGCTGGCGACCTTCCTTCTTCGCAAACTTTTCAGTCAGCTCGCAAGCCTTAATGAAGTCTGCATCTTTCTTTGTTTCTGATGAATACACGCCTGATATAGTTCTGATGATTGCTTTATAACGTCCCACAACAACTTCGCAGGCATCCGAGATTTCTCCCAATGATGCACGCAGGCCAGCAGCCTTAACAGCCAGTTCCAGCAAGTTGCCTTTCTTAGTTTTCACACATTCAGTGATATCGGCCAATGCTTTCTGAACAGCTTCTTCGTCGCGGTTTTCACGCAACACCTTCAAATTGGCAATCTGTTCGTTACGAACGGCAGTGTTGTCGATTTCAAGGATATCGATCGGATCTTCTTTCGGCAGACGATATTTGTTAACACCAACGATTGTCTGAACACCTGAGTCGATACGAGCCTGTGTACGAGCAGCAGCTTCTTCGATACGCATCTTCGGAAGACCTGTTTCGATAGCTTTTGCCATACCGCCCATGCTTTCGATTTCCTGGATCAATGCCCAACCTTTGTGTACCAGTTCGTTTGTCAAAGATTCTACATAGTAAGAACCTGCCCACGGGTCGATTTCCTTACAAATCTTTGTTTCTTCCTGGATATAGATCTGTGTGTTACGAGCGATACGTGCAGAGAAGTCTGTCGGCAATGCGATAGCTTCGTCCAGCGCGTTGGTGTGCAGAGACTGTGTATGTCCCAGTGCAGCAGCCATAGCCTCGATACAAGTACGACCTACGTTATTGAACGGATCTTGTTCCGTCAACGACCATCCTGAAGTCTGGCAGTGAGTACGCAAAGCCAGTGATTTCGGGTTCTTGGCACCGAAGCTCTTCACGATCTTCGCCCACAACATACGTGCAGCACGCATCTTGGCGATTTCCATGAAGTGGTTCACACCGATAGCCCAGAAGAATGACAGACGCGGAGCGAATGCATCCACATCGATTCCTGCGTTCACACCGGCACGAAGATATTCCATACCGTCGCACAGTGTATAAGCCATTTCGATATCTGCCGTAGCACCGGCTTCCTGCATGTGGTAACCGGAGATAGAAATAGAGTTGAACTTCGGCATCTTCTGTGATGTATATTCGAAGATATCAGCGATGATCTTCATAGAGAATTCAGGCGGATAGATATAGGTGTTACGCACCATGAACTCTTTCAGGATATCGTTCTGAATTGTACCGGCCATTTCTTCCAACTTAGCGCCCTGTTCCAGACCTGCGTTGATGTAGAATGCCAATACCGGAAGAACGCCACCGTTCATGGTCATGGAAACAGACATCTTGTTCAAAGGAATACCAGCGAACAATACTTTCATGTTTTCCAGCGAACAGATGGATACACCTGCTTTACCAACGTCACCTACAACACGTTCGTTGTCGGCATCGTATCCGCGGTGTGTCGGAAGGTCGAATGCAACAGACAGACCTTTCTGACCGGAAGCCAAGTTACGACGATAGAATGCATTTGATTCTTCTGCGGTAGAGAAACCGGCATACTGACGGATTGTCCAGGGACGCATAGCGTACATACCGCTATACGGACCACGCAGATAAGGAGGCAGACCGGAAGCATAGTTCAGATGCTCCATTCCCTCCAGGTCTTCTTTCGTATAAACAGGTTTCACCTCGATATGCTCAGGTGTTTTCCAATCGGTTTCAATGCCATTGGCTTTTGCCCATTCGGCAGCATTGGTAGCTGCAAAACCGGCATTCTTGATATCTATGTTTTTAAAATTTGGTCTCATAATTGTTTCTACTTAAGCGATTCCTAATTTTGCGTTGAAAGCCTTCAATGTTTCGAGCACGTTGCTCTTTACATTGATAAATTGATCGATACCCTGAGCTTTCAGGTCTTCCATACATTCAGGAGCACCGGCTACAACGAACTCAGCACGTCCGGCCAATGCTTTATAAGCAGCAGGAGCATATTCTGCATATTCGTCATCACTAGAACAAAGAACAACGATCTGAGCACCTGCTTCCATCGCTGCATCAACGCCGGCTTCTACTGTTTCGAAACCTAAGTTATCAATTACCTTGTATCCTGCACAAGCAAAGAAGTTACTTGAGAACTGTGAACGGGCAATACGCATAGACAGGTTACCGATAGTCAACATAAACACTTTCGGAGTCTTACCGCTATTTTCCGTTGCCAGACGCAATGCTTCAAATTCAGATGCACCACGAGAGAAATCAAGAGGAGTAACAGTCGATTCACCACAAGAGTGACCACCGCCACAACAGCAGGAAGCTGTTTCTTTGATCTTACCGGCAGCTACTTCTGTGAAGTTCGGGAACTGGTTAGAACCCAGCAGGATTTCACGACGGGTAGCAACCGCTTTCTTACGGGCTACGTTAGAAGCATTTACTGCATTCTGTATGTTACCGTTAGCCACTTCAGCACCGAAACCGCCTTTGTCTTCTACTTCCAGGAACAGTTTCCAGGCAACGTCAGCCAACGAGTTAGTCAGTACTTCTACATAATAAGAACCGGCAGAAGGATCGACCACCTTATCCAGGTGACATTCTTCTTTCAGCAGTAATTGTTGGTTACGTGCGATACGTTCTGAGAAATCATCCGGAGTCTGATAAGTCTTATCGAACGGACGAACAGTGATAGAATCGACACCGGCCAAAGCGGCAGACATCGCTTCAGTCTGAGAACGCAACAGGTTTACGTGAGCATCGTAAACAGTCATGTTCCATTCGGAAGTCTGAGCATGTACATTCATCTTGCAGGCACAGTTGCATGCAGGATTGTAAGCAGCAACGATCTCAGCCCACAACCAACGGGCAGCACGGAACTTAGCGATTTCCATGAAGTAGTTGGAGCTAATACCCAGATTGAATTTGATCTTCTTGGCAACTTCGTCTGCGCTGAAACCGGCTTCAGTCAGCTTCGCCATCAGTTCGTTACCCCAAGCCAATGAATAACCCAGTTCCTGAGTGATATAAGCACCGGCATTGTTGAAGTAGAAACCGTTTACAGCTAATACTTTATAACCAGGTAAAGCCTGTCCTGCTTTGAGCACAGCAGATGCAGCTTCCACCCAATTTCCATTTTCTTTACCTTTCACTAACGGTTTCTTGAAAGGATCGTAGTTGACAGAACCGAAACATTTGTTCAGGTCTACATCTTTTCCTTTCAGGTAATATTCCAGGATGCCGATCAACTTTTCAGCCTTGCAGTTGCAAGTATTGAAGTTCAGTTCAGTAGCTTCCGGACAAATCCCGTTCAATAAAGTGGCAATATTTTCGGCATTTACTTCATCACCTTTGATGATGAAACCGAGTGAAGTAACACCTTTGGTCAGCAGGTCAAGAGCCTTTTCATTGGCTTCTTTGAAACATGTTACTTCGATGTTCTGGCGTACCTTCCAATCGTTATCCTTTTTTGTTCCGCGAACATAAGGGAATTCACCGGGAAGAGACTCGGTTGTCTTTAGTCCTTCGATGTCTTCTGCACGATAGAAAGGATTTACATTAAATCCTTCGCCTGTCTTCCAAACAAGCTTTTTCTCAAACGGAGCACCTTTCAGGTCAGCCGTGATCTTCGCCATCCATTCTTCAGTAGAGACCGGAGCGAAATCTGAGAAAAGTTTTTCTTTTAGTTCTGCCATAATATTAGTTATTTATAATACTGGTATTAGTAATTGTTCAATAGTATATTGTTCAATAACAGAGGGCAAAGGTAGAATAAATAAACAGGAAGAGCAATGAAAAATAAACGAAATTGCGCTTGCTTTTAACGCCTTTTAGTGGTACAAGGACAATTCTTGTATCATTCTGACAGAGCAGGATAAAATTCTTTACATTTTTTCCGCATAAAGAGAACATCGAAAAGAAATAATACTTAATTTTGCAGTGTCAAACAATGAAAACTATGACACGAAACGGTGCATTCGTCTAGTGGCCTAGGACGCCGCCCTCTCACGGCGGAAACTCGGGTTCGATCCCCGGACGCACTACTAAAAAAGCCTGCAGATTCATTTCTGCAGGCTTTTTTATTCATCCCCCACCACAGTGGGGATACTTTTTCACTGTAATAAAATTGCTATCCATAGTAGAGCTCTTATCCCGATCCATACTTTATAATGAGTGCTCCTGGCTGTTTCTGTGGATTAAAGTTAAGCAATCCGTGATTATTTCCAATAAGGGTTAACAGGAACCATCCGTTTTCTAAAACACGCTAAAAAAACGAAGCGATTATATCACTTTCGTTTCAAATTCTGTTTAATAATACATACCATAAACATAAAACAGAATTTGTCATGACGAAAGGAACAATTGGATTAAATGCAGGTACCATCTGGAATCTGTTACTGGATGGTGGATGTTGGAGTTTAGAGGAGCTAAAAAAAGCGACCTCATTGTGTGAAGCTGATTTATGGTCTGCAATCGGATGGCTAGCACGCGAAAATAAGATTCAGATCAAGAGTGCAAATTGCCAACTAGCTTTTTGTCCGGGAATGAATTACGATTTTTAGTGTATTATATTCCTTATGATAGAAAATAAAAAAAGCGACCATTTCTGATCGCTTTTTTATTTATCATAGATAGAATTAATATCTTCCACCGCCTCTGTTAGAGCCGTAGCCACCGCCACCTCTGTTAGAGCCGTAACCGCCACCACCTCTGTTAGAACCGTAGCAGCCTCTATTGCCGCCTCTGTCGCTTCTTTCTTCTCTGGGTCTGGCTTCTGTTACATTGATGATCTTTTCATCATAGCTTGCCTGGTTTAATTCTTCAATTGCTTTTTTTGCTAACTCTTCATCGCTTAATTCTACGAAACCAAATCCTCTTGAACGGCCGGTTTCTCTGTCTGTAATAACTTTTGCAGAAGTGATTTCACCATATTCTGCAAATAATTCTCTTAAGTCAGCATCTGTGATGTTGTAACTTAAATTTGAAATGTAAAGATTCATTTTGTAAACTTTAATTTTAATTGTTTATTGAGCCTGAATGTGTTGGATAAAAAGTTTACTTTACAAATCAAGTTGTGAGCAATTACTTCTGATACAAACTTAAGTCAATCTCAAATATGCTACAAATGTAATTGATTAATCCGGGTATTTTACTATAAAATCAACAAACTTCGTGAAAAATTCTGTTTTTTCCACTTTGTCCATATTTATTTCCTACTCCTACCGGAATAAAGCATTAACTACCAGGCTGTCTCCGTCGTTAGGAGCCGGCTTAATATCTAATAAACGTGCGATGATCTGATACAAATTCACATTTGCCATAGCCGGCAATTCTACATGCTGTTTGAAAGACGGTCCGGCGGCATAGAATATAGCCTGCATTTCCGGAGCGAAATTATCATACCCGTGTGTGGCTGCAAATCTTGGACGCGATTCGGTCCGGAAATCCAAATAGGTTCCTACATCCGGCATCACGAACAAATCGCCAATGCGGGGATTCGAGCCATAAATATATTTTTCAGGTATCTCATTTTTCTTCCACACTCTAATGTGAGGGACCTGCTTCAGAATAGCATACGCTTTATCCGTATATCCGGCTTTCGGATACAACAAAGTCGGGACACCGTCAAATACGTAATCAAAACTATCTCTGGGTAAGTAATCATTCAGATTAACATATTTATCCGGAGTATAGGTTGCCATCCCATGATCGGAAAGGACAATAAAATCTATTTTATCAAAGATATCCAGTTTGCGGGCTTCATTAAAGAAATGATTCAACACCCGGTCCAGTTCTTCTACCTTTTGCAAGGTTGCCGAAGAATCGGGGGTACAGATATGGCCGATCCCATCCGGTTCTTCTATATACCACATAACCAAATGAGGGCGTACATCTTCCGGCAAACGCAACCAGGCTACCACAGAATCCGCACGGTCTGAATAAGGAACATGTTTATCAAAAGGTTTCCAGATAGAAGGCTGACGTCCCTGAATCGGATATTCGCTGCCTACCCAGAAAAAAGAGGCGGTACGTACACCTTGTTTCTCCGCGGTATTCCAGATCGGTTCGCCGCCATAAAAACCAGGTGTCGGATCTGCCATACGATAAAGACTATCCAGGTCGGGAGCATAGAAAAAGTTATTGACCAAACCATGATGATCCGGATGTAAGCCGGTTGCCATACTATAATGGTTAGGAAAAGTGACACTCGGAAACGATGGACGGAAAGTTGAACGTATCCCGACTTTTGCCAGAGAGTCTAAGGTCGGGGTATAGGCACGATCCGGATAATCTGACCGAAAACCATCCATGGAAAGAACGACCACGTAACGGTCGTTATGCTTAGATGCAGAACAACCGGAGAGAAAAATACCGGCAAGAACTGCACATACTAAAAACAAACTTAAATATCTTTTCATATCCATATCAGCTAAAAAAAAGAGGTTCACAAAGATAGCGAACCTCTTCCGATTATTTAATTCAAATCACAAAATACCCAGTTAGAAAATATACTTTAAACCAACCTGGGCATGCCAGCGGGAAGGTATATCTTTATTCTTTACCATCTCACCCGGATCACGGAATTGATAAGAGGCAACACCATCCGCAATCTTGGTTGTCAGTGGTGCGAGGTCATATCCGGTAGCAGTCTGGTTATATAGTCCCCAGCTCTTATTGAATAAGTTACCAACATTTATTATATCGAAGTTGACCTGGATCGTATTCCGTTTACCGGCAATATCAACAAAGAAATCCTGTGCAATATGGAAATCGAAATGATGTTCGAAAGGCATTACCATCTGATAACGTTTCATATGTGTTCCTTTTGAGCCTCTTAATTCGTCATTACCATTTATCCATTTTGCCATAGCCTCTTTCTGTTCAGCGGGAGAAACTACGATCTTTTCATTTCCTACCGTCTTTGTGTACTCGGTAAAAGTCATTTTATCAAATTCGGCATCGGTGGGGACATACAGCAAATCATTGTTATAACCGTCATGATTAATATCCGAATAATCGAGCAGAGAATAACGACCGCCGGTTTGTCCGTTATAGAATAAGCTTACAGTTGTTGCAAAATGTTTTGCATATTCTTTCCGGTAAGAAACAGAGGCAATGATACGGTTACGAACATCAAAGCTCGACCAGGTTAATTCAGGATTAATATCACCGTAATAAGTTGGGTTGTATTTCCAACCGGAATAAGCCTGTGATGAATTTCCGTCGGTCAACGACTTAGCTTGTCCGTAAGTATAGGCTACCATGGCACTCAGACCGAAATCGAAATTCTTTTCCAATTTAGCTGACAGATTATAAGTATAACCATCGCTTGTATTCTTCAGGTACATTATCTGTGTAAAGTTGTTATCCTGCTTTTCATAAATAGGACGGTTATCACCACCATTATTCAATGTCTTTCCGGTCCACTGATAATTTGCATTTTCATACAAGATATTATTTAATGTTTTGGAATACAATCCTTCCAAAGTGGCTTTTACACCAAAGGGGAAAGTATGCTCCAATGCTAAATTGACACGGGCGACAGAAGGGAATTTAAAGTTTTTATCCGCCACATTGATCTCTGCAGTCGGGATAGCAGCATTACGATCATAATACTGTTTCGAAGGATCTACATTAAACTTGAATCCATCCAATTTAGCCGCTTCAAAACTTTCCTTGCTTGACAGGAAAGTCTCACTCAATTCGATACCGGCTTTCGAAATACTGTTTGAAAGCCAGACAAAAGGAACACGTCCCGTAAATATACCGGCACCACCACGCAATAAAGTTGTATGATCATCATTCAGGTTCCAGCGGAAACCGATACGGGGTGACCACAATATCCTGCTGGCCGGCATCCGGTCCGTCTTCAAATCCAAAGTAGAAGCTACCGATGAATTATTGAACAGGTCATTTGCCCTCGGAGTATCGAAAAAGACAGGAATGTCCAAACGCAAACCGTAAGTAAGACGGAAATCATTTGTCACTCTCCATTCATCCTGTGCATAAAAACCTAATTGGGCAGCACCAAAAGCCGGAGCCCAACGATTTGTCCCGGTTATTTCCTCACGCGAATAAGCATAGGTATAACGCTTCGGCATCATCTCGTTAGCTGTTCCCACAGAAAGAAAATCATCCAGTGAACTGTATACATACGAACCATAATTATTAGCAATAAACAAGTTCTCCATATGGAAGAATTCGTTATGTGTACCAAAGGTCAGGGAATGATTTCCCTTATTCCATGTAACATTATCCGCCAAAGTAAAGATACGCTGGTCCAATGCATTAGCTGCAGAAAAAGGTTCCATACCGAATTTGAGTGTAGCTCCGTTTGTCATGTTGTCAATCTGTACGGCAGGCAATGCTTGTCCAATCGGATCACGACTGTCACTCACACTTGTCCAACCGAAACGAAGTTCATTGGACCAGGCTGAATTGAACTGTGTATTTAATTCTGCTACTAACGAATGAGTTGTATTGTTCATATAATAACCGTAATGGTTCAGGTTAGCAGTTAAAGCACCATTCGAGAAAACCATTCTGCGGGCATCCAACCAACTGTAACGCAAGGTAAATTTATTCTTCCGGTTGATATTCCAGTCGATACGTGCCAGGATTTTATCTGAACGGGTGTCGATATCCTGTATGCCATAGCCACCACCGTCATAACCGCCAGTCAGCTCTGATATCTTATTAATAACCTGTTCTACTTCACTGGTACTCAACTTTGAACCTTCCTCCCCGATATTATTGGAAGACGGATAAGTTTCCTTCACCCGTTCATAGTTCGCAAAAAAGAACAATTTATTTTTAATGATCGGTCCGCCCAGTGTCAACCCATAAGTACCGCTACTCTGATCACCTAATTTTGCACGGTTAATCACATTCTTTCCAGGAGTTTTACCATAGAAGTTCTCATTATTATAATACCAATATCCTGAACCGTGGAAAGTATTGGTACCCGACTTAGTGATCGCATTGATCCCACCTCCGGTAAAACCACTCTGACGAACATCAAAAGGAGCGACAACAACCTGCAACTCTTCGATAGCTTCCAGAGAAATAGGATTGGCACCTGCCTGGTCTCCATTGGTTCCACTCGAAGAAAGGCCGAATACGTCATTGTTCACTGTCCCATCGATCTGGAACGAATTATATTTATTACTGGAACCGGCAAACGACATACCGCTTCCCGTATTCACTCCCATAGGGTTCATTTTCGTAATATCAAAAACACTACGGTTAACGGAAGGGGTAGACAAGATCTGTTCCTGATTAAAATTCTGGGCTGCCCCTGTTTTCTGAGAATTAAACAGCGCGGCCTTCGAAGCCGTTACAACCACTTCGTCCAACGATAACGATTCCGTCAAATTGACATCGAGGAGATAAGTTTCACCCAATTGAAGAGTAATGTTTTTATATATAGCTTTCTGATATCCGACATAAGACACTTCTACCGTATACGGGCCACCGATACGCATTCCCTGTAAACTATAACGCCCGTCGACATTTGTCACTGTTCCATATGTAGTACCGGAAGGTTCATGGACAGCTTGTACTGTCGCTCCAATCAGCAGTTCGCCTTCCGCCGTCACTTTTCCACTAATCCCGGAAGTTGTAACCTGGGCATCCAATGCAAATGTCAGATAAAAAAGAAAAAGAATGAATACAAATAAGCCCCTCATACTAAGTAGTGTTTAAATAAAACAATCAATACATTTTTTATAAAACACCACAAAGATATATAATCTATATTACGAAACCACTACGATTCCTCTTGATTTTTATGGTCTTTCTTAAATATTTCTATTTTCTCTCAGGCTATCTGCAATATCCTGATGCTGCCTGGCAAGCTCTTCTTCACCCACGTAACGATATGCCTCGGCCAGATACTCGTGTGCTGAAGCATGTTTCGGCTTTATGGATACGGCTTTTTGAAGGTCTGCAACAGCTTCTTCATAATACTTCATACGCAGGTAACATTTTCCACGGTTATACCTGGCTTTAAATGAAAGAGGACTCAACCGAATAGCTTCGTTCAAAGCAACCTGGGCATCATAAGTTTCACCCAAATCCAGCAATGTAACCCCTTTACGAACCCATGCATCCACATATTCCGGATAAAGTTTCAACGCTTTATCAAAAGAACGTAAAGCGGCATTCGGATCATTGGCCTTTGTAACACATTCGTTCCCCATCAAATAATACTCATGAGCATATTCTTTCAGTATTTCCCGCTGTGCATACAGTTCCTCTTTCAATTTCTTTATTTGTTCCTGCTGCGTATTGATCCGTTGAAGTTTGGAACGAAGCAACCGTTGAACCAAAGGATTACCGAGTTCATTGCGTTTTCCGACTGCCATGGAAAATGACTCTACAGCATTCTTCATATTTCCACGGTTAAAATCATGAACCGCACGTGCATAGAGGAGTTCAGCCTCACTTTCACGAAGACTTTTATCAATGAGTTCCTTATTATTAAAGATCTGACTGAACTGAACAATCTCCCTACGTACAAATATATCATGAGAAGTAACCCGGCTCTTTAAGATCAGTCCTTCAAGTGAAGTACAGCGACTTAGAGCGACATAAGTTTGTCCTCCAGCAAAAACACCTCCGGTAAGATCCACTACAACCCGGCTGAAAGTAAGTCCCTGACTTTTATGTACAGTAATAGCCCAGGCCAGACGGATAGGTAATTGTTCGAATGTTCCGACAATTTCTTCCTCTATCCTCTTTTCCTTTTCATTATATTTATACTTATAATTACGCCATGAAGTCGGCTCAACCAAATGTTCGATTCCATTTTCAAGCAAGACATAAACATTTCCATTCTCATCAATACCGGATACCATTCCGATAGTTCCGTTCACCCAGCGCCGTTCATGATCATTATCGATAAAAATAACCTGTGCCTGATCTTTTATTGCCAGGTTCAGTTGAGTTGGTAAAGACGATTCCGGGAAATCGCCGTCTATACGTCCTGTAGAAATAAATTCCTCACCGGGAAGTTCCGATAATCTTTTTTCATTGATAAAATCCACCTGGTCACGACGCGTAGCTAACGTTATATACATATCTTCGTTGCGTGGGACAAACTCCGGAAAATAACGACCATTCAATGTATCCAGTTCTTGCTTCCTGGCCGCATTATTGCGTATCCGGTCCAAGATATTGATAAAGACAGGATCCGTTTGGCGATATACTTTCTGCAATTCTATCGGCACCAGGTTGATAGAGTTAAAAACGCGGGCCGAGAAAAAGAACGGACTGGCATAGAACAGACTCAATATCTCTTTCTGGTCCGATGGGACCACCGGCTCCAACTGAAAGACATCTCCAACAAACAATAATTGTTTACCTCCGAAAGGTAAACGCATATTTCCGGAAAACACACGTAAAATACGATCTACACAATCAATTATATCGGCCCGTACCATCGAAATCTCGTCTATAATGATCAGCTCCACTTCTGAAATAATCTTCCGGTGTTCCTTTCTGTATTTAAAGAATTCAAAAATTCTTCCATCTTTCAGGCTCAGATCCGGATCATCGGGCAACATTGGACGGAACGGTAATTTAAAGAAAGAATGTAACGTCACTCCCTCTGCATTTATCGCAGCAATCCCGGTCGGTGCTAATACAACATATTTCTTTTTGGTATGAGCACAGATATACTTGAGAAATGTAGACTTACCCGTACCTGCTTTCCCGGTCAGGAAAACAGACTGGCGCGTGTGAGTGATCAGTTGCAAAGCATCCTGAAACTCCTTGTTGTCTGTATCTAATTGAAATTCCAATCGCGTAAATTTTGAGTTGACAAAGCTAAAGAATATTTTAAATACTGCCCTAAAAAAGGATATAATTTATTTGGATATATCCTTTTTTAAAGCTTAATTTGTGATATCAAAATAATATCAAATAATTATCATTACGAAATCATAAGAAAGAGCATTTAATGACATCAGTATTTCGGTTTTATCGGCAATATTATCAATGTTTGATCAACCGGTTATCAATACCGGAACATTGTACCAATGATTCTAAATTTTTAATATTAATATAAGTGATGGCCAAAAAAGAGAATGCAACCAAAAATTTTGTCCTGCGAATCGATGCAGATATGATGGATGCTATCGAAACATGGGCTGCGGACGAGTTCCGCAGCACCAATGGCCAGATCCAGTACATTCTGGACCAGGCTTTACGCAAAGCCGGCCGGCTAAAAAAGAAAAAGCAATCGAAACAAGAAGAGGAATAAATTACGATAACTCTAAAGCACGTCTACATAAAAAACTTTTTCTCCCGAGAGAAAAAGAAAAAACATCCGAAAGAAATTTTATTTTCCTTCGGATGCTTTTTTATATCAGTATTAATACGACTTGTAAAAGATCAGAAATATATACAATAAGCTGTTCTATTAGCGGCTGATAAATAACCAGGCATCCTTATATTTCTCATTAGTACGAAGCGTAGACATATAAGTTTCGGCTTGTTCGCGATTATCGAATTTATCAGCATAAATACGATATTTTCCATCACGGGCCACTTTACTAACATGCTTACATTCGTTACGATCTACACCGGCAATGTATTTATCTGCCTGTTCTGCTGTCGGAAAACTGGCTATTACGATGTGATACATTTTAGGAGCAGGTATTTTTTCAACAGATTTGGAAACAGCCTCCTGTTTTTTAACCTTGGGAACAGCGGTTACAACTGCAGTATTCTTTTTTATCTCTGCCGCTTTTGACTCCTTTGCCACAGACACAGTCGGTGAAACTTCTTCCACTTTCATTTCCGGAACACTTTTAGCAACCATTTCTGTTGGAACAAAACTGGCCGTATAAGCAGCTTGGTTCACATCCTTTACCGGAGTTGATACCAATAGGAATAAAGCGAGAGCGGCCGCAGAAGCAACAGCGACGCGGAGAAATTTTCGATTAACCGGAATGTATAAGATATCTTTCTTTTTCTTTCCCGCCAATAGAACAGCTTCTTCACGTTCTGCCAAAACAGGTTTCAACTGCGGAAAATGAAATGCAGCCAAGCCATAAGAAACAATGCTAAAGGAATCTGAATTACCCGGATGGAAAATAACCTGTCCTTCCATTCCCAGGCTAAAGGTTCCTAATACACCCAGGGATAATTTCTTTTCCTCCTGCAAAGCAGCTTTCATATCTTCAACATCTTCCTCCAACATTAACTGTGCTTTTCGGTAATTCACATCATACATTTGCATATATGATTCCGATAGTAAGCCGTCGTTATGTTGTAATGTGATGTTAAAAACAATTTCTTTGCGTTGCGGATTAAACAAATGATCTGCCCCGTTGTAAACGGAAGAGACCGTTTGCAGCACAAAACCACCGAATTTCGGCACAATTACGCAATCGTGCACCAGCAATAGTCGCTCTATATGTGTTATTATCCTTAGCATAAGACAAAGGTAGATATTTATTCGTGAATTTACAAAACAAAAAACGGTACAATTTTCTACCTTTGTCTCTCATATAACAAATGCAATGTACTGGTCATATCAACCTATATATTTAATAAAAGTAATCCCCTTTTTAGGAGGATGGCTGGCAGATCGCCTATTGGGTGATCCGGAAGGGTGGCCCCATCCCATTATATGGTTCGGCAAATTAATTTCTTTCGGTGAAAAGAAACTCAATGTAGGAAACAATCGTTTCTATAAAGGGGCTTTACTTACATTGGTCCTTGTTACAGGCATCTATTTCCTGACTTATTTACTTCTGCGATGGGGGGCAGTAATCAACACACAGTTTTATGCACTGCTTGTCGGAGTCGGAGTTTTCTATTGTCTGGCAGGAAAAACATTGATTACAGAAGTAAAAGCAGTTTTTGAAGCTGTAGACCGGAGCGTAGAAGAAGGGCGTATGCAGGTCGGTCGTATTGTCGGTCGCGACACTTCACATCTATCTCCTCAGGAAATCAGGGCGGCTGCCCTGGAAACATTAGCAGAAAACTTGAGCGACGGTGTTATTGCTCCCATGTTTTGGTTTGCTCTGCTGGGATTGCCCGGCATGATGGCTTATAAAATGATCAATACACTCG
The DNA here is from genome assembly GCF_900128505.1 of Parabacteroides timonensis. Classification (NCBI taxonomy): domain Bacteria; kingdom Pseudomonadati; phylum Bacteroidota; class Bacteroidia; order Bacteroidales; family Tannerellaceae; genus Parabacteroides; species Parabacteroides timonensis. The sequence goes on from NZ_LT669941.1 coordinate 2,784,588, forward strand.
ACTCCATGATCGGTTATAAAAATGAACGATATAAAGACTTCGGACAAGCAGCCGCCCGACTGGATGATGTAGCCAATTATATCCCAGCCCGGTTAACAGCCTGCCTGATGCTATTGGTTTCCGGTAACTGGCATAGAAGAAACTATCTCCAACAGTTCGGCCGTGCACATCTCAGTCCCAACTCAGGTTATCCGGAGGCTGCCCTGGCTGCTATCCTGGACTGTCGTTTCGGAGGAACACACGACTATTTTGGCCAGTCTGTTGAAAAACCATATATTGGCATCAACGACAGAGCTTTTACTGTAGAAGACATGTTAATTGCTACTAAAATAAACAGCAATACAGAACTGGCAATGGGATTGCTTGTTTGTCTTTTATCACTATTATTACATTAAAGACAATTATATACAATGGAAATAAGACTAAACAAATTACTTAGTGATGCAGGTTATTGCTCACGCAGGGAAGCGGACAAGTTCATAGAAATGGGACGGGTTACCGTTAATGGTAAACAACCGGAAGTCGGACAGAAGGTCAGTAAATCCGACATTGTCATGCTGGATGATATCCAGATCAATGTAGGTAAATACGAAAGTCAGACTCAAGAACATTCGCGTGCCGTAGTCGGCAAAACCCAAAATCTGGTTTTCGGTGAAACAACAAAAGCGCCGGAGAAAAAAGAAAAAAAGACTATAGCTGCACCTAAAGCAGAAAACAGTAATAAACCGTCTGGTTCCGGCAGTACATTGAGACCCGGAAAATACGTAAAATACAACAAATATGCAGCTGCAAGAAAAGCTGCAAAAAGTGGAACCAAACCGAAGGAGAAGCTGAGTCCGGAAGAAAAAGCGTTGAAAGATGCATTACAACCGAAGTTCGGCAAATCGTTAGGAAAAGCAGCTGTTGCACAACGTCTAGCCGCATCACCAAAGTCGGCCAGCCTGCGGAAGACCAGTAAAAACAACCCTTTAAACAAGGCTAAACGTACTGCTTCCCGTAACAAACCTAAAGATGAATAAAGTGTCGGATAAGCATATTGTACTTATAACCGGGGGACAACGTTCGGGTAAAAGCGGATACGCACAAAAGTTAGCCTTATCATTAAGCACTAACCCGGTTTATCTGGCTACCTCTCGCGTATGGGACGAGGAATTCCGTCAACGTGTTCTTCGCCACCAGGCCGACCGTGGTCCGGAATGGACAAACATCGAAGAAGAAAAATACCTGAGCCGTCATAACCTGGAAGGCCGTGTAGTTGTAATAGATTGCGTCACCCTATGGGGAACTAATTTCTTTTTTGACAATGAAAGCAATGTCGATCTGTCACTCAAAGAACTAAAAGAAGAATTCAACCGATTGGCCGAACAGCATGCTTATCTCATCTTTGTTACCAATGAAATAGGATTGGGAGGCGTATCACCCGATCCGGTACAGCGCAAGTTCACCGACTTACAGGGATGGCTGAACCAATACATTGCCTCCCGTGCCAATGAAGTCGTACTGATGATAAGTGGAATACCCATGAAAATAAAAGAATAACAAAATAATAAAACAATGATTACCTTTCATATTGAAAAACCGGATACTGCTATTGCGGAAGCACTACAAGAAAAAATAAACAACCTGACCAAACCTAAAGGTTCGTTAGGCAGATTGGAAGAAATAGCCCTTCAGGTCGGGCTGATTCAGCAGACACTTACTCCTGCATTAAATCATCCTGTCAATGTTATATACGCTTCCGATCATGGCATTGCCGATGAAGGAGTAAGCAAATCCCCAAAGGAAGTCACCCGACAAGTGATCCACAATTTCCTGAATGGTGGAGCCGGTGTCTGTTTCCTTGCACGTCAACACGGCTTCGATATAAAGATCGTCGACGGCGGGGTTGATTTCGATTTTCCTGTGATCCCGCAATTAATAGACCGTAAAATCAGAAAAGGAACCCGCAACTTCCTCCACGAAGCAGCTATGACTCGTGAAGAAATGGAATTGGCTCTTCAGTATGGTGCCGACATCGTTTCCAACTGCCATAAAGAAGGATGCAATGTTATCAGTTTCGGAGAAATGGGTATAGGTAACACAGCTGCATCCAGCATGTGGATGACTTGCCTCACAGGTATTCCTTTAATCGAATGTGTGGGTGCCGGAAGTGGTTTGGACAGCAACGGAGTGCAACATAAATATAATGTGTTAAAAGCAGCTCTTGAAAACTACAAAGGCGATAACAGTGCTTTAGATGTAATCAGTTATTTCGGAGGTTATGAAATGGTCATGGCGGTAGGTGGAATGCTCCGGGCGGCTGAACTCAAAATGCTCATCCTTGTCGATGGCTTTATTATGACCAATTGTGTGTTGGCAGCTTCCCGTCTCTATCCGGACATGCTCCCCTATTGCATATTCGGACATTGCGGAGATGAAGCAGGACACAGAAAAGTGTTGGATGTCCTCCAGGCAGAGCCGGTATTAAATCTGGGACTACGCTTAGGAGAAGGTTCCGGTTCAGTATGCGCATACCCGATCATCGACTCAGCTATACGTATGATAAATGAAATGCATACTTTCCAGCAAGCTGCTGTGACAAAATATTTCTAACCGAATGGTATTCCATTCCTAACATTTATATATATGTTACGTATATTGGCTGCATTCATATTCTTTACACGTCTACCTTTCTGGAAACTGGCCGAGGTACCCGCCGAATATTTCAAAAATATAGTTAGCCGGTGGGCATTGGTCGGTTGGTTTACTGCCGGATTAATGGTTATCGTATTGTATGCAGGTTCTCTTATTCTACCGGCCGGAATCGCTTTGACACTAGCAATGATAACCCGATTATTAATTACAGGCTGTTTACATGAAGACGGACTGGCGGATTTCTTTGACGGATTTGGAGGAGGTACCAGTCGGGAACGAATATTGACCATCATGAAAGATTCTCACATAGGAAGTTATGGAGTAATCGGTTTGATCTGTTATTTCGGCCTGTATTACTTATTACTCAGTAGCCTCCCTGTTGAATTAGCAGGCTGTGCCATACTCGCCGGCGATCCTTATAGTAAAGGAGTTGCTGGAATGATCATTAATCGTCTTCCATATGCCCGGAAAGAAGAGGAAGCTAAAAATAAGACAGTATATAGCCGCATGACGACAGGAGAATATATATTCAGTCTTATTTGCCTATTAGTTCCTTTGTGCTGGTTACCAGAACCGGTTTATTTTTTAGCTGCTCTTCTTCCCGTCACCACCTGGTATATGCTGACAGCACTCATGAGTAAGAAAATACAAGGATACACGGGGGATTGTTGCGGAGCCACATTTTTACTTTGCGAATTGAGCTTTTACCTGGGGATAGCTGTTATATATACAACAACACTTTAAATTATACCATATGAATATCTATTTGATCAGACACACCTCTGTCGATGTTCCTGCAGGCTATGCCTATGGGCAGACAGATGTTGCATTACGTCCGTCTTTTGAAGAAGAGGCTGAAAAAGTAAAAGAATCACTCTCCGGACTAAGCTTCGATAAAATTTGGTGTAGCCCATTAACACGTTGTGTACGGCTCGCATCTTACTGTGGTTATCCGGAAGCAACACGAGAAGACCGGGTAAAAGAGCTTAATTTCGGAGAGTGGGAAATGAAATCCTGGGAAGAGTTATCCTCTGATCCCCGTTCCGAAGCCTGGTTTGCAGACTGGATCAATACCAAAACACCTGGAGGGGAATCCTTAAAAGATCAGTATGAACGTGTCAGCTCGTTTCTTGAAGAAATCAGAAAAAGCGGACTACAAGATGTATGTATATTTGCTCATGGCGGCGTTTTAACCTGCGCACGGGTCTATGCAGGAGAATATGATATCAAAGAAGCCTTCAAAAATGTACCCTCCTATGGAGAGATTATTAAACTATCTTTCGACTAACTGTTTTGTTTAAATACAAAGAATCATATCATAAAAGATATGTGGATTGAAACAGCATTATGGTTTAGGCAGCTTCATAGGCTTCGGTTACATCTGTATAACTAAGAAAAGGAACCAACCTTTCGATTGATTCCTTTCTACCTTTTCAGTCTTTCGACCTGACTAAAACGGCAGCTATCTACTCTCCCACTTTTACGCAGTACCATCGACGTGGTTGGGCTTAACTTCTCTGTTCGGAATGGGAAGAGGTGGATCCCCAACGCTATAACCACCTTAATTTCTTTTTAAGATGTTTGACCTTGGACAACGCTACTCTAACAGTAACCTTTCGCTATATGGCTTTGTTGTTACACTCTACCACATCTGCTGATATATCAATCCTTCCTCCCGGAAAAAGAAAGTCTCGGGCTATTAGTACTACTCGGCTTCGACATTACTGCCCTTACACCTGTAGCCTATCAACGTCGTAGTCTACGACGACCCTTGAGGGATATCTAATCTTGAGGCTGGCTTCGTACTTAGATGCTTTCAGCACTTATCCAATCCAGACTTAGCTACCCGGCGGTGCACCTGGCGGTACAACCGGTAAACCAGTGGTCTGTCCAACACGGTCCTCTCGTACTAGTGTCAGAGCCTCTCAAATATCCTACGCCCACGATAGATAGAGACCGAACTGTCTCACGACGTTCTGAACCCAGCTCGCGTGCCACTTTAATGGGCGAACAGCCCAACCCTTGGGACCTTCTCCAGCCCCAGGATGTGACGAGCCGACATCGAGGTGCCAAACCGCTCCGTCGATATGAGCTCTTGGGAGCGATCAGCCTGTTATCCCCGGAGTACCTTTTATCCTTTGAGCGATGGCCCTTCCATACGGAACCACCGGATCACTATGCTCTAGTTTCCTACCTGATCGACTTGTATGTCTCCCAGTCAAGCACCCTTATGCCATTACACTCTACGACCGGTTACCAATCGGTCTGAGGGTACCTTTAGAAGCCTCCGTTACTCTTTTGGAGGCGACCACCCCAGTCAAACTACCCACCATACAGTGTCCCCACATTTCGCGGGTTAGAACTCAAACAACCAAAGGGCCGTATTTCAACGATGACTCCACAAACACTGGCGTGCCCGCTTCATAGTCTCCGGCCTATCCTACACATTAGTTGCCCAAATTCAATGTAAAGCTATAGTAAAGGTTCACGGGGTCTTTTCGTCCCATCGCGGGTAATCGGCATCTTCACCGATACTACAATTTCACCGAGCTCACGGTTGAGACAGTGTCCAGATCATTACACCATTCGTGCAGGTCGGAACTTACCCGACAAGGAATTTCGCTACCTTAGGACCGTTATAGTTACGGCCGCCGTTTACTGGGGCTTCAATTCAAACCTTCTCTTGCGATGAGCTCTCCTCTTAACCTTCCAGCACCGGGCAGGTGTCAGGCTGTATACTTCATATTTCTATTTCGCACAGCCATGTGTTTTTGTTAAACAGTTGCCTGGACCTATTCTCTGCGCCCTACCTTTCGATAGGGACCCTTTATCCCGAAGTTACAGGGTCAATTTGCCTAGTTCCTTAACCGTGAATCACTCGAGCGCCTCAGTATTCTCAACCCAACTACGTGTGTCCGTTTACGGTACGGGTACTTTATAAATATGCTTAGCGGATTTTCTAGGGAGCCTGCTTACATCCATATTACCTTGTACAAGTACTCGGTATACTGTCAGGTTCGACTCTCATGGCGGATTTGCCTACCACGATCAACGTCTACACCCTTTAACCAACTATTCCGTCAGTTGGCAGGATTGTCACTTCTCCGTCTCCACATCGCTCTATAAAGTAGTATGGGAATATTAAACCATTCTTCCATCGGAATCGCCGTTCGGCTTATCCTTAGGTCCCGACTTACCCTGATCCGATTAACGTTGATCAGGAAACCTTAGTCTTTCGGCGAGGAAGTTTCTCACTTCCTTTATCGTTACTTATACCTACATTTGCTTTTCCAGTTACTCCAGCAAGGGTTATCCCTTACCTTCTACGCTGCTGGAATGCTCCCCTACCATGTCTTACGACATCCATAGCTTCGGTAAACAGTTTATGCCCGAGTATTATCCACGCCAAACTCCTCGACTAGTGAGCTGTTACGCACTCTTTAAATGAATGGCTGCTTCCAAGCCAACATCCTAGCTGTCTCTGCAGTCTGACTTCGTTAGTTCAACTTAACTGTTATTTGGGGACCTTAGCTGATGGTCTGGATTCTTCTCCTCTCGGACGCGGACCTTAGCACCCGCGCCCTCACTCCAGGGCAATATATAATACGCATTCGGAGTTTATCTGGACTTGATAGGCGGTGAAGCCCTCGCATCCAATCAGTCGCTCTACCTCATATTATACTAACCCTAGGCTGCACCTAAATGCATTTCGGGGAGTACGAGCTATCTCCAAGTTTGATTAGCCTTTCACCCCTACCCACAGTTCATCCGAAAGCTTTTCAACGCTTACCGGTTCGGTCCTCCAGTTAGTGTTACCTAACCTTCAACCTGACCATGGGTAGATCACTTGGTTTCGCGTCTACTCCCTCCGACTATACCGCCCTGTTCAGACTCGCTTTCGCTTCGGCTCCGTATCTGAAATACTTAACCTTGCCGGAGAAAGTAACTCGTAGGTTCATTATGCAAAAGGCACGCCGTCACAGCTTACGCTGCTCCGACCGCTTGTAGGCAGACGGGTTCAGGGTCTATTTCACTCCTCTGTTCGAGGTTCTTTTCACCTTTCCCTCACGGTACTGGTTCGCTATCGGTCTCTCGGGAGTATTTAGCCTTACGGGATGGGCCCCGCTAATTCACACAGGATTTCTCGTGCCCCGCGCTACTCAGGATACTACTAAGCTTCGTCAGTAAGTCGTATACCGGGCTATCACCGTCTATGGCCGTTCTTTCCAAAACGTTCTACTTTACTAAGTTCTTGCTACATCGTAGTCCTACAACCCCGATATTGCCTAAACAATATCGGTTTGGGCTCTTCCGCGTTCGCTCGCCACTACTTGCGGAATCATTTTTATTTTCTTCTCCTATGGGTACTTAGATGTTTCAGTTCCCCACGTTCGCTCCTCTTACGAGGTGACAGATCTTCAATCTGACGGGTTGCCCCATTCGGAAATCCGAGGATCAAAGATTATTTGCATCTACCCCCGGCTTATCGCAGCTTATCACGTCCTTCATCGCCTCCGAGAGCCAAGGCATCCACCGTCTGCCCTTGCTTACTTTCTTTTTTCCGGTCACATCTCTGTGATTCGGATTGATATATCTTCAGCTTGCTCTTGTTACTTTATTTTACGTTGTCCATCATGTCAAAGATCTTTTACTCATTGCTGAGTTAGGTGGAGAATAACGGATTCGAACCGTTGACCCTCTGCGTGCAAGGCAGATGCTCTAGCCAGCTGAGCTAATCCCCCAGGTTTCTCGTTTAGAGATTCTGTAGTCCCAGGCAGAGTTGAACTGCCGACCTCTACATTATCAGTGTAGCGCTCTAACCAACTGAGCTATAGGACTGGCTTATCTTAATCTCCTGAAACTGCCGGATTTCCTTCAGCTTCATCTTTCTCTACTGGGTATCCAGTTTATAAGATCATATATAAATACATATTCAACCGTAGTACAAGTTAACTAATACCTTATAGTCAACTTGATAACGAATCCTTCGCTCCAGAAAGGAGGTGTTCCAGCCGCACCTTCCGGTACGGCTACCTTGTTACGACTTAGCCCCAGTCATCGGTTTTACCCTAGGCCGATCCTTGCGGTTACGGACTTTAGGTACCCCCAACTCCCATGGCTTGACGGGCGGTGTGTACAAGGCCCGGGAACGTATTCACCGCGCCATGGCTGATGCGCGATTACTAGCGAATCCAGCTTCACGAAGTCGGGTTGCAGACTTCGATCCGAACTGAGATGGGGTTTGGAGATTAGCATCCTGTCGCCAGGTAGCTGCCCTTTGTCCCCACCATTGTAACACGTGTGTCGCCCCGGATGTAAGGGCCGTGCTGATTTGACGTCATCCCCACCTTCCTCACAGCTTACGCTGGCAGTCTCTTTAGAGTCCTCAGCTCGACCTGTTAGTAACTAAAGATAAGGGTTGCGCTCGTTATGGCACTTAAGCCGACACCTCACGGCACGAGCTGACGACAACCATGCAGCACCTCGCAAATGGCTATTACTAGAAGAAGTGTTTCCACTCCGGTCCAAATGCGTTCAAACCCGGGTAAGGTTCCTCGCGTATCATCGAATTAAACCACATGTTCCTCCGCTTGTGCGGGCCCCCGTCAATTCCTTTGAGTTTCACCGTTGCCGGCNTATACTGCCAAAAAGGAAAAACGACGGATACAGTCTACATGTTTCGATTCTGACATAAGTTTACCCTGGTGTTTTGTCAACTTATTTCAGGACAGGACATCCCTTACTTTCTTTCTTTTGACTATTATCAAACGAATAAAGTATAATCATCAAACGAAAGGAATATATATGTCATTTATTCATTTGATATATATCAAACGAATCTTTTGATAGGAGCTTTATCCAATATTAATTCATAGTTACTTCTAAAAACATATCATCAAAATTAATAATAACCTGCTGAAATAAATTAATAAAGTCCAAGCCTAAAGAACCGTCCTCATTTTTCTGTGACCAATCAGCTTCCGGTTCTTTATAATTCACCTGAATATCTTTTATCTCAAAAGATGTATTCCCCAAACGTAAGGGTATCGAACTCAAACGTAACACCTCTAAATTCCGAACACCTCCAAATCCTCCTCCAAAATTTGCACTTTTATACCTTTGGTTTCAATCCATACCTGATGGAACTATGGGGTGATGACTCTTTTTTCAATGCCCGCAGTATGGATGTATTCATTACCAAACTTCGTAAAAAACTAAAAGCCGACCCCTCGGTTCAGATTGTTAATCTCCGGGGGATCGGCTATAAGCTGATTATTTAGAATGATCAAACGAACAATTCCGGTTCGCGGCGTGCACTAAAGTTCTTATGCAACATAGCCGTATAAGGAGTATCAAAAGTACGTGCCCCTTCAGGACATTCCTTTACACAAGCACAACACTTAATGCAAAGAGCAGGATCACTGAACATCCGGTCGTCTACGATCGAGATAGCAGCCACCGGACATACGTCGATACAATATTCACATTGCGTACACAACTCTTCGTCTGTAACAGGAGCCTGTGGCGTAGAAGGCCCTTTCACCTTATATGGGAAGTTTCCCTTTATTTCCAACGATGGTAATCCCGACAAAGTTGATACAGCATCCAGTTTTATCAATGTTTCATGACCGAATTCAGAGGCCTTCACCAAGTCTTCCTTATCCGGGCGACCGGCAGCAATAGGCATATCTTTCCGGCTGAAAGAATGTTCACCGACAAAAGCACCCGCACTGACAAGTACAAAACCTTGTGCGACCAATGCATCACTCAACTCCTTCAATGCATCTTCGTAGTCGCGGTTACCATATACGACAACCGGAATAACCGGGGTCTTTTCTCCCTGAAACATACGAATACGCTCCATGGCCGTTTCTGCGACACGCCCGCCATAAACAGGGACAGCCACAATAACCAGTTCGTTATCTTCTATATGAAGTGTTTCTTTCAACGCTTCATGCGTGATATCCGACTCAGACAATGTATCTCCTCCCAGCCCTTCAGCAATAGCGTATGCTATTTTTGCCGAAGTATGTGTAGGAGAAAAATAAATCAAATGTATATTCTGATATTGCATATTATTTATTTTACAGCAGTCTCGATCTTTTCCATCAATTCTGCAAACTCCTCTTCCGTGTATCCTTTGCCGACATAGATTACTTTACCATCTTTCCCTATCAAATAGCTACGCGGAATCAGATTTTTTGCAAATGCTCCGAAGATTGCACGGTTCTTATCCGGATACAAGGGGAAAGAAAATCCTTTCTTCTCATTGTATTTATCCAGTTCAGCATCCGTGTGTTCACGACCGATCACCAACAGCTGAAAGTTCTTATTGTCCTTATACTTCGGCCAGAGTTTCTGCTGCACGTCTGCCAGTTCTTTCTGACAAGGCGGACACCAGGTTGCAAAGAAGTTGACCAAAACGACTTTTCCTTTCAATGTTGCTGACGATATTTTCATTCCGTTATCGGAAACGATAGTAAATGCCGGCATTTGATCTCCCACCTTTATGATATCGCCGTCACTTTGTGCACGGACTATAAAAGCAAAGATCGTTAGAATGGCGGTTAAGAGGTATTTGTTCATACGCTTTATTTTAAACTTTGGGCAACATCATAGCCGGCTTTCAGTGCTTTCAGGTTCATTTCAACCACTTCTTCACCTTTACGGCCAAAAATACGACGAATACCGTCTTCTATCTTATTATATTCTATCCCGATAAAAGGAGTTGCAGCTCCCAGCATCACAATATTGGCAGCACGCACGGTAGCCACCTCTTTCGCTATTGCTTCCACGTCCAGGATCACTTTGTGAGGCAACTTATCCAGTTCCTCGTTCACCTTGTCGAAGTCCGGATAGTTAGGGATATTTACAAACGGTTGAGAGTTAGTAACCAGCCATCCTTCTTTTTTAAGATAAGGAAGATAACGAAGGCTTTCCATCGGTTCCAATGAAATGATCAGGTCGGCATGTCCTTTCGGTATCAGGTCGGAAGCGATCGGCTGGTCAGATAAACGCAGGTTCGACTGCACATCGCCTCCACGCTGACTCATTCCGTGTACTTCAGCCTGCTTCATATACAGACCTTCTTTCAATGCGGCTTCTCCAATAACGGCGGCAATAGAGAGGATACCTTGTCCTCCCACACCTGACAATATAATATCTGCTCTCATTTCTTACTTGCTTTTTTCTTTCTTGTTAATGTCTGAATACATTCACGACGCGGGATCAGAACGGATACACCCTTGTATTCGATCTCTTCACGGATAATCGTCTTCATTTCTTCGTAATTCTTCTTCAACGGAATCATCACACGAATATGAGCCGGATCAACACCGATACCGGCACAAATAGCTTCCAGGCGTCCTGTTCCGGCCGAATCTTGTCCACCGGTCATTGCCGTTGTTTCATTATCTGAAATCACGATCGTGATATTTGTTTCTTCGTTTACACAATCCAACAATCCTGTCATGCCGGAATGAGTGAAAGTAGAGTCACCTATTACAGACACAGCGGGGAATACACCTGCGTCGGCAGCACCCTTCGCCATCGTAATGGAAGCTCCCATATCGATACAAGTGTCGATTGCACGGAACGGAGGCAAAGCTCCTAACGTATAACAACCGATATCACCGAATACTTTCGGTTCATTGTATTCAGCCAATACTTCATTCAGGGCTTCATACATATCACGGTGACCGCAACCCTGACACAATGCAGGCGGACGTTGTTCCACCACTTCAGGAATAGCATAATAGCTGGTAATATCTTTACCCAGAGCTTTTCCTACGGCATCCGGAGTCAATTCACCATCCCGTTGCAAAGTTCCGTCCAGACGGCCGTGCACCTTAATACCTGTTCCCATATATCCTTTCAGCTGTTCTTCCACTACCGGATAACCTTCTTCCAATACCAGGATTTCCTTGCATTCGTTTACAAGTTTCTCCATCTGTTTGCGGGGAAGAGGGTACTGACTGATCTTCAATACCGGATGTTCGAATCCGTCCGGATAGTTTTCAGACAGATAGTTGAAGGCAATACCTGTCGTAATAATACCCAGATCCTTATTAGGACCATCGAAATACTGATTGTATTTTGATGTTTCAGATGAATCGACAAACTGCTTCTGAGCTTCCAATAAGACTTTGAAACGTTTCCGAGCCAAAGCCGGAAGGAGGATAAAACGCTGACGTCCGTCTGCCGGACAGTTCTTGGTGTTTTCATCCTTCATCGGACGGGTAACTACACCTGCACGAGAGTGAGCCATACGGGTAGTGATACGCATCAGGATCGGATATCCCAATTTTTCAGAAAGTTCGAAACCTTCATAAACCATATCGTATGCTTCCTGCTGACTGGAAGGTTCCAGCATCGGGATCATAGCAAAGTTACCATATACGCGATTATCTTGTTCGTTCTGTGAAGAGTGCATAGATGGGTCGTCAGCAGTAATAATGATCATACCTCCGTTAATACCGCTCATTCCTGCATTCATGAAACAGTCGGCAGCTACATTCAAACCTACGTGTTTCATACAGCAAAGTGAACGCTTTCCGGCATAACTCATACCTAATGCTGCTTCCATTGCTGTTTTTTCATTTACACTCCAACGGCTATGTATCCCCCGCTCTTTCGCAACAGCTGACCCTTGTATATACTCGGTAATTTCAGTTGAAGGGGTACCCGGATAGGCATAAACACCGGATATACCAGCATCGATCGCAGCCTGTGCGATGGCCTCATCCCCTAAGAATAGTTGTTTTTCCATGTATATTTGTTTCTTAAATTGATTTTTATGTAATACCAACTGCCAAAGATACAGCTTTTACCACAAAGAAAAAGCAAAAAGCTTATCTAATCTTTCTCCTGTTAAGTTCAGCTCTGTATCGGTTTGCGTTACGGTTATGTTCTGCCAATGTCGCCGCAAAATTATGACGTCCCGAAAAATCTTCTTTGGCGCACATATAAAGATAATTATGCTTCATATAATTCAATACGCTGTCCATTCCTTTAATAGTCGGGATGCGCAAAGGACCAGGAGGTAATCCGGCATATTTGTATGTATTATACGGAGAATCTATTTCTAGGTGTTCGAATAGGATACGCTGTAAACTAAAATCGCCAACAGCAAACTTCACTGTCGGATCAGCCTGCAAAGGTATCCCCCGATGAAGCCTGTTCAGATAAAGGCCTGCAACGATCGGATATTCATCGGACGCAGCAGTCTCTTCTTCCACAATAGAAGCCAGTGTAGCCACTTCTACGGGAGTCAGGCCAATCACCTTCGCCTTTTCCAGGCGAGCATCCGTCCAGAAGGCCTTATATTCCCGCTTCATGCGTTGCATCAATTTATCTGCCGGAATATTCCAATAGACCTCATACGTATTGGGGATGAAAAGAGAGGCGATCGTTTTCGTTGTAAATCCTAAAGAATCACAATAAGCAGAGTCATTGAGTAAGGATAGCAACTCTTCCTTATCGAGCATCAACTGTTCATCCAGCCGCTCGGCAAGGTCTTCCTTAAAACGGATATTATTAAAAGTCAAACGGATAGCCACCTGATGCCCACGCCGTAAATCATTTAATAGCTCCAGATTACTCATTCCGGGTGATATGGCATACCGTCCGGTTTTCATATTCGCCTGATATTTCAGCATACCAGCCAGTTGCTTGAAACTGCCTATCCGGTGACAACCGGCAGAGTCCTGCAGTTGCCGGCATAAATCGGTAAAGCTTTTATCCTTCCCTACATAAACATATACCGTTTCCTTTGGCACAAAGTTCGGAGCCCAGGCCAGGCGATAGCCCCAAATCCCCACACCCACCATCAAAAGGACAAAAAAGAGGGCTATTCCCGCTATTATATTTCGTTTCGACTGTTTTTTCTTATTCATTTTTTATCAAATAAAATCCTGAGTATCAGAATCGGCAACAAAAGTAGCATCTTTTTCTTAGAAAATAGATGCAAAAAGCTTTGTTTATTTAAAAACATACCTCTATCTTTGCAGCGCAATTCTAAGGAAGAAGCACAGAACACATGGAAGTGTGGGTGAGTGGCTGAAACCACCAGTTTGCTAAACTGACGTACTCGCAAGGGTACCGGGGGTTCGAATCCCCCCGCTTCCGCTCCAAAGGCTGTTAATTGAAAAATTGACAGCTTTTGTTGTTTTTAAACCATCCCCTCTTCACTTTTAGTAAATCTAAAAACATGTCTTATTCTATGTAAAACCTTTCGCCATCGCATTGGCAAAGGCCTGCCACCCTATATGCACTTTTTTGCCACTGCAGTGGCAGTACTTTTTTATTAGGAGGAATTATGTGAAACAGCTTCAGAAAAGACAAAAAAAGAGGTAAACCATTATCTGATTTACCTCATCTGTAGTCGGGATGAGAAGACTCGAACTTCCGACCTCCACGTCCCGAACGTGGCGCGCTACCAACTGTGCTACATCCCGTTTTTGATTACGGCTGCAAAGGTACAACTAATTTTGAACCTGCAAACATTTCTGGCATTTTTTTTACAGAAAACAGTAAAAAAAACAACAGACCACTCACTCCTTAAAATTTCTTGATATTTTTCTCTCAAAAGATTTGGAGTATTCAAAACTTTCCCTACCTTTGCACCCGTTAAACAAAACAACGGTGCCATAGCTCAGTTGGTAGAGCAAAGGACTGAAAATCCTTGTGTCCCCGGTTCGATTCCTGGTGGCACCACTGAAAATAAAGCAGTTATCTAAAAGATGACTGCTTTTTTTATGTCTTTTCGGTGGTTTTTACCTCAAAATCCTGTTGTTTTTTGTGTTTTTCGTGTCAGTTTACAGATGCCATGTAAACCATAAGTATTACAATCAATGTCGTATGTTACAAATCTAAAGTATTGAAAAACAATGAAAGTCCTTTAATACTGTGTATTTACAAAGACTGAAAAATGAAGTATCAAAGTATTGATATCTCATTAAACCCAGCTCATTGGGATTCCAAAACAATTTACGTATTGATGAAATACCTCATGATTGAGATTCCGTATTTTCAGTAATATACGATTTCAAATACTTCTTTAAATGATAATACCTATTAATTCCTACAATAAACAGGATTACACCTGCTACTAAACAGATCCATGCCACCATTCTCAAATGCTGGATAATTTCGATCTCAAATATCCCCATTCCTACCGTCAAAAGGTATAAAGAAGTACGTATATAAGAAAAGAGTGTCCGCTCATTAGCCAACCTGGTTCTTTCGAGTGCAAGAAGATCTCTTAAAATAATTTCCTCATGATTTTTTAATTTCTCCATGTTATCTGTCATTTTCTCTTTTAATTTTTATTGTAAGCTATATATTCAAAAAAAACAACTAAGTTCTTTAGCGGTCAAAATAATGTCCGGATTTCTGAGAGGAGTCCGGACATTTATTTATCTCAGCTTTCATACCGTTCTGCCCAGCTATGTATCACCGGGCTTTCTACATCCACGCCAAATTCCCGTGCTTTTTGCAGGATACGGTAAGCCAGCAATGGCTTTTTATCTTCCGGTGCATATCTGAAATAAGTCTCGGCCGCCCGTACATGGACACCATCAGGCATAGGAAACTCACGGGTTTCAGGAAGTCCGAAATCAGACAAAGGAAGTTCCTTACGTTCTTCTGTTGTTAATCTGTCGTTGGATTCTTTTATCATAATCATTCATTTAGGGGATTTGTTCCCTAATAACCAGCTTCACGACTATAAAGATTATGTACAGACTACTATTTAACCTACTAAAACAGTTGCTAATCTTCTTTTCGCAACAGGATACTATCGAGTATGGAGTTGACAGTACCAGCTTTCTTTACTACCATCAAATGATCTCCTCCCTCAACAGGAAACACATTTTCCAACCGGTCATAAGGAAATATCTGATCAGCCGTACCATGAATATGATACAGGTGCTCACTCTTATTGTCTGGTATCCAATCGGTAATCTGTTCAAGAGCCCATTTTATATAGACAGGATCTGTTACAGTCATATATTCTGCCAGATCTGAATTGGAGGCGTTATAAACCAATCGGTTGAAAGCATTTGTTATAAAATCGGTGGAAGAAAAGAGTCGCTTAGGCATAAATTCCATCAGGTTTACTTTCCTAACTGCCTGAAAGAGGATAGGGATTTCCTTTTTACTTTTAAAGGAAGAAATGATAACACATTTCGAAGGTTTCAGGAAAAGAGTCATCTCCTGCATAATCACTGCTCCGAAAGAATAACCTATCAGGACAAAAGGAGAAGTCGCATCTATAGCTTTCGCCATTGTACGGGCATATTCTGATAGTGTTTCATCAGGTCTGGGGATATACCACTCGATATATACTTTATTAAATCCTTTAGGAAGACGCAATTTATCGAAAACCTTGCAATTATAGCACATCCCGGAAATAAAATAGACATTGATATCCTTTACCTCCTTTTTCGAAAACCAATTTATCAATAATGATAAACGCTTCCATATCCCGGGTGATGACGCTTTATTTTCTTCCATATAGTCTTTACTCTTTATATAAGCATAAAGATAACTATTTTGTTCAAAAACTCATATTTCCAGCCAATAAAATTATTATTCCGATTTTAACTGACGTAGAAGTTCGGAGGGAGTACAACCAAACTGTTGCTTACAAAAACGAGTAAAATGGGTAGCCGAATTGAACTTGTAGAGCCTCATTATATCGCTCAAAGTATTCCCCGGCTCAGCCAGTTTGAAACGGACATGCTTTGCTTTCTGTTTCAAGATCCACTGGTGGGGAGACAAACCAAACTCTTCCCGAAACTTATTATTGAAATTCGTACGTCCCATCCCTGCTATCTTTGCCAGATCATCCACATGATCTACCTTCAGATAATTTTCCAGTATTAGCGAACGGAAATCCAGTGACTTCCCGACAATCGGATGGAACAAATAAGCCAACTC
Organism: Parabacteroides timonensis; assembly: GCF_900128505.1. NCBI lineage: Bacteria > Pseudomonadati > Bacteroidota > Bacteroidia > Bacteroidales > Tannerellaceae > Parabacteroides > Parabacteroides timonensis. The sequence goes on from NZ_LT669941.1 coordinate 2,801,163, forward strand.
TTCTTTCTTATAAAAACCACGAAGCAGCAAAAACAGTTCCAGTGACTTTATCTCATGCAGATGTTTGCAATTCATTTGACACTCCATGTATTCGATCAGCGTATTCAGAAAAGACATCAAGGGAGGATAGATCACAATAGGTTCAAAATCATACTGTATCTTACTACATAGGGGAGCCAGGGATTGAAGTTCCATTTTATTACAAGCCCCAGGAAAACGGTCAAATGTAAATATAACAACATTCGATGCAGACAATATCCTACATGAAAAATCAGCGGATTTAGGTATCAGAATAAACTCTCCTGATCTGATTATCTTATTTCTCTGTTCATTACAACAAATGACCGCTTCTCCTTCCAGAAAAAAAATCAAATGATGATAATCCCTATCTTGTTCTCTCAGATCGTTTTCCTCATTTAATATCCGATGCTTAAACCCGACTAAAATATTCGAAGAATATTCCCTGCAAGATACATGCTCTTCCAAATAAAGCAATTTTTTCATTACACCCCCTATTTTAAAAATTCTAACATTAGTGTTTTTCTCATGCATATCCATCGAGGATAGCATTAACGGCCGGGTCTTCCATTTACAGTATAAAAGGCATTATATTCATTACATGAAACAAAAGTATAATCTTTTACACTATAAACGACACACATTTTCGCCGTTAATGTTTACATATCCACCAGCCTAATACAGCCTAATAAATTATTGACTTGCATTAAACTTAATTAGTAATTTAAGAGGTATGTATCCAAATGATTTTTAACAAAAAAGATGCAGCTTTTACGCATTCTGAAAAAGCTGCATCCCGTAAACTATCTGTCTGAATTTTATCTTTATTCGAGTTAAATCTTACCGACCATTTTTGACGGATCTACCCAGGCATCAAAGTCTTCTGCAGTTATATGACCTGATTCGACAGCTGCTTGCTTCAACGTTTTATTTTCCCTGAATGCTTTCTGTGCAATAGCAGCCGCCTTATAATAACCGATCTTTGGATTTAGAGCCGTAACCAGCATAAGCGAATCATCCAGATGTTTCTTTATATTCTCTTTCACAGCCTCGATACCGATAGCACAATTATCATTAAAGCTCCTGCAACCATCACCAATCAGGCGAGCACTATGAAGGAAGTTATAAATAATCATCGGTTTAAAAACGTTCAGCTCGAACTGCCCATTCGCTCCACCTACCGAAATAGCCACATCATTTCCCATCACCTGTGCGGCTATCATCGTCAATGCCTCACTTTGAGTTGGGTTTACTTTCCCCGGCATGATGGAAGAACCTGGCTCATTCTCCGGAAGATGGATCTCACCTATCCCGGCACGAGGACCGGAACCAAGCATACGGATATCGTTTGCAATCTTCATCAAACTGACGGCAATACCTTTCAGTGCCCCATGAGTAGACACAATTGCATCGTGAGTGGCTAATGCTTCAAATTTATTCGGAGCGGTAACAAACGGTAACCCGGTCAGTTGGGCTATTTTACGGGCAACATTCTCTCCAAAATTATCAGGTGTATTGATGCCCGTACCGACCGCGGTACCGCCTAATGCCAGTTCTGCCAAATGCGGCAAAGTACCTTTCAAGGCATGAATGCCATATTCCAATTGAGCAGCGTAACCACTAAATTCCTGTCCAAGTGTCAACGGTGTGGCATCCATAAAATGGGTACGTCCTATTTTTACGATCGGCATGAACTCACGACTTTTCATTATCAAAGTCTTATGCAGCATTTCAAGAGCCGGGATCGTATTTTCCCTAAGCATTTTATATGCTGCAATATGCATCGCCGAAGGGAAAGTATCGTTCGACGACTGCGATTTATTCACATCATCGTTAGGCGACAATATCTTTACCTCATCCGTCAATTTTCCTCCATTCAACACATGCCCACGATAGGCAATCACTTCATTTACATTCATATTAGTTTGTGTTCCGCTACCGGTTTGCCAAACGACCAGAGGGAAGGAACCCTCCAGTTTTCCATCCAGTATCTCATCACAGACACGCACTATCAAGTCACATTTTTCCGGAGATAAAACACCGGCATCTTTATTTGCCAGGGCCGCTCCCATTTTCAGATAAGCAAATGCCTGGATAATTTCTTTCGGCATCCGGTTTATATCCTGTGCAATCCTGAAGTTTTCAACACTACGTTGGGTCTGCGCGCCATAATAGGCATCGATGGGTACTTTTATGTTTCCCATCGTATCTTTTTCTATACGACATTCCATAAATCTTTTTCTTTAATATCTTTTTTATAAAACCGTACAGATAATGAAATGTTTATACCTCTGGAGCATATATTTTGAAGTAACGAACCTTCATATAGCCATAAGTAAGGACGAAAAGCACGAAAACATATAAAAGCTCGGCCGTCCAGTAAACCATCAGCGGGACATCAAACTGTACCAATACCAAAAACAGATAGGCCAGATAAATCAGGATCGTAATCAGTTCAAAAACAAAAGCAGTCCGTGTCCGGCCCGTTCCCGTTACAGCATTACAATAGATATGTGCCGGAACTGACAGGAAATAATTGGAGAGCATTACAACAAAAGGCCAGAATGCATTCCGGATCAACTCTTGATTTTTAGTATAAATACCTAATACCTCATCCGAAAAAAGGAAGGTAAATACAAGCAACGGGATTCCCAGCATGTAGCTCAAACCCATCATCTTCCGGCATAAAGGCATGATATTACGATATTCCCCGGCACCAATCAGATTGCTGACCAAAGATCCTGTTGTCGTTGAAAAGGAACAGACTATTACAAAAAATACAGTAGAGATACTACGGACTATATTTGCAATGGCTAGCTGCTCCTCTCCCAAATGTTCAATCACCACAAAAAACAAGAACCAGGGAGCCACGGCCGTAAAAGAATACATCATGCTCCATACCGAAAGCTTAAATAGCCGAAGTTGCAATTGCCAATCGTATACAGGCCGTAGTCCATAATAACGCTTGTCTATTTTGCGGCAAACATATACCACTAAAACGATCAGAAAAGAAAGTTCCGAAATGGTGGAAGCCAATGCGGCTCCGGATATTCCCAGCCGTGGAAACCCAAAATTTCCGAATATCAACAGATAATTCAATACAATATTAGTAATTACCATTACAACCGCTCCCGTTGTCAGTATCCGTGTCTTTGTTATTCCAACAAAGAAAGCACGAAAAGCCAAAGCCGGGAAAGTGAACAACAGACCGAACGTACGCCAGTCCAGATATTTTATAACAGCCGCATACACCTCTTCCGATGTGATCAGTTTAGATAACAAGATCGGAGAAAATAACCAGGACATTATAAACATAGATCCCGCCAATACAATAAGAAAGGACAGTCCCTGATAGAATACTTTCCCCGTCTCATTATAATATCCTTCTCCGTTACGACGGCCAACCATCACTTGCAATCCCAGACTGAAACCAAATCCCAGCATATAGATAGCCAGATAATACATACCAGCCAATGCGGCAGCCCCCAACTCAACCTCTCCATAGTGTCCCAGAAAGATAGCGTCTGTAATATTAATCAATTGTTCTATAAGAATGCTCATCATCACAGGAAAGTTGATGAGCCATATTTGTTTGTATGTGAAATTCATAATTCAACTTAGTATATATGCGTCACTATACATTCTTTTCAGAAGAATGCATCACGACAATTAATTATAAAATAAGATTTGTACCCTGTATAATAAGAGGGATAGCGAATTGTAGACAAAGAGGATCTTTGTCTTATGTCAAAGGAAACTACGCTATATACAGAGTTGACACTTCATAAGTTGAATAATCGGATTATTTGTAACAGTTGCAAATGTAAACGTTTTTCCTGATTATGACTACTAAAACGGCAGAAAAGAGAATTATAAAAAGGACGACACTCCTGCCGTCCTTTCCGTTCAATCACAAATGACCTTCTTATCTGTCGGAATACAGTCCAATCGTATTCCCTTCACTATCGGAAAACATAGCAAAATATCCACGACAGTCAGCTTCGATCTTTGTCTTTTCCCTAAGAACCTTTCCCCCGTTGGATTTGACCAGAGAGAGTGTAGCTTCCATATCGTCTACATGCAAATGGATAAGTACACCGTTCTTTGACGGGAGAAAATCGGTAGCCCATGATATGGCACCCGGAGCCAAACCGTCTTCATCAGGGAAGAAAGCCATCTTTTCGGCGTCGCACTCCATCACATCCAACTTCAGGCTCAACACTGTTTCGTAAAACTTCACGGCCCTTACGAAATCAGAGGCCGGAATCTCGAAGAAAGAAATTAACTTTTTCATGTTCGCTTTTTTAGATAAACAGTTTCTGTCTTTTGACAATGCAAAGATAGAGTATGCCAAAAGCCGAGACTTGGAAAAAAAGGACATTAGCCGTTCTCCCGTGAGAAATAATCGGAATAGGGAGCACAAACGCCCAGATACTCTTTCGGGGTATATCCGGAGAAAATCTTAAATTCATTAATCAGATGCGGCTGGTCATAGAAGCCACATTCATAAGCCAGTTGGGAAAAACTTATATCCGGAGTAGATTGCAGTACATATAAAGCATGCTGGAAACGGACAATCCGCAGGAACTCCTTCGGGCTAATCCCAATATGTCCGGTAAAAATACGTTGAAACTGTTTTGTACTCAGATAAACGGACGAGGCAAGATCAGAGATACGTACTTCTCCTCCCCGCTGGTTGATCGTTCGAATGGCAGAAAGCATCCGCTCGAGATTATGTTCTTTCGGTGGATTGAGACGGGACAAAAGGAAATGTTCGACCAGGCAGATACAATTCCTGTCGTCTGCTTCATATAATATACGGTCTTCCAGTTCCTTCAATTCGCGGTCGCCCAACTCACCAGCAGAAACTTTCTGGTTACAAAACTCACTGACGGGTATCCGGAAGAATGCGCTAACCGAGTGCGTATGGAAAACAACGGCCAGTATCCTGATCGTTCCGGAAAAGCTCAGTTCGGAGTAACCGACATACTGCCCACATAAAACAGATTGGTTGTTTACACGGCGGCTGTCTTGTGAGGAAGACAATAATATAGGATTTCCCCGATAAAAAAGCATCTGCACATTCCCGGTCGGGATAATACACTCCGTGTTTTCTATAGGACTATCCGTCTCCAACAACCAGTAATGCTTGACATAAGGAGCAAGTGCCGGCGATGGTAACATTATCTGAAATGATTCCATGCCGGCAAATATACGAATTTATTCAATCGGAATATGGATTTCAGTTACCAGCTCTTCCGGGGCTGTGTTGGCCGGATTATTCAGATACTTTTCATATCCCGGCGCATCAAGAGGTTTGTATCCACCTTCGGGAATCAGATGCAGGTAGACCGTATCATATACTGATTTCAGATGTTCATACGAACCTTTATAGCGAAAGATAAGATATTTAGCTGCAGGTAATTGCTTTACTCCGACCTCCCCTTTCGGTTCGGCAGTCTTCGGCAAAACCAGGCAAACATAAGTACGCAGCTTATCGGGCTCCGTCACTTTGGGGTCGTCATGATAGATACAAATATGCTCGATCCCTTCCGAATACAGGTTCTGTTCTTTCACAAAGGCCCACAGTTTCTGCCAGGCTCCGCAAAAATCGAGGTTCATATAAGCTCCCGACAAACGGACATAGGCAATCTGGCGATCAGGATATTCTTTTACTTCTGTTTCTATATTTAAATCGTATCTTACTTCAACAGGTCTCATAATAATGTAATCTTTGTTTTTACGATAATCATTGGGTGAAATACCATAGAACTGCTTAAAAGCCTTCGACAGGGAAGACGGCACATCATAACCTACGCGCCAGGATATTTCCTGTACCGACATATCAGAGTAACGCAGTAACCGAGCTGCAGTCTCGACCCTCATCCTGACAATAAAAGCACCGATATTCTCTCCCAGGAATGCTTTTACGATCCGGTGGAAATGCCAGGGCGAAAAACCTGACATCTCTGCCAGTATATCCAGATCAATTGTTTCGCTCAAATGATTGTTGATATACTCTACGATGATATTCATTTTACGTTGATACTCTTCTGTTGTTGATGGTCTTTGTTGCATGTCGTTTGTATTTCGATACAAAGATAAGGGCCGGAAAGGTTAGAGACTTGTCCTATCTTGCTAAAAAAGGGCGACCATCACTGGCCACCCTTTCGACGTTCACGTTGAATTATCGTTTGTTTCTAATCAGAGAGTGAATGTTGAATATCATCTTTCGTTATCGAAAAATCTTTGTTATTGGCAATCCGGTCCCTGACAAGCGATCCGATCTTACGGGCACTTGCCTCATCAGGGAAAGACATTAATGTATCAATTGCAGGAATGGTGGGTTGATCAATCAACACTTTCTCATTCATCAGGATACGGTATCCCCAGCCATTCCCCAATCGATACGTTTGCAACTCCGGTTGCCGGCCGTCCGGAGACCCCTTTTCTCCGGAACAGATGTAAACAAATAGAATAAATACCAGTAGTACGCATAGCCACCACAGGGCTTTTTTACCTTTAATAGTCATCATCATCGTATTCATAAGGGTGAAGTTCCCAAATGTCATCAAAATAATAGGTACTGCTACCACCGGTTGCCACGAAGCCTTTCTCACCGTTCGAAAAAGAAACCGTAGCGCTACGGGCCGATCCCTTAAACTTGGCGACATTTTCCCACAAATCGGTTGAAGGATAATATTTCCAGGTATCGGAGCGTACTCCCCCGCTCTCGCCGCAGGTCAGATAGACCGCCCCGTCGATTACAAAGGCTACGCCGTTGGTCCGTATTATACTATAATCGTCGTCATAGCTATCGTCGGATGTATTTGCTATATCGCGAAGTTGTGTCCATGACCCGTCAGAGGGGTTAAACCTCCAGAAGTCATCTACGTATTCAGCGTTATTCACCCCACAGCAAACATAAGCCATATTGTCGTACACAAAGCTGGTGGCACCCCGACGTTTGCTTCCGCCGATGCTGACTATCTGTGTCCAACTGTTAGCGTTAGGATCGAAAGAGTAAAAATCTTTCAGGTAATTACCATCATAACCAGAACCTAAATATCCTTTACCACTAACCCCGAATGCAACAGCGTCATAGCGGGCCGAACCGGGGAAATCGGCTTTCTGCGTCCAGCTATTGGACGCTGGATCGTATTCCCAAAAATCATTCAGATAATTCTCGCCATCGTAACCTGTGCCCAAATAACCTTTCTGGTCGACAGTCATTGCTACAGCCGAGTTACGGGCGGTACCGGGAAAGTCGGCTTTCTGCGTCCATGTGTCTCGTTCCATATCGTATTCCCAAGTATCGGAGAGGCGTTTCTTTCCATTATACCCGCAAGCTAAATATCCTTTATTCCCAATGGTAAATGAAGAAGCATAACTACGGGCAAGCCCATCGAAATCGGAGACACGATACCATTTACCTTGTAAATCATCGTCATCATCATCGCTGCAGGAGATCATCCCCAGAGGAAGCAGTGCTATCAGGAATAGAAATAATCTTTTTTGTGTCATCATATAGCGTGTTACTGTTTTACGAACACAAAAGAACAGGGCTTTTTGTTTACCGGCAAATTAAATCGGCAAACAGGTTATCTTGTTCGGTGAATGCCCGAAAAAAGAAGGTAAACCCTATTATCCCAGTCGGCAGACAGGCTGATCTGCCAAATACCACTGTTAGTGGAGCAATATCGGGGTTTGACAGGTTATTCTTGCATAAGAATAGGCGATTGTGGTTCTTTGCCTGATCAACAGACTCTATTACTAATATATATAATGTATATGAATAAGATTCTTTTTCTTTTTTGGGTATGCCTTTCCTGTTGCCTCTTTTCATCCTGCTATGATGAAAGTAATAAATACGGCAACGGTCTGGTCGATTCGGTTTTTCGTAATATTAGTACCGATACCTCAACAGTCGTCATTACATCCGTTCTGATCGATTCATTGGAAACATCAGGAAAAGGGGTTGCACTAGTCGGAGAATATACACATTCGATCTGGGGGACCATGAAATCGTCGGGATATATTCCTTATACGCGTCCCAGTTACAGTACAGACATCGACAAAGTTGTCGTACTCGATTCGCTTGTCCTGTCACTGGCCTACGGCAGCTATTATGTAGGGGATACTTTACAATACCAGCAATTCTCGGTTCACCGGCTAACAGAGAAAGTTGTATTGAATGACAACAACTACTTATATAATACCTCCTCCTTTTCTTACGAAACCGAGCCAATGGCAACCTGCCGGTTCAGGCCCCGTCCCCAAGGAGTGGACAAGCTGGAGATCCGCCTCCCCGATGAACTGGGACAGAATCTATTGACCCGTTTTCATCAACGGGACGAGGCCGTATCGTCGGAACGCTTCGAAGACTATTTCAAAGGGATCGTCATCATCCCTGACGGTTCAGACAACCATTCGATGCTCTCTTTTCAGGTGGCCGATACAATGTCGACTATCGTATTACATTACCATATTGTTGAGGAACAAGCAAATGAACAACAGTTGGTATTCTCTCCCAACACATCCACACAATTCAACCATATCGATCATGACAGGACAGGTACACTGATGGAGCCTTTCCCCACGAAACAAGTCGAAATACCTTCCGAGTCACTGGATAACCGGGGTGTATTATTTGGTGGCTTAGGCTGGTTCGCCCGGTTGGAGTTTCCTTACCTCAACGATATCATGAAGCTGGGAGAAAGAGTGGTCATAGAATCGGCCATGCTCAAACTATATCCGGAACTCGGTACTTATTCGGAAACAAATGCACTTCCGGACAGCGTCTATCTTTACATTGCCGACGAGAACAATGTCGTTACCGATGCTGTAACGGATTACCTCGGCACACAGGTACAAGGCGGTACACTTGTAAAAGACGATGTATTCAATGAAAATACTTATTACTATTTCGATGTCACCGATTTCATGCAACAAGAACTCGGCACAATCGGGATAAATAAACACAACCTGCAACTGGTTCTGAACGAAGACAGCTACACCAAAACATTCAAAAATATGACTTTCGGCGACAGGCAAAGCAAGTCACCCATCGTTTTACAGCTAATCTACAAAATATATGAAAGTTATTAAGTATATATTTTCCTCTCTCCTGCTGACAGCAACAGTAGCGGACGCACAAAACATCATGACCTCTTCACCCTATTCGATGTTTGGTATCGGTGAGATCGTAACCGGACTATATGGTTCCAATTCAGCCATGGGGGGCGTTTCCACCGGGATACGGAATTCATGGTTGATAAACACGGAAAATCCGGCCGGACTTTCGGGACTCGACTCGTGCAGGCTCTTTGCCGAAGCTTCTGCTTTCGCAAAAAGCGAATCTTATAAGTCGAAGAGTGGAAGTAGCAATGCGTTCTCCGGAAATGTATCGGCCTTCGCATTAGCCGGACGAATCATACCCCACTGGTATATGGCGGCCGGTCTCACTCCTTATTCTTCGGTCGGTTATTATTTTCAGAGCACACAGCCGCTCGAAGGTTCACCCGGGTCCTACTATACCAGTACCTTCGAAGGATATGGCGGTCTCTCGAAAGTGTATCTGTCGAATGCCTTCATGCTTTCCCGGGATTTATCGGTTGGCGTGAATCTGAATTATATATTCGGTAATATAAAATCGTCTGAGAATCAAGGCAGCATGACCGTTGAAAACAAAATGTACACAAATGCTTTCTATGCAGACTTCGGAATTCAGTATCACCGGAATCTGGCCAGGGACAAATCGATTACGATTGGAGCTGTCTATGGATACAAGCAACGTTTGAAGATGGACAATTCCATTATCATAACAAACGGCAATGTAGAGACAGAGCAAAACAAAAAGAGTTCCTCTCAACATCTACCTCAATACATGGGGATCGGAGGATCATTGATCTATCAAAAATGGACGTATGCCCTCGACTATAAGTTTCAGCAATACAGTTCCCTGTCATCGGGCGACAGCAGGGTTGCATTTAAAGATGCACACGAAGTACGTGCCGGAGTCTGTTATTTCCCGAACGGATATTCTTCCAGTAGCTACTGGAAGCGAATGTCTTACAAGGCTGGTATCGACGTATCCACTCCCTATATGAACATAAGCGGACAATCCGGCCTTTCGTGGCGGGCAAGCATAGGTATGGGATTGCCTGTTCTGAACGGACATTTCAACGCTGCCATTTTCCATGAACGGACACAACTGAAAAACAATACTTTCCAAAAAGACGTTACAGGGATAACGGTTACTTATACATTAAGCGAGTTGCTTTATAAGATGAAATTATAAATAGTTAATGATAAAAAACGAACGTCTGCACTGATTAATTGAGTGCAGACGTTTTCTTTACTTTCGGATAATAATTGAAAAGTCCATTACGAATCCTAAAAACCAGTTACATTTGACAGAGCAATTTGTTGCTCCTGCTTCTTTACAAATGGAAATAATTTGCTTTTGAGTGAGTAGATTCATATAGTCACCCGTAGCCCAATCTTTTCCTAAGATATGAAGAATCCCGTCAAATTGTTTCTTGGGCAACCAATGGATAAAAGGGTATTTGGTATGGAGGTCAAAAGGGAAAAATCTATTGGGCGTAGTAAAATAAACTACTTTACATGTACGTAACATCTCTTTTATGAATAGAACCTGTTTATCACGCTTACCGACATGTTCAATAACCGCATTGCTCCAGCCAATATCAAATGTGTCATTTTCAAAAGGAAAAAGACTTCCATCATACCGAATAACTGTTACTTGAGGGTATAGAGTCCTGAAGTCCCCTTCTTCTCTCGCTTCTTCAATGCCTAATGCGGTAATATTCTTTTGGTATGGATAATGTTTTTCCAAATAATTGGCTTCTTCACTATAATTATTCTCAGTAAATCCTACATCAAGAATTTTATCTTCTATACCAGGTTTGATTGTTTGCAAAAAGTGATTGTATTTACGACCACGATTAAATTTGCTGATCTTATTAGCTAAGTTCATCATTGCTTTTCTTTTTTATAATTGAAGTTTCATATACCTACTTTATATTAGTGAGTTTGCCTTTTTATTAAGGTGTTTGTTTCATCGCTTCCAATAATTCCAATCCTGCTATCACCCACCCGTAACTCATCCCTTCGAGGATGTTCTGTTTATAGTCATTCTTATCGGCTATCAGCTTGTTTTCATTGGTATTTCTACGTAATATATTCGATTTTACCTTTTTTGCCATAATTGAAGCAGTCTTAATATTAAATATAGTGTTGATTTACAAGCCTTACAAAAAGACAATGACTAGATTAAACGTTCCTTTTTTTTAGTCACAATTTATACCAAGCAACAGATCTAAAGGGGCGAAGTAAAAAAGTGAGACAACGTATTGATATATAGCAAATAAAAAAGACTCTATCCTTTGAATATTCAAATATAAAGGACTATCTTTGGGATGACTAAAATAAAGGAACGATTAAATCGTCCACAGCCCCATCTTTATTGATTATATAAAATTCAAGGGATAACACAAAAAGGTAGATTAGAAGTAGCCCAATCAACACATGTCCGGTAGCGAAATAATCAGAAACTAATCGACAAACAAAAATTTTTAGTACACTTAATTCGTATCGAACCTAAAAAGAAGAGAATTGAGAACTTTTGATAAGAACTAATAGTTAAAAAAAGGGACAGATTGAAAAAACCTGTCCCTACAATACATCAAGGATATAAATTATTTACTTAGAAGACGTTCCGCTCTCCAGAATACTCACAATAGAAAACAAAGTAAAACAAATACCGCCTAATCCAGCCAGAACACGTGCCGGGACAAAGTAGTAATCGTGAACGGAACCCAGTTCAAACAGGAATGCAGAAAGGAACAGGCAGGTCAACGCTGTGAAGATCGGTATTAGCGGAATACGGTTAGACAACTTAAACTCATGCCGCCATATTTTTGAAAGTAGGATCACCTTGCTGGATATACTATAACAAACCAACCCTAAACCGATCATGATATAACCTGTTACACCATTGGCCGGATTAATTGTCCCCAAAATAAGAATAACTCCCCAAATGACACATAAACTTCCCATGATCAACACCATGACCGGCCATATCATACGCTCGTTAGGAGAAAATATATTCCGGATCTGACGGGCAATGGTAGCAACTAACGCTATCAGACTGGTACAGATACAAGCCAACCCGATCATCACATGCCCGGCTATAAAATATTTGGAACTATGATCTTCATTCGCTAATAACCAGAAAGCCCATATCCAGGCAATCAATGCAATTCCTCCGGCAATGGCAATTAAAGTCAATCCCTGTGCCCGTGTAAATGCTTCGGGAGGAACATCATGGTCCGTTTTTTTCGAATTAACCGTGATCATCGTAAAGCGGGTAGAAGATGTTGCTGTAGTTGCTACACATGCGGTAATAAGTCCAACTCCACAGATAACATGCCCGGCTACGAACGAAGCCGAATCAGGCGATTCCATTATATGGACTCCGATTATTACAGTCAGAAGGGCCGATAAGTAACCGAGTGCCGGCAATGCGTACCGACTCACCATCCCGAAAGTATTTATGATCTGCCGGATAATCGTTGCCGCCGTGGAGAAGAGGGCAATACAGATCATCCCCAGGGAAAAGACAACCGGACCCGCTACAAATTTACCCGGGTCTGTTCCATATTCATAAACGAACAAACCATAACTGAAACAGAACAGGGCCATCAACAGTGGGATCGCCCTGAATAAAACACTAATACCGTAATTCATAGTCTATTTGCTTTAAATTTTCAACCAAACAGACTGAATTACGGCTTTGTTCCTTTAATTAGATTTTTATAGAATCTTTTTAGTTATCAAGAGCAGGATCAACCTATTCCTGTAAAGCCAACCTCCCCATAAGAGCCGGCAGATACGAATCGCTGATAGGAATCAGTTCATCGCCGATACGTATCCTTTTCCGTTCGATATAACTGATATGGGAAAGGGCAACGATATAAGAACGGTGCACACGACAGAATAACCCATCGGTAAGATTTTCTTCAAATCGCTTCAGGCTGACCTGCGAAAGTAGCGGCTTGCCCGTGGTGCGATGGATTTTGACGTAATCGCCATAGCCTTCCAGAAAAAGTATTTCCTCTCTGTGAAGGCGAATGATCTTACTTCCTTCCCGAACAAAAACAGGTTGTTCAGTTTGTTCCTTGTGCAAGACTTCATGCACATCAGCGAGTGCTTTATCCAACTTCTCAAAATACCCCATCAGGGTGTTCAACGTAGAAGCATCTCCATCGAAAGTAATACATTTCAACATACTAGAGTCTCTTTTTAAATTACACTACAAATAAATAAGAATATTCGGTGAACAAAGGTTAACCACCGACAAATGGTACAACTTGATCGGTGAATCGCCTTAGGTAGCAGGGTGAAAAAACTTGCTTCCTCAATGCAGTATTTTCACCTGACCACTATTCCATCAGTATCCATTTCTTGAATACCGGTGTTTTTGTCTTACTGATGATAATACGCTCCGGAACCGGTAAAGTCAGATTAACCGACAAACGGCTGCCGAACCAGAGGTCGATATCCTTTATGGCTTTACGGGCAATGATAAACTGACGATTAGCACGAAAAAAGTCTTTTCCGTCGAGTTGATCACCTAAGGTATCAAGTGTACGGTCCACCGGATGCTGTTTGCCGTCGGAGGTATAAGCCGTTACTTTCTCGTTTGCCGTATAGAAATAAAGGATATCTTCTACCTGCAAAGGGTAGAACTTATCACTGAGCATGATAAGCAGGCTTTTGATGACATGCCGCTTTTGTATCGTATCGTTCGTCTGACGGATATGTGCCAGTCGCTCTTCCGGACTGAACAGCCGCAGCTTACTCAACGCCCGTTCCAAAGAGGTCATTGTGACCGGTTTCAAGAGATAATCGATACTGCTAACCTGAAAGGCCTGCAGCGCATATTCGTCATAAGCCGTTGTAAAAACGACCGGAGCTTCAACCTCAACCTGCTCGAATATCTTAAAAGCGCTACCGTCTGCCAGATGAATATCCATAAAAATAACATCCGGATGAGGAAAGGAACGGAAATAGGCTACGCTTTCCTCTATACTCTCCAGTTCGGCTATTACCTCGATCGGTATAATCGTATTCTGTGCCAGTATCGCCTTCAGGGAGCTTACCGCAGCAGTTTCATCTTCAATAATTACAGCATTCATACGGATAATCAATTAATTGACAATTTAGTTAGACCTAAACCGACAGATCGGACAGGGGAAGGGATACTTTAAAATATTCTTTCCGGTTGGATATATTAATATCTTTTCCAGTGAGTAAACGATAACGTCCCCAAAGATTTTTAAGTCCGATACCGCTACTATGTCCCTCCTCTACCTTCGGATGCACTTTGTTGGATACCACCAAAGTGTTCTCCTTTGTAGTATAAATGTCAATTTGTAGCGGATACTGCTTACTGATCACATTATGTTTGACTGCATTTTCAATCAGCGGCAATACACTCAGGATAGGTAACGACCAAAGCAACAGCGTCGGTTCGGCCTGTATAGAGAAAAAAAGTTTGCCTTCATAACGCACGCCAAGCAGATAAGTATAGGCCTTTACAAACTGCAACTCCTCTGCTAAAGTGACCATTTCCTTCTTGTTACTCTGGAGGATATACCGGAAAACATTCGACAGTTCATCCAGGTATGTCAATGTATGCTCCTTTTCTCCGTTACGGATCAGGGAATTGAGTCCGTTGAGTGAATTGAAAAAGAAATGAGGATTGATCTGCCCCATCAAAGCATTATAGGAAGTTTGTAGTTTCTCTGTTTTTAGTTTTTCATACTCTAGCATCATTTGTTGTTTGCCGCTTATCAAACGTATCAGCAACACACTGAGCAATACGGTTAACAGGACAAACAGATGTTCCGTCATCTGCGGATGAAAAGCAATAGATCTGGATATTAGAATATCCCCCTCCGGTCGATCCGGTCGTATCTCCAGATTTTTTCTGGCTTTAGATACAGGCCTTCCATATCCTGGAATAATCTTATCCGACCGCCTTTCCATAATAACGGTTTCATGAACAGTGGGAACTTCAGCGACTTCAAATACAGATTTTTGCACGATCGGATATACAGCCAGTAGCCCCAGACCCACCATCACACTTACTCCACCGGCAAATATCGCTACTTTATATTCCCTTTGTTTGAATATCTTATCCCCCAGTTTATACATTTGCATATTTACAATGAAAAGAAGGAAAGCAAACAAGAAGAACCACACAAGCGGGAAATAAAATAAATAATCATTCAGGAATACCGGAGGCTCTGGAAGAGCCGGATTTCTCTGAATATTAATCACATCATATTTACGCATCAGCATCGAGAAGTTGACAAACAGACTCAACAATACCGATACGATAAAGCCAATCAATAGATCGTTCTTTACGGAATGTCGCATAAAGGATTTATTTAGTGGCTACAAAGATAAGTATCCCAGGAAGTCAAAAGTATATAAACCGACGAAACGGACAAAAACATCGGCGAAACGCCTGTTCTTATTCATCGAACATTTTACAGGCAATAGACAAAAGGACATAAAAAAAGGTTACCCAACGAGCAACCTTCTTTTATGGTAATTAAATCCCAAAGGATTAGAATCTTCTTTCTTTGATTCTTGCTTTCTTACCAGTAAGAGCACGCAGGTAATACAATTTAGCGCGACGTACTTTACCAAGTTTGTTTACAGTGATGCTTTCGATGAACGGAGATTCCATCGGGAAAATTCTCTCTACACCTACGTTTTCAGACATCTTACGAACTGTGAAACGTTTTTTGTCACCATGTCCTGAGATACGGATAACTACACCTCTGTACTGCTGGATACGTTCCTTGTTACCTTCTTTAATACGGTAAGCTACTGTAATAGTGTCACCACTCTTGAATGAAGGATATTCCTTATTCGTAGCAAACGCTTCTTCTGCAATCTTAATTAAATCCATTGTTTTATAGCTTTTTAATTGTAATTTTAAACGAAACGCAATATAACGGGCTACTTCTCCCGACAGAGATTGCGCAAAGCGGATGCAAAGTAACGAAAGATTTATTTTATACGCAAGTAGTTTAGGTAATAAATCATCGATCCTGTACTTATTTTTCTTCCTTTAAATCGCTATTCAAGCGTATATTACCTTATGTGAACAACCGAAAAGTTGTCACAGTATAGAGACTTTTCAACTTATTTTCCTATTTTTGATGGATAATAATGATAACGTGAAGATGAGGAAGATACTTACAATACTGCTTTGCGCTGTATGTTTACTGGCAGGCAAAGCACAGACCATACCGAATATGTACCGCAATGTCGATCAGGCAAAAATGAATCACTGGGTGGATTCGGTTTTCGACTCGATGACTTACGATGAACGGATCGGGCAACTTTTTATGGTAATAGCCGATCCTAAATCGGACAACCGCAATATGCAACGACTCATGCGGTATGTGAATGAAATAAAGATCGGAGGAATTCTTTTCCATAAAGGAAACCCTGTCACACAGGCAGAAGTCACCAACCGGTTGCAGAAAGCATCCCGTGTTCCCATGTTCGTCTCGTTGGATGGAGAGTGGGGCTTGTCGATGCGTCTGAGCGGTACGACTCGTTTCCCCAAGAATATGATGCTGGGGGCGATAGAAAACAATCAATTAATCACCGAATATGGCAAAGAAGTAGCCCGTCAATGTAAAGAGATGGGGATACAGATCAACTTTGCCCCCGACATGGATGTAAACAGTAACACAGACAACCCCATAATCGGACTACGTTCCTTCGGAGAGAATCCGCAGGCAGTAGCAGAGAAAGGTCTTGCTTATGCCCGTGGCCTGGAAGGGGAAGGTATTATCTCTGTTTCCAAGCATTTCCCCGGACATGGAGATACCTCGGAAGACTCACACAACACACTACCTTCCGTCCATCACGACCTGGCCCGTCTCGACAGTGTGGAACTATATCCTTTTAAACGATATATATATGATGGATACGCGGGGGTTATGACAGGACACCTCTATGTCCCGGCACTCGATAAGACCCGTAACCTGCCCTCTTCCTTCTCCCGCCCGATAGTAACCGGATTATTAAAAGACAAACTGGGCTTTAGAGGATTATGTTTCACCGACGCACTGGCCATGAAAGGTGCCACCACCAGTAAATCGGACAACCCTTCGGTAAAAGCACTACTGGCCGGAAATGACATATTATTGGCTCCTGCTGCCCCGATCAATGACTTCACAGCCGTGAAAGAGGCCATAGACGAAGGCATACTTAATATTGAAGAGGTGGAGGCCAAGTGTATAAAGATACTTCAGTACAAATATATTACTGGATTAAACAAATACAAACCGATAGAGATCAAAGGCTTAAGTGAGCGGCTGAACTCACCGCATGCAGAATGGCTGGCTGCCAAACTGAATGCGGAAGCGATCACTTTATTAAAGAATGAAGCAGACTTCATTCCACTCAAACAACTGGATAAAAAGAAGATAGCCGCCCTGTCGATCGGATCTCCCGTAGGAAACGATTTCCAGAAGATGCTGGGCCGTTACGACTCTGTGGCAAACTTCAGTATCAGCCGCAGCTCTACGGCCGCACAGGTACAACAGGTTTACAAACAGCTGGAGAAATATGATGTTATTATTTGCAGCATACACACAGTACGTATTCCCGAAAGTCAGTTGCTCCGCCAGCTGGCGACAAAGAAAGAACTGGTGTACGCCTTTTTCACCCTGCCCTATTTCTGTAAAGATTATAAGAACTCGATACAGAAAGCGAAAGCAGTCGTGATGGGATACGAAGCGACTCCTCTTGCACAAGAGTACGCTGCCCAGTTAATATTCGGAGGTATTGCAGCGAAAGGGAAATTACCTGTTACCATCCCCGGACTTTATTATGCGGGAACCGGTCTCTTTACTGAGAAAACCCGGTTGGGATATCATGAGCCGGAAGAAGTCGGAGCCAACCCCATACGCCTTAAAGTGATCGATTCTATTGTTGAAGAAGGACTGGAAGAGAAAGCCTACCCTGGCTGCCAGGTGCTTGTAGCCAAAGACGGTATGGTCATTTACGACAAATCGTTCGGCTATTTTGATTACAGTCAAAAACAGCCGGTAGAGGAAAATTCAGTCTACGACCTGGCTTCCGCTTCAAAGGCAGCCGGAACATTATTGGCCGTCATGAAAGCTTATGACGAAAAGAAGTTCACGCTCAACAATAAGATATCGGAGTATATCCCGGAGCTGAAAGGCTCTAATAAAAAAGACCTGAATATAAAGGAAATGCTCTACCACCAGTCGGGCGTTGTCTCTACAATCAACTTTTACCTGGATGCTATCGACAAAGACAGTTACAAAGGAAGTCTTTACAGTCGCGAAAAGAACGCTACCCATCCGGTACGCTTCGATGCAAAGACCTTCGTCCGCAACGACTTTAAGTATCTGCCCGACCTCGTATCCGATAAAAAGAAACCCGGTTTCACCACCGAAGTGGCCCGCAACTTCTATCTGCACGACTCCTTCAAAGACAGTATCATACAGGATATAAAAGACTCGCGCCTCGGTACACGCGGTAAATATGTGTACAGCTGCGTCAACTTCATCATGCTGAAGATGATGGTGGAAAACCAGATGAAGCAACCGATGGATCAACTGCTCCACAATAACTTTTACAGTCGTCTCGGAGCACGCCATACCACTTACAATCCATTGAAAGCGATGGATACGTTACAGATTGTCCCCACAGAAGACGACCAGTTCGTACGCCGCCAGCTGGTTCGCGGATATGTGCATGATGAGGCAGCCGCCTTTCAGGGAGGTGTCTCCGGTAATGCCGGATTATTTTCGAATGCCAACGATCTGGCAAAGGTGTTGCAACTGTTCCTCAATCAGGGGAAATACGGTAACGAACAATACCTGTCGACAGAAACCTGCCGGCTCTTCACTCAAAGCAAAAGTCCGACAAGCCGTCGCGGACTGGGTTTCGACAAACCAGCCGTCGGCACGCATAAAGGTTCACCCTGTGGAAGCCTGACGCCACCATCCGTCTACGGCCATACCGGGTTTACCGGTACTTGTTTCTGGGTAGACCCCGATAATCAGTTGCTTTACATCTTCCTTTGCAACCGTGTCAACCCATCGCGAGCCAACAATAAGCTGGGAGCACTGGATATACGAACCCGAATACAAGACGCAATCTATAAAGCAATTGATAGAAAAAGCCAAAAAGATTAGTACTTTTGCAACACCTTATTATAACAACATTAATTACTAAAACAAATAAAGTATGCTATTCGGACACGGTGACGACTTTTACAACTCACAAAACGAAGTGAAGATAAACTTCAGCTCCAATGTATGGCACGGTGCCAACCTTGAAAAGCTCAAAGAACATCTGATCGAGCAATTCAATAAACTGACACGTTATCCGGAACCGGATGCCGCCTCACTCAAACGGCTGCTTGCCCGCCGATATGAAATAAAAGAAGAGAACGTTGTTGTGACCAACGGTTCCATCACCGCCTTCTACCTACTTGCACAGGCTTGGAGAGGGGCCAAATCGATGATCGCTGTGCCTTCTTTCTCCGAGTACGAAGATGCCTGCCGCCTGCACGAACATGAGATCAGTTTCTTTTCCACCACCGACGACCTTTCGGAACTCTCGCTGGAAGGACAGGATTTCTGCTGGATTTGTAACCCGAATAATCCGGACGGCAAACTGCTCCACCGCACAGAGATGCTGAAACTGATCGCAGCTAACCGGAACACAAAATTTATTGTCGACCAGGCATACGTTGCCTTTACAACCGAGGATATGTTGAAACCGTCGGACGTAAAGAACAACCCGAACTTGATCCTTATCCAATCTATTTCCAAAGCATACAATATTCCGGGAATACGTATCGGTTATCTGGTAGCTTCACCGGAAATAGTAAACGAAGTAAATAAGTATATCATCCCCTGGTCCATCAATGCGATCGCACTCGAAGCAAGTAAATATATCCTGATCCATCCGGCACAGTTCACATTGCCAATCCGCAAGTGGCAACGCGAAACAGCTGAGCTGATCTACCAATTGAATAAATTCGACAACCTGGAAGTGATTCCTTCGTCGACCACCTTCTTCCTTGTCCGCCTGAAAAAAGGAACGGCTGCCGAATTGAAGAAATTCTTGTGGGAGAAATATGGTATCCTGATACGCGATGCTTCAAACTTCCGCGGGTTGGATGAAACCTATTTCCGCCTGTCTACCCAGACAACAGCAGAGAATCAGGTATTGATCGATGCCATACGCGAATGGTTTGAACTGGAGGACTAAGCAACTACCTCCCTACTTATAAGGATTTATCTCACTAAGATTAAATCTTTTTGTCTGGACTTTGGGAAACGAAAGGCAGGCAGTACAAATACGCAAGGCCAGCTTTACATAAATGTAAGGCTGGCCTTAATTTTTAGTAAGGCAGGCCTTGCGTTTAAAAACATCAGGACTAAAATGCTTAAACATCGGCACATTTTCCCTTAATATACAGCATGAAAAGACTTAGATCCCGGCATGAAAAAACACTTAGCACAGCAAAGACAAAACAAAAGAGGCCATCCTCGTAAGGACGGCCTCTCGTCATTTTAAATCACACCTAATGGAGTTTATCTTATTTCTTATAAGTCTTGTAACCATAAACTGCCAGGTCACCCAATTCCTCCTCGATACGAAGCAACTGGTTGTACTTAGCCATACGGTCTGAGCGGCTCAATGAACCGGTCTTGATCTGTCCACTGTTAGTAGCAACTGCGATATCGGCGATTGTCGCATCTTCCGTCTCACCCGAACGATGTGAAGTGACAGAAGTATATCCGTTACGATGAGCCATTTCGATAGCATCCAGTGTCTCGGTCAATGTTCCGATCTGGTTTACTTTGATCAGGATAGAGTTGGCACAGCCTTCTTCGATTCCTTTCTTCAGAAATTCAACGTTAGTCACGAACAGGTCGTCGCCAACCAGTTGGATACGGTCGCCCAAAGCCTTGGTAAGTTTCTTCCAACCTTCCCAGTCGTTTTCATCCATACCGTCTTCGATCGAGTCGATCGGATATTTATTTACCAGTTCAGTCAGATACAACACCTGTTCTGTTGCTGTGCGCTTTGCACCATTCGGACCTTCAAATTTAGTATAATCGTAAGTTCCTTTCTTGTCGTAGAATTCAGAAGAGGCGCAGTCCATAGCGATAGTTACATCCTTTCCCGGTTCGTATCCGGCAGCTTTAATAGCAGCCATAATAGAACCCAGTGCATCCTCTGTACCGTTAAGAGCGGGAGCAAAACCACCTTCGTCACCAACAGCAGTACTCAGGCCACGGTCGTGCAGAACTTTCTTCAATGCATGGAATACTTCAGCTCCCATACGTAAGCCTTCACGGAAACTCTTCGCGCCTACCGGACGGATCATGAATTCCTGGAATGCAATCGGAGCATCAGAGTGCGAACCTCCGTTGATAATATTCATCATCGGAACAGGCAATACATAAGCATTCGTTCCGCCGATATAGCGGTAAAGCGGCTGGTCAAGATAATTGGCGGCAGCTTTAGCTACGGCAAGTGAAACACCCAGCATGGCATTGGCTCCTAGCTTCGACTTTGTCTTTGTTCCGTCCAAAGCGATCAGTTTATGGTCGATCTCACGCTGGTTCAAAGCACTCATACCGATAATTGCAGGTGCGATAATTTTGTTCACATTATCTACGGCTTTCTGAACACCTTTACCGCCATAACGTTTTTTATCGCCATCACGAAGTTCGATGGCTTCGTTTTCGCCGGTTGAAGCACCGGAAGGAACGGCTGCACGGCCAAATGCGCCACATTCAAGAAGCACATCTACTTCTACTGTCGGGTTTCCACGGGAATCAAGAATCTCTCTACCTACTACTTTTTCAATTTTCATAACCTAAATATTTAGTACTTTATTATTTTTCACTCAGTACAAATATAACAAAGTTTACACGCCGATTGTTGCCAAGCCCTTATAGAGTTTTTCGATGAATAAATAGAAGAGTTTCTTTTACGACTCGATATTTCATCCAAATTTGCGATAAGAATAAGTTGATATTTTTTTCTAAAAAGTTTCAACTATTTGCTTCTCTCGAATGTTTTAACATAAAAGTCCTGTTTTGGTTGGGTTATGAAAAAGATTCTATCCATATTGACACTCCTTATTCTGGTCCTTATCGGTCAGGAGGTTGCATTCAATGTGGATAGTAAAACAACAATCCAACAATGCAGTTCGAATGATGACAAAAAAAACACTTCTCTGGAAAAAGAGCTTAAGAAGTTTGAATTAGGAAAAGTTCCCCTTGAGTCTTATGATATAACAGCCCGTACCAAACCGGCTTCCGATAACTACGAACGACTGTTCAAATTATCGAACAACAATAAAAACCTTCTCCTCCTACATCTGAAAGGTCAAGCTATACAATATAAAGTATCAGAGACTTTATCTACTATTCAAACTATAAACTACTCTTCGCTTCGTAAATGTGGAAATCTTTGGATCTACGTTTTACGAAAACTCATTATTTGATATTATAGATTAGACAATTGTAATTGATGGTTATACCCTTTTTATAAGGTATGATCCGAATGCACATTCCCTTATTTGTGCACTCAGACTATTATTTTCTGTTTTTATCTTCAATATAATATCAAAATTATGAAAACAAATAAATCTGTTATATTAAAAACATCCAACGGCGTATCAGCCGGTATCGTTATTATCGTTTGCTTTGTCCTGGCAGTATGTTTCTTTGAATTCGTGTTAGGTAATCCTTCTAACTTTATGGATAATAATCCTGATAATCATCCGCTTCCCGGAAATTATGCGGGTACAATCTATAAAGGAGGTTATATCGTTCCTGTTGTAATCACTCTTCTATTGACTGTTATTACACTAAGTGTAGAACGTTTCATCGCTATCAGCCGCTCCAAAGGGAAAAAAGGCTTGATGGGTTTCGTGCAGACCATAAAGAAAGACCTGGAAGAAGGTAATCTGGATGCAGCAAAAGCTGCTTGTAAAGAACAGCAAGGTTCGGTTGCCAATGTCGTTAATGCGGCACTGACACGCTATGCGGATGTAGAACAAAGAGCAGACCAGACAAAAGAACAAAAGATGGTCATCATTCAGAAAGAGATTGAAGAAAGTACGGCGCTGGAGTTACCGACTATGGAACAGAACTTGCCTGTCATCGCTACGATCTCAACGTTAGGTACCTTGTTTGGATTGCTGGGAACAGTATTAGGTATGATTCGTTCGTTTGCCGCTTTGGCTAATGCGGGTGCTCCCGACTCCGTTGCTTTGTCTACTGGTATCTCTGAAGCGCTGGTTAATACGGCTTTAGGTATCGCCACCGGTGCCATGGCCATCATCTCATACAACTATTTCACCAGTAAAATAGATAATATTACCTATGCTATTGACGAGATAGGTTTCTCTATCGTACAGACATTCGCCGCTAAACACTGAAGCATATGCCTAAGATCATAGTAAAACGCAAGAGTACATTCATTGACATGACGGCAATGAGTGACGTAACGGTATTGCTGCTTACTTTCTTTATGCTGACATCTACCTTTATTCAGAAAGAACCGGTTATGGTAACGACACCGGGGTCTGTTTCCGAAATCAAAATACCGGAAACAAATATTCTTTCAATCCTGGTAGACCCGGACGGGAAAGTATTTATGAGCCTGGATAAACAGGAAGACAAGGCTAATGTATTGAAGATGCTGGGAAAAGATTATGGTATAAACTTTACCGACAAAGAAATATATGAATTCAGTCTGCTTCCTTCCTTCGGTGTTCCTATCCAGAATATGCAGGAGTTTCTGAATCTCCCGGGATCCGAACAAGACCGGTTAATAGTCAACTACGGAATCCCGGCCGACAGTACCAACAACCAGTTTAAAGCGTGGGTTCAACATGCCCGCGAAGTAAACCGTGACCTGGTGATTGCCATTAAAGCCGATCAACAGACTCCTTATCCGAAGATTAAGAACATTATGAACACATTGCAGGACTTGAGGGAAAACAGGTATAACCTGATCACCACTCTCAAAAATGTACCTGACAATGCCTAAACAACAAACGTTATGGCAGAAGTAAATACAGATAAAGGTAAAGGCGACGGCAAGAAAGGTAAACAGAAAAAGGTGAATATCCGTGTGGACTTTACTCCGATGGTGGATATGAACATGTTGCTGATTACTTTCTTCATGCTCTGTACTTCGCTCAGCAAACCGCAGACCATGGAGATCAGTATGCCGTCGAAAGACCATGTGACGGAAGCCGAACAGACGAAAGTAAAAGCCTCCAAAGCCATCACTCTTATACTGGGTGAAGACAGCAAGGTGTATTACTATTTCGGCGAACCGGATTACGAACATGTTGAATCGCTGCAAACTACCGACTTCTCTCCCACCGGATTACGTAACATTCTTTTGGAACGTAACGCCGATGCGGTACAGAAGATTACGGAACTGAAAGTAAAAAAGCTGAATAAAGAAATCTCCGAAGATGAGTTCAAAAAGCAAGCCGCAGAAATAAAAGGAGGTAAAGACGCACCGGTCGTACTGATCAAAGCTACCGACGATGCTTCTTACAAAGACCTGGTGGATGCACTCGACGAAATGCAGATTTGCAACATAGGTAAATATGCAATTGTCGATATCACTGACGGAGACAAATTCCTGGTTGATAATCTAAAAAGCGGGGGCGAACTTTCCAAGGAGATCGCCCAGGCGAATAAAAAATGACGATCATGATTAATATTAATAATATAAATCTAAACTCACCGGAATGGACCGATTTGATCTTCAAAGGAAAGAATAAAGAATACGGAGCTTATGAGCTACGCAAAAATTCTTCCCGCAGACATATTCGTGCCTTGATCGTCGTTACCATCGGAGCAATCCTGGTAATGACCATTCCGGCTTTAATCAAATCTGTCATCCCGCAACATACCAAAGAGCAGGTACTGGAAGTTACGACACTTTCCAACCTGCAGATGGAAACAAAGGTGCCGGAAGAAAATCAAATTCGTAATATTGAGGCCCCACCTCCTCCCGTACTGAAAAGTACGATCAAATTTACTCCGCCTGTCATCAAAGCGGATAAAGATGTAAGGGATGAAGAGGAGATCAAAACACAAGAAGAGCTGACCACATCCAAGTTGGCTATCTCTGTTGCCGATGTAAAAGGCTCTGACAGTGATGACGCAATCGACATCGCCGACCTGAAAGATAACAAAGAAGTGATCGAAGAGGAAACGACTCCTTACGTAGCTGTTGAACAGATGCCGCAATTCCCCGGTGGGAACGAAGCTCTGCTGAAATACATCAGTACCCATTTAAAGTATCCGGTTATCGCTGCTGAAAATGGTATCGAAGGAACAGTCACACTCCGTTTTGTTGTCAGTCCGACAGGCGAAGTCACCAAGGTTGAGATCCTAAGACAGTTGGATCCTTCCTGCGACAAAGAGGCGATACGTGTTATCAAGTCTCTTCCGCAATGGGTCCCGGGAAAACAAAATGGTAAACCTGTACCGGTCTATTTCACTGTCCCGGTACGCTTCAGATTGCAATAATATGGAGGTAAAGTGTATAAATACGAGGCTTGTTTGGGGTATATCCATGATTGTGATATACCTCGGCATGTCTTTTCTTCTAATCTTCACGAACTTGTTTAACGAGAATATGTCATTCTATATGCGGATGATATTTGGTGTCTTATTCTTTTGTTACACAATATTCAGAGGATATAGGCTGGTAAAAGACAATAAACGATGAGAAATCTATTATATATAATAATATTAGCGGTGTTAGCTTCATGCAACAGCAAGAATAGCAATTCGCCGGATGACACTCCTACGAGCGGTGTAATAGCAATTGCCTCCGACGGTTGCTTTACTCCGATCATAGAAGAAGAGATCGCCGTGTTTGAAAGTCTTTATAAAGAGGCTGGTATAGTTCCCTACTTCTCCGGTGAAACAGAAACGATCAACCGCTTATTACATGACAGTACACGGTTGGCAATCGCTTCACGACCGCTAACCCAGGAAGAGACTGAATATATGAACGGCAGAAAGCTATTTCCCAAAAGTATTCATATCGCAACCGATGCTATCGCTTTAATCACAAACAGACAAAATACAGACTCTCTGATCGGCATTCCGGTATTAAAAGAGATACTGACAGGCAAGATCAAGGATTGGGATGAGTTTGCTACGGATAATAAGTCTGGAAAAATAGAAGTGGTATTCGACAATCCGAATTCCGGTACTGTTCGTTATGCTATCGATTCAATCTGTGGCGGAGAACCGTTGAGTGGTAATCTTCATGCTATGAAAGATAACCGGCAAGTAATGGATTATGTATCTAAAACTCCGGGAGCACTAGGTATCATTGGAGTAAACTGGATCAGTAACCCACTGGATTCAACATGTATGAGTTTTCTGGACGATATAAAAGTGATGGCAGTCAGTCGTTACAAAAAAGCGACCGTTACCAATAGCTTTAAACCGTATCAGGCATACATAGCCCTAAAGGAATATCCAATGACAAGGTCTGTTTACCTGATCCTGTCAGAACCGCGTATGGGGCTGGCTTCCGGTTTTACCACCTTTATCACCAGCGACCGGGGGCAACGGATCATTCTCAAATCCGGAATTCTTCCAGTTACACAACCTGTCCGGTTGGTCAATGTTAGAGATCAATTATAAACCCTATAAACATCAATCATTATGATAAAGAATTTATATATACTCATCTTAAGCCTGGTAGCGATAGCTATCCACGCTGATAACCAACAAGGAATTGCTTATTATAAAGCCGGTGAACCGGCTATTGCAAGCCAGCTTTTCAATAAACAGTTAAACGGTTCTCCCTCAGAACAGGCAGAAGCGCTCTATTACCTGGGGGAAATAGCCTTCGACGCCGGAAAAACGACCGATGCCCTGGCTAACTATCAAAAAGGTTGGGCTGTTTCTTCCGATTACGCTTATAATAAGGTGGGAGAAGGAAAAGTATTACTAAAAACAGACAAGTCGGCAGCCCAAAAAGCATTTGATACAGCAACCAAAGTTGATAAGAAAAATGTACCGGTTTACGTGGCCATTGCCAGAGCTTATTCAACTTATGGAATGAATTCAGAGGCAAAAGCTGCTCTCGACAATGCCAAAAAGTATAACATCAATGATCCGTCAATTTACATATACGAAGGCGATATGTTAATCAGTGAAGATAAACCGGGAGATGCTGCTGGCAGATATGAACAAGCCCTTCACTTCGATCCCTCCTGTAAAGAAGCCTATCTTAAATATGCAAATGTTTACCAAGGTGTCCAGCCTGCATTATCCATAGAAATGCTTGAAAAAGTAATTACAAACTATCCAGATTATCTTCCTGCCTATAATGCACTTGGTAATATTTATTCATTACAGGGAACGTACTCCAAAGCTGTAGCTGCATATAAAACATATATCGCAGGAGGTCTTTACTCTATTGACAACCTGATTCATTATGCATCTGCTTTGTTCTTCAACAAGCAATATGCAGAAGCAAGTCAGGTAATTAATGAAGGACAGGCTATCGATCCCAATAATTTCCTGTTGAAACGTCTATGTATTTATAATAACTATGAAACGAAGGCATATGAAAAAGGACTTGAAGAAATCAATACATTCTTCAATGATCCGGATGCTAAATACATATGGCAGGATTACTTATACTACGGTCGCTTACTCAACAAAGCCAAGCAGTACGATAAAGCTGCAGAAGCATTGCTAAAAGCAATAAAAGAGAACCCGGCTCACACAGAAGTATACAAAGACCTTGCTGAAGTATATAGTAATAGTGAAAAGGATTCTGAGGCGATTAATGCCTATACACAGTATATAGAGTCATTAGGTAAAGAATCGGAAGCGGCCGATTATTATCAACTGGGTAAATACTATTATTCTGCAGCGACAAAAGATAGCTTAGAAGCCAGTAACTACTTGGCGAAGGCAGATAGCTTGTTTGCCATAGTAAAAGAACGTGTACCAGACAGTCATCTAGGTAGTTTATGGCAAGCGCGAACACAATCTCAACTGGATCTGGAAACAGAGCAGGGATTAGCTAAACCTTATTATGAGACCTGTATTCCTATGCTGGAAAAAGATAAAGACAAATATCGTAATGAATTAACGGAATGTTATCGCTATCTGGCTTATTACTATTATCTTAAACAGGAAATGGACAGTTCCAAATCATACTGGAATAAGATATTGTTAATCGATCCGTCTAATGCTACGGCACAAGAAGCATTGGAAAATATAAAATAAAAGGCTTAATACCTATATAAACAAAAACAGCCGACATATAAATGTCGGCTGTTTTTATTATATATAAGTTACAGAAATTATTCTGCAGCTTTTTCTTCTGTTGTTTCTGCAGCAGGTGCTTCAGCAACCGGAGCAGTTTCAGCAGCTGTAGATTTCTTACGAGAACGTCTTGTTTTCGTAGTTTTTGCAGCTGTTGTTTCTTTCAACATGTTTTCGTTATAGTCTACTAATTCAATGAAGCACATTGCAGCGTTGTCACCTAAACGGTTACCAGTCTTGATAATTCTGGTATAACCACCCGGACGATCACCGATCTTCTGAGCTACTTCTTTGAAAAGTTCTGTTACAGCATTTTTGTCCTGTAATGTACTGAATACGATACGTCTTGAGTGAGTTGTATCCTCTTTACATTTAGTGATCAGAGGTTCAACAAACTTACGAAGTGCTTTCGCTTTTGCTGTTGTCGTAAAGATTCTCTTATGCTTGATCAAAGAAGAAGCCATATTAGACAGCATTGCTTCACGGTGAGTATTCGTACGACCTAAATGATTGAATTTTTTATTATGTCTCATCGCTTTACTTACTCTTTATCTAATTTATATTTCGTGATATCCATACCGAATGAAAGGTTCAAGCTTTCAAGCAGTTCATCAAGTTCAGTGAGCGACTTCTTACCGAAGTTACGGAATTTCAACAAATCATTCTTGTTGAACTTAACCAGTTCACCTAATGTTTCAACATCTGCAGCTTTTAAGCAATTCAATGCACGAACGGAAAGATCCATATCTGCTAACTTGCTCTTAAGCAACTGACGCATGTGAAGTACTTCTTCATCGAATTCTTCATTGCCGTCAGTATCAACTGTCTCGATCGCAATCTTTTCATCTGAAAACAACATAAAATGGTGAATCAGAATTTTAGCAGCTTCTTTCAACGCTTCCTTCGGATGAATAGAACCATCTGTGGCTATTTCAAGAACCAACTTTTCGTAGTCCGTCTTTTGCTCAACACGGAAGTTCTCGATTGAATACTTAACGTTACGTATAGGAGTGTAAATAGAGTCGATAGCAATAACGTGAACGTCTGCATTCGGATCTCTGTTTTCGTCAGCGGGTACATATCCGCGTCCTTTATTTATCGTTAATTCAATCTGGAAACTAGCGTTCGGATCCAAACGGCAAATAACCAGGTCAGGATTCAATACTTCGAATCCGGTCAGCTGTTTACCTATATCACCGGCTTTGAACACTTCCGAACCCGAAACAGTAATACTTACTTTTTCATTCTCTATGTCGTCTACAATATGCTTGAACCGTACCTGTTTCAAGTTCAAGATAATGTTTGTTACATCTTCAATAACACCGGGGATTGTACCAAATTCATGGTCAACCCCTTCGATCTTAATGGATGTAATAGCAAAACCTTCAAGCGACGACAGGAGAATACGACGCAGAGCATTACCTATAGTAATACCATAGCCGGGTTCCAACGGACGAAATTCAAACTTTCCGAAGAAATTGTCCGCTTCCAACATTAATACTTTATCGGGTTTTTGAAATGCTAATATCGCCATGGAAATCAATTATTATTTAGAATACAATTCTACGATCAACTGCTCTTTAATGTTTTCAGGAATGTCAGTTCTTTCCGGCAGATGCAGTAATTTTCCGCTTAAAGAAGACTGATCCCACTCAATCCAAGGGTATTTGCTGTGATTGAACCCTGACAATGCATCAGCAATCACTTCCAAAGATTTGGATTTTTCTCTAACACCAACGATCTGACCGGGTTTCAAAGAGTAAGAAGGAATATTCACAACCTTACCATCCACTGTGATGTGACGGTGAGAAACCAACTGACGGGCTGCTGCTCTTGTAGGAGCCATACCCAAACGGAAAACTACATTGTCCAGACGGCCTTCCAACAACTGAAGTAGAACTTCACCGGTAATACCTTTTGAACGCTGTGCTTTTTCAAACAGGTTTCTAAATTGTTTTTCCAATACACCATAAGTGTATTTTGCTTTTTGCTTCTCGCGAAGCTGAATTCCGTATTCAGAAGTTTTTCTCTTTCTGGCGTTACCATGTTGTCCGGGAGGATAATTCTTTTTAGAAAGAACTTTATCCGGTCCGAATATAGCCTCACCAAACTTACGGGCAATTCTTGTTTTTGGTCCAGTATATCTTGCCATTTTTTTATTGTTTTAATTTTTCTGTCTGAATCTGGAACCGTGCAGCCGCGATTACAGAGAGGATAAGGTCTTTGTGCAATCTATTCACAATTCCGGATTCAATGTTCAAGAAACTATAGTTAATTATACTCTTCTTTTCTTCGGAGGACGACAACCATTGTGAGGCAGCGGAGTAACGTCAACAATTTCCGTTACTTCAATACCGGCACCATGAATAGTTCTGATAGCAGACTCACGTCCGTTACCCGGTCCTTTAACGAATACTTTTACTTTTCTCAAACCAAGATCATAAGCTACCTTAGCACAATCTTGTGCTGCCATCTGAGCGGCATACGGAGTGTTCTTTTTAGAACTTCTGAATCCCATCTTACCTGCAGAAGACCAACTAATAACTTGACCTTCGCTATTGGCAAGAGACACAATAATGTTATTAAAAGAAGAATGAATATGAGCTTGACCATAAGCGTCAACTTTTACGTTTCTCTTCTTTGCTGCGACTGTTTTTTTTGCCATATCAACTCTTATTATTTAGTAGCTTTTTTCTTATTTGCAACAGTTTTCTTCTTACCCTTACGAGTACGAGCATTATTTTTTGTGCTCTGACCTCTTAAAGGCAATCCAATACGGTGACGAACACCTCTGTAACATCCGATATCCATCAGACGTTTAATGTTAAGCTGAACTTCTGAACGAAGATCACCTTCTACCTTGTACTCAGCGCCAATGACTTCACGTACTTTTGCAGCTTGATCATCTGTCCAGTCTTTCACTTTGATATCACGATCAACGCCTGCTTTCTCTAAAATAGATTTTGAAGCACTCCGACCGATACCGTAGATATAAGTCAAAGCGATTTCTCCTCTTTTATTTTGTGGCAAGTCTACACCAACTATTCTTATAGCCATATTACTTACTAATGATTATTATGCAAAAATAATAAATTATCCCTGACGTTGTTTATACTTAGGATTTTTCTTGTTAATTACGTATAAGCGACCCTTTCTTCTTACAATTTTACATTCCGGGGTACGCTTCTTTAAAGATGCTCTTACTTTCATATCTAGTTATTTTTATTTATATCTAAAAGCAATTCTACCTTTTGATAAATCATACGGAGACATTTCGACTCTTACCTTGTCACCAGGAAGGATTTTAATATAATGCATACGCATCTTTCCTGAAATGTGAGCGGTAAGCTCATGTCCGTTCTCTAATTCTACACGAAACATTGCATTCGACAATGCTTCAATAATTACTCCATCTTGTTCAATAGCTGCTTGTTTAGCCATATAGATCAAATTAAATTGCGTTACTTCCTAGGACTTCTTCTAAAAACTTAAATGAAGAGAGGATTTGTGGTCCATCAGGTCTGATAGCAATGCAATGTTCGAAATGAGCAGAACATTTTCTATCTTTAGTCCGGACTGTCCAACCATCCTTTTCAAAAACTACATTCTTGCTTCCCATATTGATCATAGGTTCAATGCAAATGCACATTCCACTACGTAATAAAGGTCCGCAACCATATCTGCCATAATTCGGTACTTCAGGTTCTTCATGCATTTTA
The DNA here is from genome assembly GCF_900128505.1 of Parabacteroides timonensis. Classification (NCBI taxonomy): domain Bacteria; kingdom Pseudomonadati; phylum Bacteroidota; class Bacteroidia; order Bacteroidales; family Tannerellaceae; genus Parabacteroides; species Parabacteroides timonensis. Next base: position 2,833,357 of record NZ_LT669941.1, read on the forward strand.
CGTCCAATACCATGTCCTACCAATTCTCTGACAACAGAGTAACCGTTCGATTCACAATATTTTTGTACTGCATTACTGACATCCCCAATGCGCTTTCCTTCTACAGCTTGTTGAATACCCAAGTAAAGAGATTCCTTTGTTGTCTTCAACAATTTCCTTACTTCCGGAGACACCTCCCCTACACAAAACGTATAGGCTGAATCTCCAACAAAACCATTCAATATAGTACCACAGTCAACCGATATGACGTCACCTTCCTTTAAAATAGTTTTCGAGGAAGGAATACCATGTACTACCTGTTCATTTACAGAAGCACATATTGAATTAGGAAAACCACCATACCCTAAAAAGGCAGGAACAGCTCCATTATCCCTAATGAATTCTTCAGCAATCTTATCGAGTTGAAGAGTTGTTACTCCGGGAGCGATATGTTTAGCTAACTCTCCCAGTGTCTGACCAACCAACTGGTTAGCCGAACGCATCAACTCGATTTCTTCATCTGTCTTTAAATAGATCATTCTATTAATAAGCGGCTACAGAGCCTGAACGTCCTTTAATTCTTCCTGACTTCAACAAACCGTCATAATGACGCATCAACAAATGACTTTCGACCTGCTGTAATGTATCTAACACTACACCAACCAAAATCAACAAAGATGTACCTCCAAAGAACTGAGAGAACTCCATACTCACACCAGCGATTCTTGCAAAAGCGGGCATAATAGCTACTAATGCCAAGAAGAATGCACCCGGTAGAGTAATACGGTCCATGATTGTATCCAGATAGTCCTTGGTACTTTTTCCCGGCTTAACACCCGGAATAAATCCATTGTTTCTCTTCAAATCATCAGCCATCTGCGTCGGATTGATCGTGATAGCTGTATAGAAATAAGTAAAGAGGATAATCAATACCGCAAAAGTGAAATTATACCAGAAACCGGTATTATCCATAAATGCAGCCCAAAAACCACTCTGATCACCAGTGCTTGAGAATCCAACAATAGAAATAGGTATAAACATAATTGCCTGGGCAAAGATGATAGGCATTACGTTAGCAGCATTTACCTTTAAAGGGATATACTGTCTTGCACCACCATACTGTTTGTTACCTATAATTCTTTTTGCATACTGTACGGGTACTTTACGAGTTCCCTGAACCAATAAAATAGCACCGGCAATAACAAGTAAAAGAAACAGCATTTCAAACAAGAACATAACCAGACCACCAGTTTTTTCACTTGTTCTTGAAATAAATTCCTGGAACAATGAATGCGGCAGACGGGCTATGATACCAATCAAAATGATAAATGAAATACCATTTCCAACACCTTTATCTGTAATTCTTTCACCTAGCCATAAGATAAACATACTTCCTGCAGCCAGAATAATAGTAGAAGAAATTGTAAACCAGATACCCGGAGGTAAAGCTGCACCGGCGGCCTTTAACTGAACACTTAAGTTCACAAGGTATGTCGGTCCCTGGAATAACAGGATAGCTACTGTCAGGTAGCGAGTCCATTGGTTGATCTTTCTACGACCACTCTCACCTTCTCTCTGTAGTTTCTGGAAAGAAGGAACTGCGATGGCTAACAACTGCATAACAATTGAAGCGGAAATATAAGGCATAATACCCAATGCAAAAATAGAAGCATTAGAGAATGCACCACCTGAAAACATATCCAACAGTGCAAGCAATCCGCCTCTTGTCTGCGCCTGTAAAGCGGTTAACGCTTGAGGATCAATACCAGGAAGTACTACATACGTTCCGAAGCGATATATAGCCACCAATAAAAGAGTGGTGAGGATCCGATTTCTCAGATCCTCAATCTTCCAGATATTTTTTATTGTTTCAACTGCTCTCATGACTTAGAGTTTAACAACAGTTCCACCTGCGGCTTGGATAGCTGCTTCTGCACTCTTAGAGAAAGCGTGAGCTTCAACTTCTAATTTAGCAGTCAGACTACCATTACCAAGAATTTTAACCAGTTGAGATGCAGAAATAAAACCAGCTTCGATCAATTCATTTACACCAATCTTAGTTAAGTTCTGAGCTTCAGCCATTAACTGTAATGTTGCGAGATTGATAGCTTTATATTCTACGCGGTTAATATTCTTGAAACCAAATTTAGGCAAACGTCTCTGAATTGGCATCTGACCACCTTCAAATCCGATCTTTCTTGAATAACCTGATCTAGACTTTGCTCCTTTATGACCTCTTGTTGAAGTTCCTCCTAATCCTGAACCCGGACCACGGCCGATTCTTTTTCTGGTCTTAGTAGATCCTTCAGCAGGTTTTAAATTTGATAAGTTCATATCGTATAATTTATTTTTTCAACCAATTATTACTTTTCTACCGAAACCAAATGTTTCACTTTCTCAACCATACCCAAGATAGCCGGAGTAGCTTCATGTTCTACCACACGGTTCAACTTTGTCAGGCCCAGTGCATCGAGTGTTCTTTTCTGGTCTTTCGGGCACTTAATTCTACTCTTAACTTGTTTAATTTTAATAGTCGCCATAATTTTTCCTCCCTAATTAACCTCTAAACACTTTTTCAACAGAAATACCTCTGTTCTGAGCAACTACAAACGGACTTCTCAATTCACCCAAAGCAGCAATAGTAGCTTTTACTAAGTTGTGAGGGTTTGAAGAACCTTTTGACTTTGCCAAAACGTCAGTAATACCAACACTTTCCAATACAGCACGCATAGCACCACCAGCTTTAACACCGGTACCGTGAGATGCAGGCTTAATCAAAACTTGTGCACCACCAAATTTAGCAAGCTGTTCGTGAGGGATAGTACCTTTGTGAACAGGAACCTTGATTAAATTCTTTTTAGCAGCTTCTACACCTTTAGCGATAGCTGTCGTTACTTCACCTGCTTTACCTAAGCCCCAACCGATGATACCATCTTCGTTTCCTACTACTACAATAGCAGCAAAACTAAAAGTACGTCCACCCTTTGTTACTTTAGTTACGCGGTTGATTGCAACTAATCTGTCCTTCAACTCTAAGTCGTTGGTCGATTTAACTCTATTATTAACTCCTGCCATCTTCATTAAAATTTAAGGCCGCCGTTACGTGCAGCATCAGCTAATTCTTTAATTCTTCCGTGATACAGGTAACCGTTACGGTCGAAAACAACAGCCTGAACACCAGCTTCCTGAGCACCTTTAGCGATCAGTTCACCAACTTTGGCAGCGATTTCTTTCTTGGGAGCCTTAACATCTAATTTCAAAGATGAAGCAGCAGCCAAAGTTTTACCTGTAGTATCATCTATAACCTGTGCATAGATCTGCTTGTTGCTTCTAAACACAGTAAGGCGCGGGCATTCAGGAGTTCCTGAAACTTTGCCACGTATACCTCGTTTTATTTTTAATCTTCTTTCTTCCTTCGTTGTCATGATAATTTCAGTTTACGTAGATTACTTACCTGCTGATTTACCAGACTTTCTGCGAATTTCTTCACCCACAAACTTAATACCTTTACCTTTATACGGTTCCGGCATTCTGAATGAACGAATCTTTGCACAAATCTGACCTATTAATTGCTTATCAGCTGATTCAAGGATAATAAGAGGATTCTTATTTCTCTCAGTCTTCGTTTCAACTTTCACTTCTTTAGGCAACTGCAAATAAATGTTGTGAGTATAACCTAAAGAAAGATCCAACAGCTGGCCTGTGTTAGACACACGATAACCAACACCGACTAATTCCAGTTCTTTTTTGTATCCTTCAGATACACCGATCACCATATTGTTGATCAAAGAACGATACAAACCATGTAATGCACGATGGTTCTTTTCTTCTGTCGGTCTTGTTAAATGAATAACTCCGTCTTCCAAAGTTACATTTATATCAGGATTTACGGCCTGAGTCATCTCGCCTTTAGGACCTTTTACAGTCACTACGCTATCCTTAATCGTAACCGTTACACCGGCTGGCACATGAATTGGTAATTTTCCTATTCTTGACATTCTTCTTTCCTCCTAATTAATAAACATAACATAATACTTCGCCACCGATCTTCAAATCGCGGGCTTCTTTGTCTGTCATCACACCCTTAGAAGTAGAAAGAACGGCAATACCTAAACCATTCAATACTCTCGGCATTTCTTTGTAACCAGTGTACTTACGCAAACCTGGAGTAGAAACTCTCTGAAGTTTCTTGATCGCATTCACTTTGTTTACCAAGTCATACTTCAGGGCAATCTTAATTGTACCCTGAGGACCTTCTTCTACAAACTTGAAGTTAAGAATGTAGCCCTTTTCGAAAAGGATCTTAGTGATCTCTTTCTTTAAATTTGACGCCGGCACTTCAACAACTCTGTGCTTCGCTTTAATTGCATTACGCAATCTTGTCAAATAATCTGCAATAGGATCTGTCATATATAAATGAATTAAATTGATCCGGCCACCCGGACAATATTTAAATAAAAAAACTTACCAACTTGCTTTCTTTACACCCGGTATTAAACCATTGGATGCCATTTCACGGAACTGAATACGTGAAATGCCGAACTGGCGTACATACCCTTTCGGACGACCTGTAATTTTGCAACGGTTGTGCAAACGTACAGGAGAAGCATTTTTAGGTAAAGACTGCAAAGCGTCATAGTTGCCTTCTGCTTTAAGCTGTGCTCTTTTAGCAGCGTATTTTTCAACAAGCTTTGCTCTTTTAACCTCGCGGGCCTTCATTGATTCCTTAGCCATAACTACTTAGTCTTTTTTTGCATTTTTAAAAGGCAACCCAAATTCTCTCAATAGAGCATACCCTTCCTCATCTGTTTTCGCAGAGGTCACAAAGGTAATATTCATTCCCAATATTTTGGTAATATTATCGATATTTATTTCAGGGAAAATGATTTGTTCCTGAATACCCATGGTATAATTACCTCTACCATCCAACTTACTTTCAATACCTTTGAAGTCACGAATACGAGGAAGAGCGATACGAACTAATCTTTCCAGGAATTCATACATTTGTTCACGACGCAATGTTACCATTACACCGATAGGCATTTTCTTACGCAACTTGAAGTTAGAGATATCCTTTTTAGAAACTGTCGCAACGGCCTTTTGACCAGTGATTGTAGACAATTCGCTGATGGCGATATCGATAATCTTCTTATCAGCAGCAGCCATACCCAAACCCTGATTGATAACAATCTTCTTCAGTACGGGAACTTGCATTACTGATTTATAACCGAACTCTTTCGTCAAAGCAGGAACAATTCTGTCCTGATATTCTTTTTTAAGACTGGCAGTATTGCTCATTACTTAATTTCCTCCCCAGATTTTTTAGAATAACGAACTAAAGCACCTTCTGCATTTTCCTTACGGCCGATACGTGTCGGTTTTCCAGATTTAGGATCAACCACGTTCAGGTTAGAAAGATGGATAGGAGCTTCTTTCTTTTCAATTCCTCCTTGCGGATTCTTTGCATTAGGCTTGGTATGCTTTGATACCATATTAACACCTTCAACAATAGCACGGTTCTCATCTACGAGCACCTGTAAAACACGACCTGTTTTACCTTTGTCTTCGCCGGTATTAACAAAAACTATATCGCCTTTTTTGATATGTAATTTACTCATTACCTTAAATTTTACGAATTAAAGTACTTCAGGTGCAAGTGAAACAATTTTCATATTTGTTGCACGAAGTTCTCTGGCAACCGGACCGAAGATACGGCTTCCACGAATATCACCACCGGCATTCAACAATACGCAAGCGTTATCATCGAAACGGATGTATGAACCATCCTGGCGACGGATTTCTTTTTTAGTGCGAACAATGATAGCTTTAGAAACAGCACCCTTCTTCACATCACTTGACGGGATTACACTCTTAATTGCAACTACAATTACATCCCCAACAGTGGCATAGCGTTTTCTTGTTCCGCCCAAAACACGGATACATAATGCTTCTTTTGCGCCACTGTTATCTGCTACTACTAGTCTTGATTCTTGTTGTATCATGTTACTTAGCTCTTTCGATTATTTGAACTAATCTCCATCTCTTTGTTTTGCTCAAAGGACGAGTTTCCATAATTTTTACGGTATCACCGATATTACACTCGTTCTTTTCGTCGTGAGCATGATATTTCTTCGTTTTATTAACGAACTTACCATAAATGGGGTGTTTTTCCTTCCATTTAATAGCAACTGTGATGCTTTTTTCCATCTTGTTGCTAGTAACCACGCCCGTTCTTTCTTTTCTTAAATTTCTAGTTTCCATCAGGCTCAATTATTTGTTGTTAAGTTCTCTCTGGCGCAATTCTGTTTTCATGCGCGCAATCATCCTGCGTTGTTGTTTAATCTGTGCAGGATTGTCTGTCGGAGAGATAGTGTGGTTAATAACCTTCTGATCGTAGGCAGCAACCTCAGCATCAACTCTTTCAAGCAATTCTTTTGTGCTTAATTCTCTAATTTCTGCAATCTTCATAACAATTACGCATTTTGATTAGCCATATCATAATCACGTCTCACAACAAATTTCGTTGTTACAGGAAGCTTCTGAGCCGCTAAGCGCAATGCTTCTTTTGCAACATCAAAGGGAACACCTTCGATTTCGAAAATAAGACGACCTGGAGTAACAGGCGCAACAAATCCTTCTGGATTACCTTTACCTTTACCCATACGTACTTCGGCCGGTTTCTTTGTAATAGGTTTATCCGGGAAAATCCGAACCCAAACCTGACCTTGACGTTGCATATAACGAGTTACCGCGATACGGGCAGCTTCAATCTGGCGACCGGTAATCCATTTATTCTCTAACGCTTTTATACCAAACGAACCGAACGCCAGCTGGTTGCCACGTTGAGCTTCGCCCTTCATGCGACCTTTCTGCTGTCTTCTGAACTTGGTTTTCTTTGGTTGTAACATCTCTTCTTAATTCTAACGTTTAACGATTAGCTTTCTTTCTCTTGAAGTTCTTATCTCCTCTGTTGTTGCCGCCGGCATTGTCATTTCTGCGACCTGAATCTTTTGATGCAGTGAATGAAGGAGCAAGATCTCTCTTACCATAAACTTCACCACGGCAGATCCAAACCTTAACACCCAGCAAACCAACTTTCGTCAACGCTTCAGCCAAAGCGTAATCGATATCTGCTCTCAGTGTGTGTAACGGAGTTCTTCCTTCTTTGTACATTTCAGAACGGGCCATTTCAGCACCATTCAAACGACCAGATACTTGCACTTTAATACCTTCGGCACCCATTCTCATGGTAGAGGCGATAGCCATCTTGATAGCACGACGATAAGCAATTTTTCCTTCAAGCTGACGAGCAATATTGTTTGCGACAATAACTGCGTCTAATTCGGGTCTTTTTACCTCAAAGATGTTGATCTGAACTTCTTTGTCGGTAATCTTTTTCAACTCTTCTTTCAATTTATCAACTTCCTGACCACCTTTACCGATGATAATGCCCGGACGTGATGTGCAAACTGTTATTGTGATCAACTTAAGCGTACGTTCAATAACGATACGAGATACACTAGCTTTAGCAAGACGAGCATTCAGATACTTACGAATTTTGCTATCTTCCAGCAAAGTATCTCCGTAATTCTTGCCGCCATACCAATTGGAATCCCAACCACGGATGATTCCTAAACGATTACTAACCGGATTAACTTTTTGTCCCATCTACAATTAATTTTGACTATCGTTTTTACTAAGTGTATCAACAAACAAGGTTACATGGTTCGAACGTTTACGAATTCTGTATCCTCTACCCTGGGGAGCCGGACGCATTCTCTTCAATATAGTAGCGCAATCTACGCTGATTGAAGAAACAAACAACTCACCAGTTTCTGCTTTACGTTCATTTTTCTGCTCCCAATTGGCAATTGCTGAACGAAGCAATTTTTCTACTCTTGCTGCAGCTTCCTTGTTAGAAAACTTCAAAACACCAAGTGCACGGAATACTTCCATACCGCGGATCATGTCTACAACGAGACGCATCTTACGCGGAGAAGTAGGTACATTACGCAATTTTGCGAAGTACATGGTCTTTTGGGCTTCTTTTCTTGCTTCAGCTGATATTCTTTTTCTAGCACCCATTTTTATTGATTCTTTTTATTTTCAGATTCCTGAATTCCTGTTACTACCGATAATTATTTCTTCTTGTTACCGGCGTGACCACGGAACGTACGAGTTGGTGAAAATTCTCCCAACTTGTGACCTACCATATTTTCGGTTACAAAAACAGGAATAAATTTATTTCCATTGTGAACTGCAATAGTATGGCCTACAAAATCAGGCGAAATCATTGAAGCTCTTGCCCATGTCTTAACTACGGCTTTCTTTCCTGACTCATTCATAGCCAAGACTTTCTTTTCCAGCTTGATGTTAATATACGGGCCTTTTTTTAGTGAACGACTCATAGTTTACTTAATTAATCAGATTATTTCTTTCTTCTTTCAATAATATACTTTGAAGAATGCTTCTTCGGAGCTCTTGTCTTCAAGCCCTTAGCATACAAGCCTGTACGAGATCTTGGATGACCTCCGGAAGCACGACCTTCACCACCACCCATTGGGTGATCAACCGGGTTCATTACAACACCACGGTTGTGAGGACGACGACCTAACCATCTAGAGCGACCGGCTTTACCTGATTTTTCAAGACCATGGTCTGAGTTACCTACACTACCAATTGTAGCCTTACATGCAGCAAGAATCTTTCTGGTTTCGCCAGAAGGCATCTTAATAATAGCATAAGCGCCTTCTTTAGAAGTCAACTGAGCAAATGCACCTGCAGAACGTACCATTTTAGCACCCTGTCCAGGACGAAGCTCAATATTGTGAATAATTGTACCAACGGGAATATTTGCCATAGGCAAAGTATTACCTACCTCAGGAGCGGCATCGCTACCTGAAACCACTGTCTGGCCAACTTCCAATCCGTTCGGAGCGATGATATAGCTCTTTGCTCCGTCAGCATAATACAATAAAGCGATACGAGAAGTACGGTTTGGATCGTACTCGATAGACTTTACTGTTGCAGGAATGCCATCTTTATTTCTCTTGAAATCGATAATTCTGTACTTTTGTTTGTGACCGCCACCAAGATAACGCATTGTCATCTTACCTGTGTTGTTACGACCACCAGTACTGCTCTTACCTACCACAAGAGACTTCTCTGGTGTACTTGCAGTGATTTTATCAAATGCACCAATAACTTTGTGTCTCTGCCCCGGTGTTGTGGGCTTTAATTTACGTATTCCCATTTCTTTTTTTAGATATTACTAAAGAAATCTATTGTTTCTCCTTCTTTCAACGTTACGATTGCTTTCTTAAAAGCTGCTTGTTTACCATTGATAATACCTGATTTTGTATAACGGCTTTTCAACTTGCCAGAGTAGTTGATGGTATTAACATCAACTACAGTTACATTATACATATCCTGTACAGCTTTTTTGATCTCCAACTTGTTGGCATCAGGAGAAACACGAAAACCATAGCGATTAGCCATTTTTTCTGTAATCGCTGTTTGCTTCTCTGTTACTATAGGTTTAATAATAATTCCCATTTCTTTACTCCTTATGCGTTAAAAAGTTTTTCTATAACAGCAACAGAACTTTCAGTCAGCACTAAATTTGCTGCATCAAGAACTTTGTATGTGTTTAATTCAGAAGCTGTTATAACATTTGTTTTCTCTAAATTACGAGCCGACAAATATACAAAATTATTTTTCTCCGGTAAAACCATAAGTAACTTTTTATCAGCCACTTTCAGGTTTTTAGCAATTGTTATTAATTCTTTAGTCTTAGGAGCTTCCAGAGCGAAATCTTCTACAACCACAATTGCGTTATTAGTAGCTTTATAAGTCAGTGCAGACTTACGAGCCAGACCTTTTACCTTCTTGTTCAGCTTGAACTCATAATCTCTCGGTTTCGGACCGAATACACGAGCACCACCAACCAATACAGGAGAGTTGATATCACCACGACGTGCACCACCTCCACCTTTCTGGCGGATCAGTTTACGAGTACTACCAGAGATCTCACTTCTTTCTTTCGATTTATGAGTACCCTGACGTTGGTTAGCCAAATACTGCTTTACATCCAAGTAAATAGCATGATCATTGGGTTCAATGCCGAAGATAGCATCGTTCAAAGTTACCTTTCTTCCGGTATCTTCACCTTTAATATTAAATACGCTCAGTTCCATTACTTTTCAATTATTACGATTGAACCTTTTGCTCCTGGAACAGATCCTTTAACCAATAAAAGATTGTGTTCCGGCATTACCTTGATCACTTCCAAGTTCTGAACAGTTACACGTTCATTACCCATCTGTCCAGCCATACGCATGCCCTTAAACACCTTTGCAGGGTAAGAACAAGCACCGATACCACCGGGAGCACGCAAACGGTTATGCTGACCGTGAGTAGTCTGACCTACACCACCGAAACCATGACGTTTTACAACACCCTGGAAACCTTTACCTTTTGATGTACCCACTACATCAACGAAACCAGCATCTTCCAGATAATCCACAGTGATCACATCACCCAGATTGTATGCAGTTTCAAAATTCTTGAACTCGGCCAAGTATCTCTTGGGAGCTACACCGGCTTTCTTGAAATGGCCCATTTCCGGCTGTGTAGTGTGTTTCTCTTTTTTGTCTTCGAAACCAATCTGCACTGCTTCATAGCCATCTTTCTCGATAGTCTTAATTTGTGTAACAACACAAGGACCCACTTCGATAACAGTGCATGGAAGATTTTTTCCCTCGGCACTGAAAACGGATGTCATTCCGATTTTTTTTCCTAATAATCCTGGCATTTCACTTAATTTTTAAATAACTCACACTTTAATTTCTACTTCAACACCGCTGGGTAATTCCAGCTTCATCAATGCGTCAACTGTTTTTGCAGTTGAGCTGTAAATGTCTATCAATCTTTTGTAAGACGATAGTTCGAACTGCTCGCGAGATTTCTTGTTAACGAAAGTTGAGCGGTTCACAGTAAAGATACGCTTGTGTGTAGGCAGAGGTATAGGACCACTAACAACAGCACCTGTAGCCTTTACCGTCTTCACGATTTTCTCGGCAGACTTGTCTACCAGAGAATAATCGTAAGACTTTAATTTAATTCTGATCTTTTGGCTCATATTGTTATATATGTTTCTAAATTATTTGATCAAATCAGCACGACCCTGTACTTCTGTCAGCACCTGCTTAGCGATAGAAGAAGATACCTGAGCATAGTGAGAGAACTGCATTGAAGATGTTGCACGACCTGAAGTGATAGTACGAAGAGCAGTTACATAGCCGAATGTTTCAGCCAAAGGAACTTTAGCTTTCACAACACGTGCACCAGTACGGCTTGATTCCATACCTTCAACCTGTCCGCGACGTTTGTTCAAGTCACCAATTACATCACCCATACTTTCTTCCGGAGTTACAACTTCCATCTGCATGATCGGTTCCATCAAAGCAGGACCTGCCTTTTCAGAAGCGCTCTTGAATGCCTGGATACCTGCGATTTCGAAAGACAACTGGTCAGAGTCAACCGGGTGGAATGAACCATCGATCAATGTTACTTTCAGTTTATCCAACGGATAACCAGCAAGGATACCGTTCTTCATAGCTTTCTCGAAACCTTTCTGTACTGAAGGGATAAATTCTTTAGGAATGTTACCACCCTTCACTTCGTCGATGAACTGCAGTGTACCTTCGAATTCAGCATCAGCCGGTTCAACGCGAACGATGATATCAGCAAACTTACCACGACCACCAGACTGTTTCTTATAAACTTCACGAAGTTCAACAGATTTGGTAATAGCTTCTTTGTAAGTTACCTGAGGTTTACCCTGGTTACATTCAACCTTGAATTCGCGACGCAGACGGTCAACGATGATATCCAAGTGAAGCTCACCCATACCGCTAATTACAGTCTGACCTGTTTCTTCGTTAGTCTGTACGCGGAATGTAGGATCTTCTTCAGCCAGCTTAGCCAATCCCATACCCAGTTTATCCAGGTCTTTCTGAGTTTTAGGCTCTACTGCGATACCGATAACCGGATCCGGGAATTCCATTGATTCCAGTGTAATCGGATGTGCTTCGTCACAAAGAGTATCACCAGTACGGATATCTTTGAAACCAACACCAGCACCGATATCACCACAACCGATAGCTTCCATCGGGTTCTGTTTGTTTGAGTGCATCTGGAACAGACGAGAAATACGTTCTTTCTTACCTGAACGAGTGTTATAAACATAAGAACCGGCAAGCAGAGAACCTGAATATACACGGAAGAAACACAAGCGGCCTACATACGGGTCAGTTGCGATCTTAAATGCCAGTGCAGTCAACGGTTCTTCGAACAACGGTTTACGAACGATCACTTTATCAGGATCGCTAGGATCTGTACCTTCGATAGCATCTGTATCAGCAGGACTCGGCAGATATGCACAAACTGCATTCAACAGAGTCTGAACACCTTTATTCTTGAAAGAAGAACCACAGATCATCGGATTGATCTGCATAGCGATAGTACCTTTACGGATAGCAGCTCTGATTTCATCTTCAGTGATAGTAGAAGGATCATCAAAATATTTTTCCATCAAAGCATCGTCGCATTCAGCCAAAGATTCGAGCATCTTATCTCTCCATTCATCAGCTTCATCCTTCAGGTCTGCCGGAATTTCTTCAATTGAATATTCAGCACCCATTGTTTCATCATGCCAAAGAATAGCTTTCATTGTTACAAGGTCAACTACCCCTTTGAAAGTTTCTTCTGCACCGATAGGAATCTGAATAGGACAAGGATTTGCGCCTAATACAGCCTTCACCTGACGAACTACTTCAAAGAAGTTTGCGCCGGAACGGTCCATTTTGTTTACATAACCAATTCTGGGTACATTATATTTGTCAGCCTGACGCCAAACTGTTTCCGACTGGGGTTCTACACCACCAACAGCACAGAATGCAGCAACGGCACCATCCAGAATACGCAGTGAACGTTCTACTTCAACAGTAAAGTCCACGTGTCCCGGGGTGTCAATCAAGTTGATTTTATATTTATCATTAGCGTAATTCCAGAAAGTAGTTGTAGCAGCAGAAGTGATAGTGATACCACGTTCCTGTTCCTGCTCCATCCAGTCCATAGTTGCAGCACCGTCGTGAACTTCACCAATCTTGTGAGTCAGACCTGTGTAGAAAAGGATACGCTCAGAAGTCGTAGTCTTTCCTGCATCGATGTGCGCCATGATACCGATGTTTCTGGTATATTTTAATTGTTCGTCAGCTTTTGTTGCCATCTTTTTTTATTCTCCTAAATTTGCTAAATTAAAATCTGAAGTGAGCGAATGCACGGTTAGCTTCAGCCATACGATGCATATCTTCTTTTCTTTTGAATGCGCCACCCTGGTTGTTGAAAGCATCTACAATCTCTGCAGACAACTTATCAGACATAGTCTTACCACCTCTCTTACGTGAGAAGATAATAAGGTTCTTCATAGAAATTGATTCTTTACGATCGGGGCGAATTTCAGTAGGTACCTGGAAAGTAGCACCACCTACACGGCGTGACTTCACTTCGACTTGAGGGGTAATATTGTCGAGTGCAGCTTTCCAAATTTCGAGAGCAGACTTTTCTTCGTTAGGCAATTTAGCCTTAACGGTTTCCAGAGCGGAATAGAAAATTTCGAAGGCAGTATTTTTCTTGCCATCATACATTAAATGGTTAACGAATCTCGTAACCTTAACATCACCGAAAACAGGATCCGGAAGGATCTGTCTTTTCTTTGGTTTTGCTTTTCTCATTTTGTTTTCAAAAATTTCGTTTTTTTCTTTGGTTGCCTTTTTAAACTTTGTCTTCAACGGTTCCGCTGAACCATTTACTCAACCTTGTAGCCTATCCAAATACTCAAACCAGCTTTAATACTTAATTTAAATTCTCAGTTTGAAGGGATGTAACTAATTACTTCTTCTTTCCTTTAGCTGCAGCAGCTGCCTGTCCTGGTTTCGGACGTTTAGCTCCGTATTTAGAACGTCTTTGAGTACGTCCGTTTACGCCAGCAGTATCCAAGGTTCCACGTACAATGTGATAACGTACACCAGGAAGGTCCTTAACACGACCACCACGTACCAAAACGATTGAGTGTTCCTGCAAGTTATGTCCTTCTCCCGGAATGTAAGAGTTTACTTCTTTACCATTTGTCAAACGAACTCTCGCTACTTTACGCATTGCAGAGTTAGGCTTTTTCGGTGTCGTAGTATACACACGTACACAAACACCACGTCTCTGAGGACATGAATCCAGTGCAGGTGACTTACCTTTTATCACCAAAGTTTCCCTTCCTTTTCTAACTAATTGCTGAATTGTAGGCATTTCTTTTCTTTTTTAAACTTTGAATGTGTTATAATTATATTTATATCTTTTTCTATTTCAGGCTGCAAAGATACGCATTATTTCCGTATAACCAACGAGTTACAGTTCTTTTTCTGCATAATTCGCGCTAAAAACGGTGCAAAGTTACATAATAGTTCCCGTTTGTTTCTGCTACACAACAGGCGAATTCATACTATTTATTATTATTTAACAACGAAGCCCCGTTGGCTTAAAACCAATGGGGCTTGTCTTGTGTCTGCTTTCTCCCTTCACAGGGAAATTACAGAAAATAACAAAGGTGAAACGCGAGGCTTCACCTTAACAAACTGTTCACCTGTCCATTACGATCAATATGACAGGTGTAGGGTATGCGTTGAAACAACTACGGCATCGGTAGAAAACCCTCCGCTCTCACTGTCCAGCTTCCATCTTGCGGGAATCCGGGAGCTTCGCCCGATGACCCGTCCCAACCGGCAGCCATCATGGCGACAGCAGTCAATAAGGCACCGTTGGACGGGAAGTAAGGAAACGGACCGCCTGTAGCCAATCCATGTTCATCGAACTGGAAACCACCGGCCGGATGAAGCAGGAAGTCCACCGCCTGTCCGGGTTGCCCACAGCGGGCGGCTGCCATAGCCAGCATCGGAAAGTCCCATCCCCAGGTCCGGTCAAAATTCCAGGTTGCAGTGATCTTTGCCAATGTACGTGCCAACGTATCCGGATCAACCCCGTCCCCCGGCAGCATACCGTAAGTACCGATTAAAGCCGGATGCTCGAAGGCAAAGTCCGTCCACATGTCCGGGATACCCTCATACGTAACATATACATCTTCTTCAACAGGCAACGGAGAGAGTCCAGCTAATACCTTTTCCCACTTTTCGTCTACCGGAAGCGACATGCGTTCACGCCATTCACAAGCCATCCGCAGGCCATAACGCCAATAACCCAACTCGAAGGCCGGATTCAACGTTATTTCGGGTCGCGTATTCTCGGAAACAATAAAAACAGGAGGCCCTAGTACATACCGATCCTGCGCCTCGTCATAATGTGCATAATCGGCCATAAAGTCGGCGGTAGCCGAAACGACAGGTTCCCATTTCTCCAACGTCTCGCGGGTAGGATGCAGCCGGTAATCGAGGTCGGCAAAATAGATCGGGTGCGGTTGCTGCCAGATCAGGGTAGCATGGATGATATGAGGCCACTCACGATCGAAATCAGCCGTGCATTTAGGCCAACGGGCCCCTTTATACCCTTGTTTCTGTGCACGCATCTGTGAAGTAGGGAGAAAATCCCGGTAAACGGCCAGACTCTTTTCAAATAACGGCCAACGGTTCCATAAAGCATAATGTACGCCATGCCACCAGATCATTTCGAAATGGAAACGGCCGTACCAGCCATTATTCACCAGTCCGCTCTCTTGGGGAGGAAGCGATCCGGCCTCGTTCACCTTCATAAGGTATTGCGAAAGGACGATCCGGCGTTCCAGTTCTTTCCAGCGCGGGTCTTTGCTGCCGGACAGGTCGATTGCCGCCCCCGATTGCCAGAAAGCTCGCCATTCCCTGGAACTGTCATTAAATATGCGGGAAGCAGTCGGGATATCCGCCAGCTCTTCCTGTGAGAAAAGACAAGAGAAAGACAACTCCTCCGTATCTTCCGGGATCAGTTCAAAACGGTGAGATGCCTCTGCCCCGTCCCGCACGAAACCGGCGCGGGTATTCCACCGCAACGAAGTATAATAATGTGTTTCATCCATTTTACGGGCAATGAGAACAGATCCTTTCTTTTCGTCCCGGATGACCGAACGGTGGGCCCCGGGTTTATCATAAGTGCCGACATACTCTTTCATCTCCCCACTCTCCGCATAAGGAAAATCGAGAAAAACACTTACCTGTCCTTTCCTGAGCAACGGGCTTTCTACCGTGACGCCTACCGCATCCAAAGCAGGATGACAAGCCGTTTTAACAGAAACGGGAACACCATCCAATTTAAAACGGCTGTGTATGATACCGGTCCACATATCCACCTCCTGGTATGTATCCGAAAGATCTTCGGCAGTTGCCTCCCTCCCATCCGAACGAAGCAGTTTAAAGCCGATACGCCCCAGATTAAAGCGGTGGGGATTAGCGGCCAGCCAGGCTGATAATTCGGGTTGTTCCGGATTAGGTATATCGTAAGGGAGCATCTTACCATAGGTATCTATCAAAGGCTTTCTGAAATCCTCCACCTGCAGCCCTTCCGGCAAGGGAAAGCTATGCCAGCTCCACTGTGCCATCGTATTGAAAGGGACAAAGGTTTGCAATCCGGTAATATCGACCCCGAAAGCGAATTCGCCATTCCCTACCTGGGCAGGACTCCGGGGATCAGTCTTCGTGGTTACGATACGATGCCTGTCTACCAATGCCTGCCTGTCGATACGGGACTGATTACAGGCTACAAAAGAGAACACGCTCACCAGAAACAGAAGGATAAGTCGGATCGGTCTTTTCATTTTCTCATGATTTAAATGTAACAGTCTCAAATATACAACTTTTCCATCCTATACACCTTGCTTTCTCTTTCCCCGTTAACAATATTTATCGATAAAAAGAATTGCCATCTACTTAAATTAAGTAGCTTTGCGAAAAGATAGTAGATTAAAATTCAAATAATTGAAGAGACATGGAAAGACTGACTGCGCAAGAAGAAGACATTATGCTCTATATTTGGAGACTAGGTCCCTGCTTTATCCGGGATATACTGAACGAGATGCCTGAACCCCGTCCGCCTTATACGAGCGTGGCCTCTGTGATCCGTAACCTGGAAAAAAAGAAATATGTCACACCGAAGAAGTTCGGAACCATCACAAGGTTCTCTCCCAAGGTGAAAGAGGCTGACTACAAGCGTACTTTCATGTCGAACGTCGTAGAGAATTACTTCACCGGCTCTTACAAAGAGATGGTATCCTTTTTTGTCCGCAACCGTAAACTGACGAAAAGCGACTTGCAGGACCTTATGAACCAGATAGAAAACGAAGAATAGATAAAACGAATCTATATGGAAACATCGATACTGGCCTATTTCCTGAAGGTGAACCTGGCGTTGGCAATCCTTTATATCTGCTACCGCCTGTTATTCCGGGATGATACCTTTTTCCGCTTGCGGAGAGGTGTATTGCTTTCTGTCTACCTGATCGCGTTCCTCTATCCGTTATTGGATATCAGTATCTGGTTATCCTCTCGTGAGAGCATGGCAGAAATAGTGAACTACTATTCTACGATCCTTCCACAGAAAACGGCAGCCATAACCGAAGATATGCCTCTCCTTGCAGAGTCGAACCGGCAGATGATGATAGGAAGCGCTTTGTTACTGGTCTATCTGATAGGAGTATGCCTATTGTTCTTCCGTTGTATCGTGGAATTGGTCATGGTAGTCAGACGCCGGTTCAGAAGCCCTGAACAAAAGATCAACGGGACTACTATTCACATATTACCCACAGGGGAAGAACCTTATTCCTTCTTCGGCTGGATATTCGCTTCACCGGATTCACACACTCCGCAAGCGCTAGAAGAGATACTGGTGCATGAGAAGACCCATGTCCGCCAACTCCATTCGGCCGATGTAGTTCTCGCAGAGCTCGTATGTATCCTATATTGGATCAACCCCTTTGCCTGGTTATTGAAGAAAGAGATCAGTAGCAACCATGAATACCTGGCAGACGAACAGGTGATGCTTGCCGGATATAATAAGAAAGAATACCAGTACCATCTGATCGGACTGGAACATCCCGATATGGCTATAGCAAAACTATATAATAATTTCAGTGTCTTACCATTAAAAAAGAGAATTACTATGTTAAACAAAAAAAGAACCGGCAGAGTTGGGAAAGTAAAGTACCTGACACTGCTACCGCTGGCAGCCGGTTTATTGCTGCTCAATAACATCGACGCGATGGCACGGATCATGAACCGGCAAGCGACTGTTCCCGTTCCCGTACAACAGACAGAGGTTGTACCTGCACCGGAAACAGCTCCTGTAGAAATAGCGGCACCGCTACCACCGGAGGATGACAAAGTGTATCAGGTTGTAGAAGTAATGCCGGAATTTCCCGGAGGGGAAACTGAACTTTTAAAATACATGGCCAGAAATGTCAAATACCCGGCCGAATCCGTAAAGAACAAAGAGGAAGGCAGAGTCTCGCTTTCCTTCATTATCAATAAAGACGGTAGTCTATCAGATATTAAAGTAGTAAAAAGCCTGACTCCATTATTGGATGCAGAGGCAATACGGGTGGTTAAAGACATGCCTAACTGGACACCCGGTAAGGTAAAAGGAAAAGTGGTACGAGTAGCCTATACCGTTCCTATCTTTTTTAAATGCCAGTAATTCGACAACTTAAACATACTAATTCCCTTTTTGAGACAGACACAAAAAAGGCATGAAACTTTCCCAAATGCTGGCAGGCGATCAGAAAAGTAACATGCCCATAGCCCTTCTCAAAAAGGGATATTTTTTAATATTCCGTCTACTTAAACCGCTTCTCCAACTCCTCGTCGGTCAACATCGAAACGATCGTTTTCCCGTCGGGTGTCAGGTTTGAATCCGGACAGGAGAAAAGAGTGGCGATCAAATGATCCATCTCATCGGCAGACATCACTTTCCCCGGACGAATGGCAGCAGCCTTGGCCAAAGCCAACGCGATCGACTCACAAATCTCCTCGTGTACTTCACAGCCCGTTTCTATGGCACGGCTGACAATATCCTTTATCAAAACGACCTGATCCACATTTTCCAGGCCGGCTGGTAAACCATTGATTGCATAGCTGTTATTCCCCAGGTTGGAGAGATCAAAACCGATAAAACGCATATCTTCCAGCAGCGCAGGCAAGACAGCAGCCTCTGCCGCGGTAAACTCGATAATTTCCGGGAAAAGCACCTGCTGGGAGGCTCCTTTCTGCTGACGGATATTATTCAGATACTGGTCGAACAGGATGCGGACATGTGCCCGGTATTGATCGATCAACGCCAATCCCGACTTGAGCGAAGTAATAATATAACGTCCTTTATACTGGTAACAAGGGGTAGTTGTCTCAGCAAACAAAGCCTCGTCACCGACAACCACTTTAACGGGTTCCGGCGTTTCCATCTCCTCCGTATCCAATACTTCACCCATCATTTCCAAATCCTTGCGTACGGCATCCCGGTCACTCTCAAAACCCTGATAGAGTTGAGACCAGTCGAACTCCTGCTTCTTTGAAGAAGGAGATGACGACGAGGGCGAATACGAGGACGATGAAGAACTCTTGAACGGATTATATCCGGAATCGAGTTGCACAGTTGGTGATTTAAAACCATCCGCTTCCCTGACAGGGTTATAGACCGGTATGTCGATTGCGTCCTCCACATCGAAGTCGATGGTAGGAATGGCACTCGACTTGGCTAGTGCCTCACGGGTGGCCGCCATCAGTATCTGCCAGATAGGCTGTTCGTTCTCGAATTTAATCTCAGTCTTGGTCGGATGGATATTTACATCGATCGTGGAAGGATCAAGCGTGAAATAGATAAAATAGTTGGGTTGTTCGCCGGGAGGGATCAACTGTTCATAAGCCTGCATGACCGCCTTATGAAAATATGGATGTTTCATGAAACGTCCGTTCACGAAAAAGTATTGCAGTGCCCCACGCTTTTTGGCAGAGTCGGGACGGCCTACAAAACCGGAAATAGTGACCAGCGAACTTTGTGCATCCACAGAAAGCAGCTTCTGATTCAGGTTCTTGCCGTAAACGTTTATAATACGCTGACGCAAACCGGATTCCGGCAAATTAAAGATCTCGGTATCATTATGATTCAGCCCTAAAGCCACCTGAGGGTTCACCAATGCGATGCGTTCGAACTCATTGATTATATTACGAAACTCCGTCTCGTTCGATTTCAGGAATTTACGCCGGGCCGGTACATTAAAGAACAAATTCTTTATAGAGAAAATACTCCCTTCCGTACAGGCGTCCGGTTCGATATCCTGTAAGGTAGAACCTGCCATCGAAAGCTTCGTACCGAGTTCGGCACCTTGCAGCCGGGTACGCAATTCCACATGGGCTACTGCTGCGATCGAAGCGAGGGCCTCTCCACGGAACCCCATTGTATGGAGCGAAAAGAGGTCGTCGGCAGAAGAGATCTTCGAGGTGGCATGCCGTTCGAATGCCATACGGGCATCGGTTTCAGACATACCTTTCCCGTCATCGACCACCTGGATCAATGTACGCCCTGCATCCTTGATGTTCACCTGGATGTGACCGGCTCCTGCATCTATCGCATTTTCAACCAGTTCCTTTACAACGGAAGCAGGCCGTTGAATAACTTCACCGGCCGCTATCTGATTGGCTATACTATCAGGTAATAAATGAATTATATCGCTCATGACCAGAACAAATACCAGAATAATGCACCCAGAACCGCAATTGCAACAATGAGCTTAACGCTCTTATATGTACGGCTACGTGCATTGTCCCCTCTGTCAAGGCTTTTCTTCAGGTGCGAAGTACCTTCAACAAAGGTTCCTTTTATCTGAGGTTTATATTCTTCCAGTGACTCCTCCACTCCCATCTCGCGTTTTATCTTACGCACACGTTCCTCCATAGCCTCTCTATGGGGATCCCAGTAAATCGGCTTATGGTCGTATTGACGGGGCTTACGCATATTATAAAATGAGAAAAGTGCCATAACTTAACAAATTTAATAGTGAATTTTATTCCTCATGTTTGAATTTATTGTCACCCCTAACCGGTGCGTCTTCCACTTTCTTCTTCACCACAGTGTATATATCATCTTTGTTTTTCGGACGCAGGTAGTCATACCAATAAAAATCCTTCAGTGTTTTCTGTTCCGGCTTCAGGTCGGGTATCGGTGTCAGGTTACCCAGTGGGCTCGGCCATATCTTAAGCTTCTCGAGCTTATTCTCTTTTACCCAGATCGTAAGGAAGCCACTCTTGGTTTCATTCAAACCGATCTTGGCACCATCGCTTTCCAACGGGTAATAGATCGACTCCGCATTTCCCTCCACATCAATCTGCCGGACAGCCTGACCTTCAAAGTAAGCTTTGAGGTCGTTCCCTTTCAGTTGATTATAATAGGTCGAATCGAGATGCTGCACCGCAAACGCAAACTGTATGACATGTGCATATTCGATCGTACTGTCATTCATAAAAATCTCTATCGTATCGCCGTACAACTGATACTGTGCGTTCCACAAAACCGGATTATCATACATATATAATACGGAATCACGGGTATTGAACTGCATCGAATCGCAAACGCCCTGCATATCGGTACGGTAGAAACGTACACCATGAAAAGCCTTTATCTCACGGGCCGTCGAATCGAGTGTCGACATTTCAAGGGTATCGGCATGCAGATATAAGGTATCTCCCTGCGAATATTCCAGGAAACGGGCACTGTCGGTAGCAAAAGCATACTCCGTCCGTTCATTATAATAACCGTACTGGCCTTCCAATGTAACCTTTTGTGCCGTATCTACCAGGCACATATTTCCAAATGCTTCCCCAAAACCGGCATCCTGATTATACGAGATAGAATCGCCGATCAAGACCCTGTCGCCCGAATAGACTTCGGAACGGTCAAGTAGTAAGGATGTATTTGTTTCCGTATTGTACCATCCACGGGAAGAATGGATCGTTCCACTGTCTGATACAATAATGGAAGGTCCTAATATCGTCGCTATTTTCGACTCTGTATTGTAATGAAGCGTATCCGAATACAATGTAAAATTAGGATTCTCCAAACGTACGCTATCGTTAAATATCGCCAGCTTCGTCCCCGGAGAATATTGTCCATAGAATGACGAAAGTTGATTCAGCGAGTCGACGATCAGACCACCATCAAAATAATATCCTATATCCGGAATGCGCTCGTAGTTCAGGCTATCTGTAAAAAGCGTTACCTGCCCGTTCTCCATACGAACGTTTTCACGCAGGTAAGCGATCTGGGTATCTCCGTCATAAAACAGATAGTTACCATACACAAACAGGGTGTCGCCCTGCTCCATCCTCACATTGCTGAAAGCTTCCAGTGAGTTGGTTGTCTCAAAAAAGTAAGCACTGTCACAATACATATATGAACTATCGTGGCGGAAGCACACATCTCCTTGTAGAAACTGTGCATCCGCTTTCATCACTTCCTTATCATAAGACACCGTATCGGCATGCAACAGATAAACCAGTGTTTTTTTAGTAGTGGCAGTATCGACAGGCTGTGTTTCTCCTTGTCTGACGGAAATAGAATCCTGCGTTTGTGCAAAGACACAAACCGTCAGTAAACAGAATAGACCTGTAAGAAAAAACTTATTTACAATTTTCATTCTTTCACCCAACCCGGATACTTGAAGTCACAGTTACGCCATCCTTCTGAAATACGTACATAAGTCGTTTTTTGTTTCTTCAGGATCCAGTCATTCAATAATTCTTCTCTTTTTTGCTGTTCCACCAGATTCTTCATTGCCTGGAAATCGTCTGAAAGATTTGCTTTATGTTGTTCAGTACGTGACTTCAACTTGACAATAGCGACTACCTCTTTCTGTTTGTCGGATATCATGGTAAACGGTTTGGAGATCTCCCCAACCTGCATGTTATAAACGACTTTACCCACTTCCTGCGGAAGTTCCTGCATTTCGAACTTAGGTGTACCGAAGTTATTTCCTTCATGGTTCTGATTCACCATCAACCCTTTGTTGTTACGGGTATCCTTATCATACGAAATGAATGTGGCAGCTTCTTCAAACGAGAACTTGTCAGCCTTCAAATCGGTATATAAAGAGTCCATGCGAACAGTTGCTTCTGTCAATTCCTTTTCCGATACTTTCGGCTTCAACAGGATGTGACGGCAATTAATACGGTTACCGCGTTTTTCGATCAACTGAATGATATGGTAACCATACTCGGTCTGAACGATCTGTGATACACGCTTCGGATCAGACAAGTTGAAAGCGACATTGGCAAACTCCGGAAGCAAGTCGGTCTTACTCATGAATCCCAGTTCACCACCTCTGGCAGCCGAACCCGGATCTTCCGAATACAAACGGGCCAATGTGGAAAACTCCATCTTACCGCTATTGATCTGCTCTGTGAAATCACGCAGGCGGGCTTTGATAGCATCAGTCACCTCGAACGGTATCTTCGGTTCGAAAGTAATGATCTGCACTTCCACTGTTGTCGGGATAGTCGGCAGACTGTCTTTCGACAACTGGTTATAGAACTTACGGATCTCAGACGGAGTCAGCTTGATCTCACCGATCAGTTTCCGCTGCATCTCCTGAGTAATCTGTTGCTCACGGATCATATCCTTACGCTCATCCTTGATCTGTGAGATTTTCTTTCCGAAATATTCTTCTACTTTTTCTTTCGATCCGATCTGGTTGATCGCCCAGTTGACCCACTGGTCTGCAGCCTGGATAATCTGCCCTTCACCGACTTCGATACTATCGATCTTCGCCTGGTTCAGATACAGCTTCTGTATTGCTATCTGCTCCGGAATCACACAATAGGGATCGCCGTCCAGACGCTGACCTTCGTTTTGCATATACAAACGCTGTGTCTCTATGTCCGAACGTAAAATAGCATCATCCCCTACCACCCACACAATTTCATCAATCACATTATCCTGTGCCATTGCCACACAAGATAAGCAGGCAAGAAAGAATACAGTTAAAATCTTTTTCATCATATCTACCTTTATAAGTTACAAATTACGGTTCTGTATAAAATTTCACATCACCTCCTCTGACTGCATCATTATATAATTCTTCTTCAAACGTCTTCAAAAAATCGACTTTCCGCTGGTTGATAAGCATTTCCGTGATCTGCGGACTGGCATAATCATAAGGAGCGACACTTCCCACAGAAAGATACTCCTTGATATTCAGCAGATAGCAATAACTACTATCGGCCACTTCCACGAACTTGTTCGCTTTCAGATAAGCGTTCGGATCAGACACATGAACGGGGAGATTGTCCATCACCTCGTCAAAGTCCACCCATTTGTCGTAAAAGTAGTCATAAATAGTGGCATTTTGCACACTATACTTCTCAATTTTTTCCAAAGAGGCCTCAGAAGTCGATTTATACCACCCTTTTACATCAGAAAGACCGGGGGCATCCACCGGTATCTTCAGGAAAAGACCTTTGATCAGGGCCTTATCAAGTGTAAACTTTTTCTGATTCTCTTCATAATAGTTCAGCTTATCGCTCTCGCGGATATTAGCCGACAACTTTTCTTTTATCAATCGTTCCTGATAACGGTAACGGATCAGCGAATGGCGGTATTCTTCCACGAGCTTGTCAACCTCTTCTTTTTCGTTTCCGAGGTTCCGCTGAGCGACTTCATAAACCAGGGCATCTTTCACCCATTTCTTTACAAAGCTTTCGGCTAACAACAAACTATCCGCAGAGGATATCCCCCGCGGAATCAGACTAACCACTTCCGAACGTTTCAACGTCCGGTCCTTCACTCTTACCAGTACATCCGCATCGTTGGTTTGCTGGGTCCGTTTACAAGAACACAGCAAAGATACGAATGCTATAAAAATGAAGCAATACTTCATAACCTTCTCTTTCTTATTTCTTTAGTTTTTTCAACAATTTCCAATTAATAGTAACAGGATACTCTTTATTCAGCTGCTTCACCCATTCCTCTTCCAGAGTGGTTTGCTCTGCAGCCGGTTTACTCCAAATCTTCTCATTACTGATATTGAATAACAAAATGCCATCACGATATTCCTGCATCAAATGTGTGAACTCAGGATGTTTTGTTTCCAGGTTTTTACGCTCTGCAGTCGTAACGATATCACGGATGAACAGATCGTACACCTCCTGCATGAAATCTCCTGCATACGTTTTTGTGGAGAACGGGCAACGCTGTATATAGTAGGCGAACTCGCTCTGCGGGAAATCGGTATCTGCCAGGTGGAACAAGGTCTTGTTCATATCCTTTGCTTTTTCATAAAACTCCTTGTCTGTCGGGAAGTTATCATTGCAAAGAGCAACCAGTTCCGCATATGCTTCCGGATAGAATTTATATCCGTATTCTTTCTTCAAACGTTCGTCGAATGCTTGATAATATTCAAAATTACGTTCTCCCTGTGCCATTATCTTCGACCAGGATTTTTTCTTTTCTTCAAAAGAAG
The DNA here is from genome assembly GCF_900128505.1 of Parabacteroides timonensis. NCBI lineage: Bacteria > Pseudomonadati > Bacteroidota > Bacteroidia > Bacteroidales > Tannerellaceae > Parabacteroides > Parabacteroides timonensis. Next base: position 2,858,870 of record NZ_LT669941.1, read on the forward strand.
GGATGCCACTCTTTCCGATCAGTTTGATAATATGATAGCCGAAACGTGTTTTTACCGGCTGTGACAACTCGCCCGGAGTAGTCAGGGCAAATGCCGCTTTCTCGAACGGTTCAACCATTTCGCCCACACCGAACCAGGGTAGTTCTCCCCCTTTTCTTGCAGACGCACCGTCGGAAGAATATTCTTGCGCCAACTCACCGAAGTCGGCTCCGTTTTGTGCTTTTTTATAAACTTCGTCCGCCAATGCGAGTGTTTCGCTTTCGCTACGCGTTACTGAATCCTTTTGGAACGGGATCAGGACGTGAGCGACATGGCGCATGCCCGGATTAGGTTTCCGGCTAAGCAGTTTTATGATATGAAAACCGAGGGTAGTGCGTACAGGCATCGATAACTCGCCCGACTGCATGGAATAGACGGCGTTTTCAAACGCTTTTATCGTCTGCATCGGCAACAGGCAACGGGTATATTCATAACCTGTATTTTCAGGATCTTCCTCTTTCAACTCACGGCCGACAGCTGCGATATCTTCTCCTCCCTTAATACGCTGGTATGCTTTCAGGGCTTTCTCATATACAGCCACTGTATCTTTCGAAACGGTGTGCTCCGGCAAACGAAACAGGATATGACTTAATTCCATCACTTCACCCAGTCGTTCGTATTCTACACGAACTGCCGCTTCTTCCCCATCCTTATCAGATAAATAACTTGAAGTCAATTGTGCGCGGTATCCCTCCAACTCATCTGTGAATTCTTTTGTCTTATCCATCCCGGCGGTCTCTGCATCGGTAACCTTCAGTTTGAAGTTCTTATACAGTTCCACATAATTCTCCAGTGACTTACGGTCGGCCAAATTTACTTCACCGTTCTTCTTAGCCATAAAAACAAATTCCGCAAGAGGGACCTGCTTACCGGCCACAGTCATCACTACAGAGTCAGGCAAATTACGCGCTTCTCCTGTTAAACAAGCGAATACCAAAGATAATACAAGTAACTTTTTCATCAAAAATCTGTTTATCATACTACGTAGACATTACAAAAATAACACTAATCTAACGGACAACATCCTTAAAAAGTATGCTATCGAATTAAATTAGTGTTTTTTATATAACGGGGATTATCCGCATTTATTATTCGCCGCGGCTATAATTAGGTGCTTCCTGCGTAATGGCCACATCGTGCGGGTGACTCTCCTGCACACCTGCATTCGTGATACGGGTAAATTTAGCCTTATGCAACTCATCAATATTATGAGCTCCGCAATATCCCATACCGGCACGCAGACCACCTACCATCTGATAGATCACTTCAAATAAAGATCCTTTATAAGGAACACGGGCAGCTATTCCTTCCGGAACCAACTTCTTCACATCGTCTTCCACGTCCTGGAAATAACGGTCTTTCGAACCTTTCTGCATAGCTTCCAACGATCCCATGCCACGATATGATTTAAACTTACGTCCGTTAAAGATAATAGTCTCACCCGGCGACTCTTCCACTCCGGCTAACAGGGAACCCATCATAACAGATGATCCACCAGCCGCAATCGCTTTTACAATATCTCCCGAATAACGAAGTCCGCCATCGGCAATTAAAGGAATGCCTGTTCCATTCAATGCTTTCGCCACGTCATAGATAGCCGACAACTGGGGCACACCCACTCCGGCAATTACACGGGTTGTACAGATCGAGCCCGGTCCGATACCCACTTTAACGGCATCGGCACCGGCATCGGCCAGGTATCTGGCAGCATCTCCGGTAGCGATGTTACCTACCACACAATCGATACCCGGATATTGGGCTTTGATCTGTTTCAGGACATCCACCACTCCTTTGGAATGACCGTGAGCCGTATCGATAACCAATGCATCGGCACCGGCTTCAACCAGGGCAGCTACACGTTCGAATGTATTAAACGTCACACCTACTCCGGCTGCTACACGCAAACGCCCTTTGGCATCCTTGCAAGCAGAAGGTTTATCTTTCGCTTTTGTTATATCTTTATAGGTAACGAGCCCTATCAGTTTATTATGACTGTCCACAACCGGCAGTTTTTCGATCTTATGTCGCTGAAGGATCTGGGCGGCAGCTTCCAGGTCGGTAGACTGATCAGTCACCACCAGGTTCTCTTTCGTCATCACCTCATCGATCGAACGGTTCATATCTCTTTCGAAACGCAGGTCACGGTTGGTAACGATACCTACCAGATAACCGCCTTCGTCTACCACAGGTATACCGCCGATCTTGTATTCCGCCATCATAGCCAACGCATCGGCCACACGTTTTCCTTTCGTGATCGTCACAGGATCGTAAATCATTCCGTTCTCTGCACGCTTCACGCTTTGAACCTGCTTGGCTTGTTCTGCGATCGTCATGTTTTTATGAATAACGCCGATACCGCCTTCGCGGGCAATAGCAATAGCCATCTTTGCCTCGGTAACTGTGTCCATGGCCGCCGATACCATCGGAATATTCAATGTAATGTTTCGTGAAAACTTTGTCGAGAGGTCGACATTTCGGGGAAGAACTTCTGAGTAAGCAGGGATCAACAATACATCATCGAATGTTAATCCGTCCATAACTAACCTGTCTGCAATAAATGACATAAAACGTATGCTTTAAAAATTATTGCGCGCAAATATACGATTTTTCCGGAAACTATGCAACGATAAAAACAAAAATGGCTTTCTCCCTGTTTACTTTTAGGGAGAGAGCCATTTTTATTTCTGACGAAGACGGCAAATAAATCAATTGGCCATTTCCGACAAAAATTTAATGCGAACCAGACGGATCTCTTCTTCGGTATAATCGTTACCCAGTTCTTCGATCGCATCTTCCAGATCATCGGTTTCGGAATCTTTGAAGTATTCATAGATATCTTCAATATGATCTTCATCCATGACATCATTCACAAAGTAATCGATGTTAATACGAGTTCCGGAATAAACGATCGCTTCGATCTCGTCGAGCAGTTCGTTAAATTCAAGTCCGTTGGTCAATGCGATCTCATCCAGAGCCACCTTACGGTCGATACGCTGAATGATAGAGACTTTCAGTTTCGACTTATTGGCAACCGTACGTACACGCAAGTCTTCCGGTCGCTCGATTTCATTTTCTTCTACGTGTTTTTTGATCAGCGTAATAAATTCCTGACCATAGCGTTTAGCTTTTCCGGCACCTACACCCGGAATGTTCTGCAATTCATCCAATGTCACCGGATAAGTGGTAGCCATAGCTTCCAGCGACGGATCCTGGAATATTACGAAAGGAGGAACTTCCAGACGTTTGGACAGCTTCTTCCGTAAATCCTTCATCATAGAGTACAGAATCGGATCGACCGCACAGGTTGCTCCACCACGTACAGGAACTTCTTCCTCTTCTTCTTCAAACTCGTTATCTTTCGTTATCTTGAACGATACCGGTTTGTTCATAAAATCTTTTCCTTTTGGCGAGATCTTCAACAAACCATAGTTCTCGATATCCTTTGTCAGATAACCGGCGATCAACGCCTGGCGAATAACAGCGTTCCAAGTCTTTTCATCTTCATCCGTACCGGAGCTGAAGACTTCCAGTTCATTGTGTTTGTAAGATTGAATTTCGGAGGTCTCGTTTCCGACCAACATATTGACAATATAGTCTGCCTTAAATTTTTCTTTTAAAGTACTTATCACTTCAAGTACTGCACTCAACAATTCTTTCGCTTCCACTTGCTTTTGGGGGTTCAAACAATTATCACAATTTCCACAATTTTCTTCCAGGTACTCTTCACCGAAGTAATGTAACAGAACCTTGCGGCGGCATACGGATGTCTCTGCATAAGCAGCTGTTTCAAGCAACAACTGTTTACCGATCTCCTGCTCCGCTACAGGTTTGCCCTGCATAAATTTCTCCAGCTTCTGCAAGTCTTTGTATGCATAAAATGCAATACACTGGCCTTCACCGCCATCACGGCCGGCACGTCCTGTTTCCTGGTAATAACCTTCGAGGCTCTTGGGAATGTCATAATGAATCACATAACGCACATCCGGCTTATCAATACCCATACCGAATGCAATAGTGGCCACAATAACGTCTGCTTTCTCCATCAGGAACGCATCCTGATTTCCTGACCGTTGCCCTGAATCCATTCCGGCATGATAGGGAAGTGCCTTAATTCCGTTTGCTTTCAGAATATCGGCAAACTCTTCCACCTTCTTGCGACTTAAACAATAGACAATACCCGATTTGCCTTCGTTGGCTTTAATATACTTAATAATCTCGCGGTCAATATTCGGACCTTTCGGACGAATCTCGTAATATAAATTAGAACGGTTAAAGGAGGATTTGAAAACTGAAGCATCTATCATACCCAGGTTCTTCTGGATATCATGTTGTACTTTCGGAGTAGCAGTTGCCGTAAGCGCTATCAACGGACGTTTTCCTATTTCATTAATAATAGGACGTATCCGACGATATTCGGGACGGAAATCGTGTCCCCATTCAGAGATACAATGCGCTTCGTCTACTGCATAGAATGAAATATTCACATTGCGCAGGAAATCGACATTTTCTTCCTTCGTCAACGACTCGGGAGCGACGTACAATAATTTCGTGCGGCCTGCCATTATATCCGCTTTCACCTGGTCGATAGCCGACTTATTCAGTGAAGAGTTAATAAAATGAGCAACTCCATCTTCCTCACTGAAATTACGCATGGCATCCACCTGGTTTTTCATCAGGGCAATCAAAGGAGATATAACGATTGCCGTACCTTCCATCATAACAGAAGGCAACTGGTAACAGAGGGACTTACCTCCACCGGTCGGCATCAATACGAAAGTATCGTTTCCGGCCAGCACATTTTCAATAATAGCTTTCTGATTTCCCTTGAAGGTATCAAAACCAAAATGAGTCTTTAAATGCTCAGTTAAACTATCCTTCTTCGCCATACTTATTTATATTTTACAAACCGCCGGCATTTACGCTATCTGCAAACGGTTTACATCTGATTTTTCAAACTTCTCCTTCGCATACTCCAGTGTTACATGAAGTTTCTTTTTCTTTTCTGAAGGCATGCTGAACATAGCATCCATCATAATAGCTTCAACGATTGAACGCAAGCCACGTGCACCCAGCTTAAATTCCAAAGCCTTATCTACAATATACTCGTAGACATCCTCATCGAACGACAGCTTGATGGAATCCATTTCAAACAATTTTATATATTGTTTGATAATAGAATTCTTCGGTTCTGTCAGAATGCTGCGAAGCGTACTCCGGTCGAGCGGGTTCAGATAAGTCAGAATAGGCAGACGGCCAATAATCTCAGGTATCAGTCCGAACGACTTCAGATCGGTCGGCGTAATATACTTCAGGAAATTATTCCGGTCCACCTGAGCTGTATCTTTGCTGGCCGAATAACCGACAACGCGTGTATTCAGACGCTGTGCGATCTTCTTTTCGATACCGTCGAATGCTCCGCCACAGACAAAGAGGATATTTTTCGTATCTACCGCTATCATTTTCTGTTCAGGATGTTTTCTTCCGCCCTGGGGTGGTACGTTGACGATCGAACCTTCCAGTAATTTCAATAACCCCTGCTGTACTCCTTCTCCACTTACATCACGGGTTATGGACGGATTATCACTTTTCCGTGCAATCTTATCTATCTCATCAATAAAAACGATCCCTCTTTGGGCTGCGTCTACATCATAATCAGCAGCCTGTAACAGGCGGGTCAGGATACTTTCGATATCTTCTCCCACATAACCGGCTTCAGTCAGCACCGTCGCATCCACGATTGCAAACGGGACATGCAATAACTTTGCAATCGTCCGCGCCAGCAAGGTTTTACCTGTACCGGTGGCTCCGACCATAATTATATTAGACTTCTCGATCTCCACATCATCCGAGGTAACTTTCTGAAGCAACCGTTTGTAATGGTTATAAACCGAAACGGAAAGATAACGTTTTGCGTCATCCTGACCAATTACATATTGATCCAGAAAAGCTTTTATGTCCTCAGGTTTCGGTAGTTCTGTCTGCTCAAGTCCTAAAGCACTTTTCTTTGCAGGTTGTTGCTCTTTTACAATTTCGTACGCTTGCTGTGCACACTCATCACAGATAGCACCGGATATTCCATTAATCAGCATGTTAACGTCCCGACTGCTCCGTCCGCAAAACGTACAAAAGTCGCCTGTTTTGGCCATAGAATATTTGTTTTTTTGGATTGTCAAAAAAGACAAGGCATAAAAGCCTTGTCTATGTTTTTGTTATTTCTTCTTTTCACGGACCAGGATTTCATCTACCATACCATAAGCTTTCGCTTCTTCGGCAGTCATCCAGTAGTCGCGATCGCTATCACGCTCTACTTCTTCGTAAGGTTTACCCGAATGGTCAGAAATAATAGTGTACAGCTCCTTCTTCACTTTCAGGATTTCACGAGCTGTGATCTCGATATCCGAAGCCTGTCCCTGTACACCGCCCAGAGGTTGGTGAATCATCACACGTGAATGCGGAAGGGCCATACGTTTGCCTTTTGTACCGGCAACCAGCAATACCGCAGCAAAAGAAGCTGCCATACCTGTACAGATTGTAGACACATCGCATCCGATAAACTGCATGGTATCGTAAATACCATAACCTGCATAAACGGAGCCACCCGGTGAATTAATATATATAGATATATCTTTGCCGGGATCGCTTGAATCCAGATATAATAATTGCGCCTGGATCACATTGGCCGAATAGTCGTCGACCTGTGTTCCCAGGAAGATGATGCGGTCCATCATCAGACGGGAAAATACGTCCATCTGCGCAACATTCAGCTGACGTTCTTCGATAATTGTCGGAGAAATATAACTGCTGGTGATATTCATATAACTATCCAGCGCATTACCGTTCATCCGCAAATGTTTCGTTGCATACTTTCTAAAATCGTCCATAATCTATTATTTTTATATTACCGGAAGTCATAAAAAAAGGGATTCCCCTCTGACTTATCGGAATAACAAAGTTATAAATAAATTTCTGAAAGAAACAACTTATTTGCTATCCGGTAAGAGTTTTTTTAGAGAGAAAACCCTTTTTCTTGTTAAAACCTTAGTGTTTACTATGGTTTCGGAAGGATAATATTATTCAAAGAGTTTGTTGAATTCGTCAGCTGAAACTTCTTTTACATCCAGTTCCACCTGTCCTTTCAACCATGCAGCCAGTTTTTCTTCTACCGCGCGGTCGATGATATTCTGCAAAGTCTGCTTATTTTTCAACATATCTTTTGCATAGTTAGCCAATACGTCTTCAGGAACAGAAAGCATACCGTACTGTGCAAACTGAGCTTGTGCTACACGTTTTGCGAAGTTTTCGATGTCTGCATCTTCCACCTTCAGGTTGTTTGTCTTCACCAGATTTTCTTTGATCAACTGATATTTCAGGTCTTCGATGATCTTTGGGAAATCTTCTTCTACCTTTTCAGCTGTAGTATTTTCGTTTGCAGCTACCAACCAGCGTTTCAGCATATCGTCGGCAAACTTCAATTCGCCAGCTTTCTGAACCAAAACTTCGCGTGCATCCAACAGGAATTTATAGTCACTCTGAGGAGTGAACTGGTCTGCCAATGCTTCTTTGATCTTGTTCTTGAATTCTTCTTCGCTGTTCACAACGCCTTCACCAAATACTTTATCGAACAAATCCTGGTTCAGTTCAGCTTTCTTGTGACGGGTAATTTCTGTAATTTCAAAGCTGAAATCGCTAGTGATACCGGCAACAGCTTCTTTGTCGACTTTCAGGAATGAAGCGATTTCAGCTTCAGCACCTTCATAAGCCTTGTTCGGGTTGAATATGATTACAGAGTTAACTTTAGCACCTACGAATTTAGCTTTTTCAGCTTCATCCTTCATATATGCCGGCATCAGTACAGCGTCTTCAACAACGATACCGCCTTCTTTCGGAGAACCGTTTTCAAGTTCGGCAACAGTACCTTTAACCATATCTTTTTCTTCCACTTCGTCTACTTTGTCATAAGTACCGAAATTAGATGTATAAGCATCGACCTGCTGACCCATCATTTCTTCATCGATATCGACCTGATAGTAGGGAAGCTTGTCATTTTTGCTCAGTTCGATATTGATTTCGGGAGCAATAGCTACATCGAAACAGAATTCGAAATCTTCCTGTGTATCAAAATTAATAGGCTGTTGTTCTGATTCGTTAGGCATCGGTTCACCTAATATATTCAATTTGCTTTCGTGGATATAGTTGTACAGCTTATCAGAAACCAACTTGTTTACTTCTTCAGCCAGTACATGTTTTCCATACATCTTCTTTACCATACCCATCGGCACCATTCCCTTACGGAAACCCGGTACATTTGCTTTCTGACGGAAGTTGCGCAGGCTCTTTTCAACCTGTTCAGCGTAGTCAGCCTTCACTATTTCTAATTTCACAATACCGCTTACGGCATCAATGTTCTTAAGCGAAACGTTCATTCTGAATGATTTATTTAATTAATAGTCGTATCGAATTTTAGGCTGCAAAATTAGAGTTATTCTTTTAATCTCGCAAATTGTTTACCTAAATTGTTATAAGTAAGACTAATTTAGACACATATTATTTTTTTTATCGCAAAATGTTGTTTATCTAAAATTATTGTATTCCTTTGTAAAGTGAAAGGGGATTTACCTTGAACGTAAATAACATTGTTTTTTATTTCTTCATTTACATGTTACTTGTTGATTTATCTCTCACTGTTACGAAATTCCGGTTTACTACTTTCATAAGTAACAATTTTATTTTTTAATTATTTCTATTTTTATGAACATTTACATTGGTAACCTGAACTATCGTGTTCGGGAAGAAGATTTGAAACAAGTAATGGAAGAATACGGTGTTGTAGATTCTGTAAAGATCATCATCGACCGTGAAACCGGAAAATCTAAAGGTTTTGCATTCGTAGAAATGCCGGACGATGCCGCTGCGAAGAAGGCTATCGCCGAATTGAACGAAGCAGAATATGAAGGCCGCCAGATGGTAGTAAAAGAAGCCAGACCAAGAATGTAATCTGCAACTTCCTGGAAGAAATAAAAAACTTCTGCTATCTTTGGCAGAAGTTTTTTTATAACTGTATCTATGAAATTAAAAGGTATATATGCCGGAAAGCCGGCGACGTTTCAATTATTACTCCTGTTACTCTGTCTTTTACTCGGAGGAATCTTTTCATCTTTGATCGGAACGGGAGGTTTTTACCTGTTGTACGGCACGTACAGCAATCCCATGCAACATCCGGAAGCCATGCGGCTGATGCAATTGATCTCTGCCATTGGAACATTTTTATTTCCTCCACTCGCGGTAGCCTGGCTATGTAGCCTGGATCCGAAGGAATATCTGTGGATAAAAAAAAGTCCGTCTAACAAAATTCTGCTCCTGGTATTTGCCAGCATGTTCCTGATATCGCCGGCCATCTCCCTGACCGCTCTTTTGAATAAACAAATGGTTCTCCCCTCTTTTATGGCTCCGGTCGAAAACTGGATGAAAGCGCAGGAAGCACTTGCCGAACAACTGACCAATACACTTTTAGCTGGCGACGGCCTGATGAATATCTTAGCCAACCTGTTGGTTATCGCCGCCGTGGCCGGTATTACGGAAGAATTCCTATTCCGTGGTGCTCTGCAACGGATTATTGGAAAATGGACGTCGAACCATCACATTGTTATATGGACTGCCGCAATTATATTCAGTGCTTTCCATATGCAGTTCTATGGTTTCCTGCCCCGCATGTTGCTGGGGGCTTATTTTGGATACCTGTTATATTGGAGTAGAAATATATGGATTCCGGTTTTCGCACATTTTGTCAATAACGCTTTTGCCGTCATCAGCATGTCGGATGCGCGCCTGAAAGAGAACGAATTTATCACGGGCGAGATTTCAGATACAAACCTGTTGCCGTACTCAACACTGGCAGTCGTAACCTTATTGTTATTCTACCTTTGTATCCAACAAATCAGAAGAATGCTCTAAAGATCCTTCTTTCTTAATACGAAGTCTTTACCCAGGTACTTTTCACGTACGATCTCATTTTCAGCCAACTGTTCCGCTGTGCCCTGGAAAAGCACCTTTCCTTCGAACAAGAGATAAGCACGGTCGCAGATACTGAGGGTTTCGTATACGTTATGGTCGGTAATGAGGATACCGATATTCTTATGTTTCAGCTTGGCCACAATCGTCTGGATGTCCTGTACGGCAATCGGGTCTACACCGGCAAACGGTTCATCGAGCATGATAAACTTTGGGTCGATAGCCAGACAGCGGGCGATCTCAGCACGACGACGCTCACCTCCGGACAGCTGGTCCCCCAGGTTCTTCCTTACCTTATGTAAGCCGAATTCAGCGATCAGGCTCTCCAGCTTCTCCTTCTGGTATTCGGGAGTAGTATCCGTCATTTCCAATACGGAGCGGATATTATCCTCCACGGTCATCTTACGGAAGATGGAAGCTTCCTGAGCCAGATAACCGATACCGTTGCGGGCACGTTTATAGACGGGAAACTTCGTAATTTCCATATCATTCAAGAATATCTTCCCCTCATTAGGAGTTACCAGCCCTACAGTCATATAGAATGTAGTCGTTTTTCCCGCCCCGTTGGGACCGAGCAATCCTACAATCTCACCTTGCTTCACATTAATGGAAACATGGTTTACCACCGTACGTGTTCTATATTTCTTCACCAGGTCCTCCGTGCGGAGCACCATCTGTTGTTCGTCTGCCATATCCTAATTATTTACGGGTACAAAGAAACGCAATTAATTAGTTTTCCACAATACTATTATCATTTCTTAATCTCCACGACAATCATTACAGGGATTTCATTTCTTATGCTTTATCAACATGATTACCGGATTATCCTCCTCGCCCAATTTTGAGGCAATATCTTTTAGCTTACCTTTTAAGCGTCCTCCTTTATAATCCTTAATAAGCTCCCATGCCTCTAAATATTGACAAGATGGTATTTCTCCATTCAAAGGCTCTGATTTCAAGAAAGCTTCTTTATCATAGGTGTAATCACTATTATACACTTTATATCGGAATAGCGTATTTTCTTGTTTATCATATACTATATCAGTAGATGAGAATGGTAATACTTTCTCTACTACTTCCATAAAATAGTACCGATCTGTAAGCAAGCTCAACAATAGAAATTTTTCCGGATTCATAGATTGAACAGATGGAGTCCTTACAATAAAAGGCTTCATCGTATGGTTTGCGGAATACTTGTACAATGTATCTGCAGAAAGCTCTGTCAGTATATAATTATCAAAATAAGGTATTATAGGATAAACAGATGGAGGCATGTAAACAAAAAAGTTCCCATCTTTATCCCTCGGAGTCCTTACCACAATTGTTTTCTTCCCTTTAAATGGAATTTGGAGTTCTTGGGTAATAACACCATCCTGTTTCGAGATGAACATAAATGACTGACCAGTATAAGATTCAGTAAAATTATTCTCATTTAAGACATCATGACAAATGAAATTGTTTTGGTCAAAATTGTATATTTCACCAAACAAAAAATCTCCTTTTAGCGAGATCTTTCGTTTAAAGTTCCCTTTCAGATCATACACTAATATTTTTTTCGCATACATATCGTTAACAAACATTTCAGCCTTATCTTCATCTAAGATTATCTGTACAAAGCTTGTATATTCTTCACCACCCTGTCCTTTATGGTTTATCTTTTTCAATGCTTTTCCTTTCCGATCGAAGATAAAAATATTTCCATCACGTCCTCCTATCCTGTTTGTCGCAACTATAACATCCTTACCTACAGCTTGGATATTCCCTTGACAAAGAAATTCATCATTCGTCTCCAACGGAATATATTCCACATCCATAAAATCCTGAAGAATCAGTTTTTTCTGAGGATAATTTGCTGTGACATCAACCGTGATGCAATCATCTGTTGACTGCTTACTCTCTCCACATCCTGCCATTAACAGCAGGACAAAGAATAATATTGAATCTACACTTCTCATATTTAATTAGATTATAGTTTATACAAAGCCCCTCTTACGAATCAATAATTTACTTGAATTTAAGAATCCTGACCACCGGATTATCGTCCTCGACAAGTGTCTTCGCAATCTTCGGCCCATTTCCTTTCAATCGTTTTCCTTTATAAGCATCTATCACAGATGATGCCTGAATAAATTCGGCATACATATTCTTTGCGATAGCAGGAGATCCTTCCGGAGACCATCTTCCCTGACTCCAGGCTCTTGTATCGTATTCTGTATCCAAAATCGATACTTTATTTATTTCTCCGGTTTTAATATCATACATAAATGCAGGAATTTTTCCTCCTATCGAATTAAAATCTAAAAGAAATGTACCTATCAGCAGAAATTTATCAGTTGTTACAAGGGGGAACCATATATTCCGAGGTTCAGAGGCATGAATTGACGGTGTACGGAGCAATAGAGGGATTAATCCTTCGTTCGGAGATAGTTGGTATAGCGTATCAGACGATATATCCATAATCATTAAATCTGAACCGTAATGCATATTATGGGGATAAGAAATTCGTAAAGGTCTCCACATATTACCTTCTAATTTTTGAGCAATAGCATTTGAATACCTTTTTGGTAAATGGATACCCAATACAGAAATCAAACTCCCATCTTTTTTTGATACAAGACTGTAAGGATCTTTTTTAGTCCTACTTTCACGACCTGGTTCTATATTTACATCATCATATATAAGCAGAGATTCATCATCATAATTTAAAATTTTCATATAATGATCAAATCCATTTATTTTCAGTGTCCGTTTATATTCTCCCTGCAGCGAATAAACTTGAATGAATTGGGAACACACATATATTTCCGCATTCTTTTCATCCAAAATCGTACCATTTTCAATCCAGTTATATTCCATACCACCTTGTCCTTTATGGTTAAAATGAGAATATAACTTTCCTGTTTTACGATCGAAAACAAAGATATCTCCCCGTCGAACCTCATGTACAAGAATATATTTATCCGTAACAGCCGAGAGTTCCGATGATCCGCCTAATAAGACATCATCCGTCGTTTCCAACGGCACATATTCGATATCGGCCATATCCTGAAGACGTAACTTCTTTTGAGGATAGTTCTTAGAAAAATCAAACACCGGTAAATCACCTGCCTTTGATTGTGGGCTGATTACTTGACTACACATTAAAAAGGAAATGAACAACAAGATAAAATTTTTCTTCTTCATGGTATTTTATTATATTCAGTTAATATTATACTAGCGATAAGAACAAAGTCATTTACCTATTGTACAATCACCTCCTTACAAGCTATGACTCTTTTATTTCCGAAAGATACATACTATTCCGAACAATTCGTAAAACAAAGGGTAAAAATTACTTAATCCTCCATTTTTTCCATAACCAGTAAACAAAAGGAAGCAAAAGCAAAAACAAAACCAATATCCACTTAACATCAGACCTCGGTTCATATTTTACAATCGTATCTTCAGCCGATATCCCCATATTCATTACACTCTTCGTATCCGCAGTTATCCCTGCAGAAAGCACTTCTGCAGAATCCCTTACGCCCCATTCTTCCATAGCATACACAACACGTTCCACATGTTGTTTTCCCGAACTATCCGGTGAAGAAAAAGAAATCTCTTTCAACCGGGAACTACCTCGTAACTGTGTTCCCCGGTTATAAAGCAAACAGGATGTATCCAGCCGGGTATACACCATTGAATCCTTATACGCAGAGAACAGCTCTCTACTTCCGGAATTACGTGTTACACAGCCGGATAATCCCGCCATAGCCAAAAACAAATAAAGAACGGTTCTCATTTGATAATCACTTGACGACGGTTCTTTCCCTTTAGCTTCAAAGACAAATGGATGAAATTACGGCGACGATAATAAATCACCTGATCGAAATTCAACCCGCTTCTCTGTAAGGCATTAAACAGATAGCAATTATCCAACGTATAAATATCGACAGCCTCTCCAGTCAAATGTTGTGAATTTTTGATACCACTCACCAAACGGTTCAGTTCCTCGCAACGATACCCGCTATTAATGTGCATACCCTCAGAACAACCGGCATATCTTCGAAGTGGCTCTAATAAATTTTTAACCAGATTCCGGATGGCCTTTCGTGCCTCCGGTGTCGGCGTATTTTCCAATCCCCGTTCTACAGCCACTGCACTATATATAAACTCTCCCATATAAAAATGGTCACTGATCCAATCCGGATGCTTACTCCTCCAAGCCTGTTTCTGCGCACTCAAAGGACATTCAAATACCAACTCTTCATCTTTCATTTTCGTTCTTTTTAATTTTATAAGAATAATCTACTCCAAACAAAGCTCCGGCAAACGTACTGATCTCGCCAAAAGCCACTAATACACTATTATGAATTTCCCCTGCCGGAGCAATCCAGAAACCGGAAAAGACCAGAGTAAGACCGGCTGCACAAAGCAGCACGGCCATTACCAGTTGGATATTCATCCTTTTCATCGTTCGATAATGTTACTCGATTACAGGACGATCATCCTCTCCACCACCGGGATTTTCAGTCTTTTCCTTTTCCGGTGCAATCAATGAATAGCCCATCGTCTTTTTTGTCTCACGTAAATCAAACCCGGGATTGAAAACAATTCTCGGAGCACGGATCATTGAAGCATTGAACTTCTTCGCATCTTCCACCCCTTCACTTCCTACGGTGATATGAAAGTTTCCAAACTCACCCAGTTGAACGATACGCCCATCCTGCAGTTCCAGATCCAGAATATAATTCAGGTTATCCAGTACAGCTTTCACATCAGCACTCGAAACCGTGCTTCGTGCAGCAATCAACTTACACAAACGACGTAAATCCGTATACCCTGTACTCTTCGAAACCGCATAATACAATTTCTTCGAATCTTTGTTTCCCGGTTCCGACGGACGCAAAACCAATTTATACCCTTGTGCCATAATTAAAAATGTTTTAAATGAATAATTAAGTACACCGCAAAGGTATGACAGCAGAAAAAGGGCAAAAAGCACTAAAACATCCCTCTGAAAAGAGGTAAATCAACCGGCAGATAGCCTATAAGCAATAAAAAAAGCAGAGAAAAAGATTCTTACTGCTTTTCCAAAGAAATCACACAAACGAACAACTAAGGCTTTTCAGACAGAAAACTAAAAAATCATCCGACAACAATTTATATTCTTTAAAAGTTACAATGAAAGTATTAACAATGCTACAAAGCTTTTATCTGAATAGTATTTTGTTTTTCAGCAAGAAATACTATTTTTAAATTTACTAAGCAGCCGCTCAGTGAACAGCCGCTCAGTAAATTCCATAATACATAATATTACTCGATAGCTATCTTTTCAAATAGTTCATACAAGTCATCCGTATCAGCTCTTGCATATCGGATTTTATCCGATAGATACTTCACTTTCAGATCAACATTAAATCCGAGCTTAACAGCGAATGCCAAATTCGTATAAGATGTTTTACG
Source organism: Parabacteroides timonensis (assembly GCF_900128505.1). Taxonomy (NCBI): domain Bacteria; kingdom Pseudomonadati; phylum Bacteroidota; class Bacteroidia; order Bacteroidales; family Tannerellaceae; genus Parabacteroides; species Parabacteroides timonensis. Next base: position 2,874,362 of record NZ_LT669941.1, read on the forward strand.
TTTTTTATCCGGTCGTTCCAACAAATTCAAGATACGGATAAACAATGCTTCATCCTTCACATCGTAAAGAAACTCTCCTAAAACAGTGTCATTACGCACGAAATCGATAAAACGCTGACGTTCACTTTTAATCAGGCTAACAAAAAAATCACGATACCCCGGACTCAGATTTTTCCAATCTGAAAAAGCCAAAGCAAAGGAATCTTTATAAAAGACATCTTTTTCCTCCGGCAACAAATTATTCACATGTTTTTGATAAGTACAAACGGCTGGTTGGGCACCCAGCAATGCCATTAATAAATTTCTCATAATGTTCTGAGAAGGCTGATTACTCCTTCCAGCCCAAAGCCACTAAACAAGATAGCAAGGTCTATTAATAGAATTAGAACCCTTCTTTCAGAATCTTCTTCAGTGGTTGGAAGAAGCGTTCTATCAAACGTAAATCATCGGTTACAATTTCAGCAGTGGCTTTCATCTCATGAGAGACAGGCAAATTCTTTCCATAATTGGTGGTCAGTCCGTCCGGGAAGGCAATCTCCACCATATAATTGTCTTCCGTCGGCACCATCGAGATTGCCGAAACAATCCCGTTCACGATCCCGAATTCCTGATCCGGAAAATTGGCAAAACGTACGATCACCCGCTGGGTAAGTTCCACTTTTCCCGACCGCTGAACAGGCAGCGAAGCCCGTCCGATCAATCGTTCCTCCTCTTCAGGCACAACAGAGAAAACATCTTCCCCGGAAATAACAAACTGGTTTTCATTCCAATATTTTGTAAAAGTCACCCGTCCCTCTATAGGCGAACGCAAACAATAGTTCAACTCCCAACTTCCAATCACATTCAGCAATTCCTCCATAGCCGTCCGGTAATTATGCAGAAGCAAACTTTCTTTCTCCGCCTGTTGCAATTGCAGATCCAACACACTCTCCTCCAATTGCCCGATCTGAATCTTCATATTTTCCAGCGCAGCATTCGCCCCCACCAGGGAATACCGATTCTGCAACAATACATTCTTTGCCGTTTCATATTCAAAAGGAGAAATCACTTGCCGGGAAAAAAGCGAAGAATCCCGCTCATACTGTTTACAAGCTATTTCGTATTGCTCCTTTACGACCTGCCGTTGCCGCAGCTGATTCCTGTAATAGACACTGTACTTATCGATCTGATCCCGGACAGCAGCTATCTTTTTCGGATAATAATCCAATTCTCTATAATTCTTACACTCATGCAAACTAGTCAACAACCCAACATAAACCGACTGCATCTCCCCCAACACAAACTCTGCCTTTCCTGATAAAAGTTCGGATAGCCTATCCGGTTCCGCCTGATGTTCAAGTAATATATCCTTCAGGCGATACGTATCTTCCGTCGAAGCCGGATTCTGTACAATAGCCAGTAGTGCACCGGGTTTTACCTTTTCACCATCCGTCACATACAATTTACTGATCTTACCCGAAGTCCGTGCTACGATCTGTGCCACCGGATGCCGGCTTGTCAATGTCATTTCCGTTGTAATCACATCCGGATATTTAAAGAAATAGCTACCCACCAAAAGAGCCAATACCACGATAAACAATAACGTGATTCCCCACCGTACAATCCAGGCCGGGATCTGTCCCATCACCTCCTGCACTTCCTCACTGCGTAATTCTATTTCTTTCCCTTCTTTCATCAGGCTCCCAACTCCAACTGATTCTTCACTAGTTTATAATATATCCCTCGCTTCGCTGTCAATTCTTCATGAGTACCTTCCTCCACTACCTGTCCTTTATCCAATACCACTATATTGTCCGCATCTTTCACCGTACTCAATCGATGAGCCACGACAACCACCGTACGCCCCTGATAGAACTGGTGCAAATGCTCCATGATTTCCTTCTCATTATTCGCATCCAATGCATTCGTCGCTTCATCCAGAAAAATAAATTCCGGATTCTTGTATACAGCCCTAGCAATCAGTATCCGTTGTCGTTGTCCCTGGCTTACCCCGCTTCCTTCCATGCCGATCTTCGTATTGTAGCCCAGTGGCAACGAATCGATAAAATCTCTTATATTAGCCACCGTCACCGCGTGTAATAACCGTTCCTTGTCGATTACCTCCGCACCTACAGCTATATTCTTCGCTATTGAATCTGAAAAGATAAACCCATCCTGCATTACACAGCCAGTATGCGCTCGCCACACATGCGGATTAATATTTTTCAGCAACTGATCCCCGACTTTGATACTCCCCTTATTCGGATCATAAAACCCAAGCAGTAGCTTTATGAGAGTAGTCTTTCCGCTACCACTTGCCCCTACGATAGCCGTCACTTTATGATGGGGAATAGTCAAATTTATCTTATCCAGCACATAATCACGATCCGCCCCATCATAACTAAAGCTCAAATCCTCTATCTGCAACGTCCTGTTATTCGGCAACGTAGTAGCTTTCAATGCCAACGTCTGTTCCTCGTCTTCCCGTTGATGAATTTCACCTAAACGTTCCAGGCTAATCTTGGCATCCTGAAAAGAGCGGGCAAAACCAATGAACTGCTCGATAGGAGCAGTCAGTTGCCCTACGATATATGTAAGCGATACCATCATACCTAACGTCATATCACCGGAAACAACAGCTCGGGCGGCGAGAAAGGAGATAAGGATATTGGTAGTTTGGTTAAAAAACACCGACCCGAGCTGTTGATATTGTTCCAATGCAAGCCCTTTTATACTAATCTTAAAAAGCTTCACTTGTATACGCTCCCACTGCCAACGTTTTTCCGTTTCACAGTTATTCAATTTTATTTCCTGCATGCCGGTGATCAACTGAAACAGATTACTTTGTTCACCGGCCGCCTGTGCAAACCGTTTGATATCCAGTTCACGCCGATACTTCATAAACACCAGAATCCAAGCAACATACAATCCGTTCCCCAGCAGAAACAAGCCCAATATAGTCAGGTCATAATAAGCCAGAACAAAACCGAAAACGACAAAGTTTACAAATGAGAATAATGTACTGATAGAAGAACCAGTCATGAATGTCTCGATCCGTTTATGATCTCCAATACGCTGCATGATATCCCCTACCACCTTCGTATCAAAGAAATGGAGCGGTAAACGCATTAACTTTGCAAGAAAATCTGATATCAATAATATATTTATTCTAGTATTTACATGTAGCAGAATCCAACTGCGAATAAAATCAACAGATAATCTCGCAACAAAAATAACTAATTGAGCAACTAATATTAAAACAATGAAATTTTGATTACCATCACGAATACCTGTATCAACCAAACTTTGAGTAAGAAATGGCAATATCAATTGTAGAATACTTCCAGACAACATACTTAATAGTAGCTGGAACAAATTTTTCCTAAAGGCACTTAAATAACGAAAAAAAAACAAAAAACCTTGATTTGTACTTTTTTCTTTTTCTTTTTCAAAAAAATCGGACCTAGGCTCTAACAATAAAACAGCACCTACATCTTTTCCTTCTACGACGGTACTAAACCAGCAACGTTCCAATTCATCTTCATTATATATTAATCGTTTTCCTGCAGGATCTGCAATATAATATTTTCTATTATTTATCCCATAACAAACCACAAAATGCCGTTGATTCCAATAAAGTATACAAGGCAAAGCCACATCCTCTCGAAGTTGTTCAATCGTAATACGAGCGCCTAATGTACGAAAACCTATATTCTCTGCAGCATCACTAATTCCTAACATTGAAACTCCTCCATTAGTAATATAAGTAAGATCACGTAAATATTGCATCGAATAATTACGACCATAATATTTTGCTATCATTCGGAGACAAGTAGGCCCACAATCAGCATAATCCAATTGACTATAAAGTGGGAATTGTTTTATTAATGAATTACATTTCATGAAAACTTCAAATTCATTACAAAAATTCAAGACAAATTAGTTATATAGATATTCATGATACTTTTTAAATCAGAAGATAAAAATATTTATAGTGAATCATATAATTCCAGTATCCTATCTTTAAATAGCCGAAGGTTATAACATGTTTCAAATTTATTACGAGCCTTATCTCCAAGTTCTTTTCTCAAATCTGGATTCTCTATCAAAAAACATATTTTCTCAATCAAATTCCCCCAGGTCTTCTTCTGTGAATTAACAGAGACTTTAAATCCATTAATCCTATCATCCACTATTTCAGACAATCCTGTAGTATCATTAACAATTATTGGAATTTTAAAACTCATCATCTCAACTGCTACATATCCAAATTCTTCATGCAATGATGGTACTATTCCTATATCTGAAATAGTATACAAATCAAAAAGATTTTTTTTAGAAAGAAAACCCGTAAATGAAACTTTTGTCCAAATATCAAAAGAATTAAGCAAACATTTATTAAAATCCCCTTCTCCTACAATCAATAAATGCAAATTCGAATATCTATCTAAAATAATTTTAAATATTTTTATCATAATATCGATACCCTTAATAGGATCTAATCTACCTACAAAAAGAAGTAAAATATCATCCTTATTTATATGCATCCTTTTTTTTATAATAGTTTTTTTAATTTCGTCCTCACAATAAAAATCATTTAATGCATTATTTATAATTGATATTTTATTTTTGTTAATCTTGTAAATTTTAATCAAATCATTATAAGAGTGTTTTGAAACTGCAATAATCTTATCACATATATTCAACATGTCCTTTTCTTTTATTATTTTTTCATAAATTGATCTTGATTTATCATCAAGCTCCCCCTTATCACTCTTCAAAATATGAAATAATTTGCGACGATTCCCTAATAAAGAAAAACTCCATTCTGTATAATGAACTGTTAGTACTATTGAACCGCCTATAATTGAACGAATATATTCTACCATAGTTCTTGCTCCCATATAATTCAGATGAAAAATATTATTCTCATTTTTATCTACATAGGGGTACAATATAAAAGGAATACTCTTTTCAAACTCTTCAAAATTTAAATTATTCTTATTTATCACTGGAGCAGGAATTAGTATATACCTTATTGGCCCTTTATTTAGAATCTCAAACTCTACATCTTTATGGATAATATTTACAATTGTTATATTATACCTTGTATACTTCAAAGCATCAACCAATTGTTTTATGTATGTTCCTATACCATAATTAGTGGCTCTTGCCGAAGAATCAAATATATATACATGCCTCATTTTAATATTTTTTTCAACATAACACCCGTTAATCCATTGTGTATACCTAATGGATAATTTGAAACTTTATCTGTTATAATTGGCAACTCTCCAAATATAAAATTCGGAAATTCCAAATGAGAATTATAATCTATATTTCCAGAAATTATCCTCTCAAATTCATCTATATATCCTTTTAAAGAGTTATTTTCAGGAACAATAGATTTAATCTTTTCTCTCATTGCAGTTAAATATTCTAGATCAAACGGCATTTCTCTTTCAAAAGACTTAATTCTTGCATTTACATATATAAGAATACCCCCTAAACCAGTACTCATACTATAGTCATCAATTCTTGTAGGATCTACACACATTACTTTTTGATCAATTTCAAAAAGAATCTCATCAGTATTTCCATTTACAAGCTTATTATGAATCAAATATTCAACACACCACCCAATACCGCACAAACCTATTTCAAAATTTATAGATATATCATCACATATTTTACTATATATATCTTTCATTAACATTTCTGCGTATTCTTCATATATACCACATTTAGTATAATGAGAATATAAAATAAAAAACAATACACCTCCCATTTTTCCATGTAGTAAACCTAAACCTAATATATAGCTATAATTCACTAATAAAAATGACAATATTTTTTCATCAAGAGTAACTTTCATCACAATATATATATATCATTACCAATTAATAGAAAATACAATTATTACAAAAAACACTAGAAACATTATTCATTTTTCATTAATAGATCTAAAACAGTAGTCGTTCCTATTTTAGCAATAATAACCCCATGTTTATCCAGCAATAACCCAAAAGGTATAGCTTTAATTCCAAATGTTTTCGCTATATCAGAATCAAATCCATCAATGTTCACAAATTGCAACCAAGGCATATTTTGCATGGCTAATGCTTTATTCCATGATGCAATCTCTGTATCCAGAGATATACCTATTATTTCAAGTTTGTCTGAGTACTCTGCGTATATTTCTTTTAGCTTTGGTATAGAGACCAAGCACGGTTCACACCACGAAGCCCAAAATTCAAGAAATACAAAATCTTTCTTTCCAATATATTCTAATAAATACTTCATTTCACCATTAGAGGAGAGAAGAGTAAAATCCTTCATCTTTACACCAATAAAGGAAGATGTTGATCTCGCGGTCCTCAATGTCTGCATATATGATTGAAAATTTGGACTATTTTTAGTTTTATCATCAATAAAATCAAATATATCCTCCAATTCTTTCTCACTCTCACAGATATACAAATCAACAGGAAGAACACCGATTCTCAAATTATGCATAAGCAAAATCTGTCCTAACTGATTCATAAAATTCCTCTCTATAAAATTTATCATAAATTGTCCTTGATTATAATATAATTGTTCTAATTTAGAACCTGGTAAAATCACAATATCATCGCCCCATTTAGGTTCTATTTTTATAATCTCAGATTTGTAAAATTTCATCGAGTCCTGATATTGTAAAAAAATATTGTTTAATGGAGAGCCTTTTATATAAACTTCATTTTCATAAAAAGACACATAAATTGTTCTCGGTTCTAATAATAATTCAATTATGATATCAGCTTTATCTTCTTTCTTGTTTTGAACTACAATTAAAGATAAATTATTTAAATATTCATTATTCTCAAATAAAAACTTTCCTTGATTAATCTCCGAAGTATCAGAATCAATAATGACACCATAATCATCTTTTATAAAAAGTATAGCAAATTGACCATTAAAAGATTGGCTAATCGTTCCTTCAATACGAGATTTTTCACTCTGAACAGAAGAGAATATATCAGTAGAAAACAAAAGTGACAAACAAATAATTAAAATACTAATTTTCATACATTCATATATTAATATAATTCAATCATTATGTATTAATTTATTAGAACTCCACTCGAAATGCATTAACTGCCAACCTTCGAGTGGAGAACATCTTATCAATTCCATCTAAGGATATTGTAATCAACTATTCGCATGCACAACTATATTGAAATGGACCTGATGTTATAGTTATTGTACAAGATCCCATACTACCATTCTCTTTCATACAACTTGAAGCTGCAGATTGACAATTATATCCATTTCCCATTATATTCATACCACAAGCATATCCGCCATAATACCCAGCTTTAATACTTTTCATTTCCTCATGATTCAATTTAGAGGAGTTAAACTCAATTTTCCCAAATGTTTTCATAAAAAATTACATTTTAATTAGTTAATTACATTAATTATATATGTATTTCTATTTATAATAGAATACGTAGATCATCGATACTATAAATATCAGGTAATATATATCCATTATATAAAACTGTAGGAGTTAGAGAAATTTTATTTTGCTTACTCCACTCTTCATGCTTTTGTTGTTCCTCTAAAACCTCTTTTGTATTAAAATTAAAATTATATTTAGCATAGGTATTTTTTATCTCATACTTCTCACTTGTAAACCATCTATTAAATAAATCCTTTGCAAAAATAGGTCCCTTATTTAAATAAGCAGCAATAAGAAATTTCCCACTATTCCTAACCATTTCTTTATCAAAATTAATAAATATAAACTGAATATAAAGATCATCTTCTCCTAAATAATTCAACAAATTATTAATTTTTTCATGAGCAATTCCACAAGGTTCACAGTGAGGATTCGAAACCATTGTAATCTTATTTTTAGCATTTGAATTTCCAAAACAAATTTGTGAGACTCCTTCAACAGTATATCTGTCTTTTGAATATAATAATCCTTCAAAAACATCATTAGTCATTTTCAAATTATTAAATGCATGCTTCAAATAAGTAACTTGATGACTTTTAGCTATAACAGGAAGTAAAATACTAATGAAACAGAATGGTAAAATATAAACAAAGACAACAATACCCCAATTAAACAAACAAAACTCATAAACACGTATATATCTAAATATCAAATCATTAATAAATATACAATAAAATAGAATTTGAACAATAATACACAATGCGCACCATTGTTTTACTTTAACTTTTTGATACCAAATACTCCAGAAACTATAAGGAAGTACACAGACATTTATCAAAGCTAAATATGACAAAAGTTCTGGATAAAAAAAAATCATGATCAAATTGGATAAAAAATAACTCAATCCAGCTTCACTCCATCCAATTATTCCCCACAATTTAGCGGCTTTAGATTCCAATACATTATTACAATCACTTTTTTTAAATATCGAACAAATTTTATCAGCAGAAGCACTATTAATCCTTACCTGTTTAAGGATTAACAGATAACCTATATAGGTCCCTAAAGAATTTAAAACAAATAAATTCATCATTCCAATATCATTATACCAACGATTCGAGATTATAAGCAATATAGGAATAATAATAATTGATAAAATTATTATTAACTTTAGAAGACGAAAATAGTATTCTTTTATTACATTACTCTCATATTCAGGTTCAATTGCTTTTTGGTAATCACTAATTAAAAGGATAACACCACTCCATTTTTCTTTGAACTCAAAAATACTAGTCGAAACCTCTTCACCATCTATAGAATAATAAATATCTGCTTCTGTTAACTTTAAAACAATAACTAACTGATGATTGTATTGAGCGACAAAAGGAGTTTTTAAATCACCTAATATATCTTTATCTTCGATCCTATAACCATCATTATTAATACCATAATCTTTTAATATACGTGACAAACCAAATAAATTATACTTATGTGGATGTTCCTCATACAATTTATTGAAATAAAAGTCTGTATGTCTAACTTTCAAGCGTTTCAAAAGTTCATGCAATAGAGAAGTATCTTTTCGCATATTTTATCATTATATTAACATTGTATTCAGTTAAAAAATAAATATTATAGATACTGATGTATCTTCACAAAAATACAATATTCCACATCTTCTATATTCAATATTAACAAAACAAAATCACTGCATATAGATCAATTACGAATTTTATAATCACAGTTCAATCTTACAACAAGAATAATGTTTTTATAAATTCAGAAAAATATTCAATGATTTTTTCTAGCAATATACTTAATAATCATAATTTACAAGACTATAAATATGATTAATTAATGTGGATAAAGATCACTCAAGAATATAGTACACTAATACAGAATAAAATCTCCCTGCAAATAACCGTATTCATGATTCAAATAAACATTGTATACTCCAACAGCCTCATCCAACATAAAGTGAATCGTTTCTCCAGAAGAAATCACAACACACTCTTCCATAATTATATGACTTTCGGCATCAATCACTACAATCGTTAAGTTAGATAAAGCATCTGCACAATATACAGATAAAACATTTCCATCTAAGGACACTCGCGGTTCTTGAGGAACAATTGTTCGGATAATATTCCCTCCCCATCTACCTTTTACATGAATACTGTCGCTTAATGCAATTTTGGGAAACATTCCCGTTACAAGAATAGTCAAAATTAAAATCCAATTGTTTTTCATGGTAATAACTTTCAAATTATTTACGCAAAGGTAAAAGTCACAAAAGCGACTGCCAAGATTTCTTAGTAACAAAAATGTAACAATTTAAAAGCCACACAATCAAACATATAACATCATAAAGACAAAATCCATTTATCAAAATCCTGAGCAGTTCCCTGTTTTTGAGTCAATTTTATGTAGAGGCGTTTTCTTCTGAGGGATACAGCCTGACTTGTCAGAGATAACAAAATGGCAATACGGCTTACCGGGATATCTAATCTTGTTAAACAACAAATTTGCAGATCCGTATCTGAAATTCCAGGATACATCATTTTTACCTTATAAGTGAAATTCAAATACAACACATGATCGATCCACTTAACTATATCCGGCCATCGTTTATAATCTAGCTTTCTCCATTTTTCACGTAACCCCTCGTACAAATCGGAAGTAAAAAATATTTTAGTAGAAGCTATTCCTACAATAGAGCAAGAAGAATGTTCCACCATTTTCTCATTGAAAACTCCCTGTATCATATCCAACTGTATTTTCAAGTCATTCGCGATTTCTATTTTTTGGCCTAATTCAACTATCGCAGCATTTCGTTCAGCCAAATACTGTTGGCTTTCTCTATATTTCTGCTCTTGAAGGCGTAAGGATTGATTCAACTGTTCTTCTTTTTTTTTCTTTTCCCTAAACAAATAAAAAACAATACAAACCGTTACCAATAGGAATAAAGAACCTCCTCCCAAAAACCTGTACAAATAGTTCGTTTTACGATCTGCTTCTTGCCTATAATACTCTTTTTCTTTTTCTACAATTTGATAATCATACAAACTTTGCAACCGGGTTAAAGTTTCCTTATAAGTCTGTTGCTCCATTGAATCACGAAGAACCTCGTATTGTTCCTGAAAAAACATATAAGCATTCAAATTTTTTCTTGATTTTTCCAACAGTGATAGTGAATGGTATGTATCTTTCAATGTATATATATCTGTACTTTTCCGACAAAAAGACAAATAATGGTAAGCTGAATCTGTTTTTCCCAATTTCAGATACAAATCACCTAGAGTCAAACTAATTAAATAAGAATCATCTACTATTTCTATTTGAGTATATGCCTCTTTTGCATAAGACAAACCTTTTTCATAATCACCTATTCTACCATAGGTGTCAGCTAATTCATTAAGCAGATAAAATTTGTAATAATCAGAAGTATATAACAAAGCTTTCGAATAATAATAGACTGCACTATCAAGCTGATTATAACATACATAAACACGAGCTACATTCCGAAGAGCCATAGACAGGCTTGCCGTATCTTTGTTATAAATAAAACAATCAACAGCTTCCTTCTGCAAATTCAAAGCTGGCTGATATAGTTCCTGATAAGTATATAACGTACCTAAATTAGCACACAAACGTCCTAACAAAGAATAGTTATTCAAATTTTTCCCGACTTCATAGGCTTTTAAATAATACCCCTGCGCCTGTGGTGCATCATTCAAATCCTGAAAAACCCTGCCGCAAAAATAGTACGCCTGCATCTTCCGATCTTCTAAATCGCTCTTCTCATAATACTTGACTGCTATTTGTATCAATGAATCAGATCTATGTTCTATTTGGTTCTTATCTTGTGCTTGCATATACAATAAACACCAAAGTGCATATTGCCCACGTGGCAAATCCTCAGGCTGCATTATACTATTTAAAACACATAACGCACTATCAGGTCTTTCGTTCATATAGCTTTCTGCTTTACTCAACAAGAAAGCCACATCATTTTTTCCGCTACATGCTATCAGACAGAATAGTAGCAGAAAATATAGTATTAGCTTTAGTTCTTTAAACATATATACTCAATATTAACGAGTACAATATAGGAATTTATTTTCATAGGATCACATCAAATAATTTTATTTACAAAAAACATCATATCTCCAGTACAAATCCTTCTATTTCGTATTATATTTGTATTCGAACGCTTTTGCGTTTGATATATATCAAACGAATAGAACACATATATGCTTCTTTCATTTGGTAATTGTTCTCCTTTCATTCGATATTCATAGAACGATTCATTGTTCGGGATGAAAATTGGGTTTGGCTGGTATTAATTTAAAACACGATAATAATGAGTTTAAAATTCGGATGGTACAAAACTCCGGTTCCAGGAGACAGGGAGGATAAACAAGTTCCCCATGCGCGAATCATTTCACAAGGGACACTCGACACAAAGTATATGTGTAAAATGATCTCGATGTCGAGTACCATTTCTTCGGCCGATGTAAAAGGAGTATTGGAAGCTCTGAACTTCTGGATGGGGTTCTGCCTGTCAGAAGGGAACAGTATCGAACTGGACGGATTGGGTTACTTTACCCCTACACTGAAAAGTAAAATAACCACCGATGAAAGCGGTAAAAACAAGGTACAGGCAGAAATAGATTCCGTCAGTTTCCGTTGTGCAACCTCCCTGAAAGAACAAGTGCGGGAAGCCGGACTCGAACTGGTAAAAAAAACGAATACGGAAAAGCTCCCGCAAGAACAACGCCTGAAGAATATCATGACTGAAGTGGAAGAAAACAAATGCATTAATCGTAGTACCTGCATGAAGCTGAACCGTTGTAGTCAGTTCATAGCGCTAAACGACTTGAAACAACTGATAAACAGCAACAAACTGATACAGATCGGCGGAGGCAAACAGACAATGTATATACGTTCAGTATAAATCTGAAATTTCGCGGCGGCGAAAATAACCGCCGCGAAATTTCAGATTCAAGCCAAAATAGCTTTATTCCCATACATTTGATTTATCCACATAAAACATTCCACACTATGATAAAAAGGACGGGCAGCAGACAGAAACATCTCTTGCATCATATGCCGTTATAATTATTTCATTCGAATTATTCAAATCGAATAATTCAGGTTTAATCGTTTCACAAGGATATGCAGCCATTTATGTCGCTGTAAAATTTGTTATTCTACATCCTTTCTTTTACCTTTGTAACAGCCGTTAATGTAATAGCCATTAAATTAACAGGGATTAAATTAAAGCACGTATGAAATTTTACGATCGAAAAAAAGAGTTAAAGCTACTACAGGATATCAATGAGCAATCACGTAACAGTGCTTGTTTTACAGTGATGGTTGGCCGTCGTCGTATAGGCAAAACTGCTTTACTGCTCGAAAGCGTGAGGGGAGAGAAGTTTCTGTACCTCTTTGTTTCCCGCAAAAGTGAAGTACTTTTATGCGAGCAGTTTCAACAGGACATCAAAGAAAGCCTGGGGCTGGATATATTCGGTCGGGTGGACAACTTCCGTACCTTATTCGAACAATTGATGATTTACGCTACAAAAACTCATTTCACACTGATTATCGATGAATTCCAGGAGTTTGACAATATAAACAGTTCCATTTTCAGCGATATCCAGAATATATGGGATAGATATAAGGAAGAAGCTAAGGTAAACCTCATAGCTTGCGGATCTATTTATTCCATGATGAAAAAGATTTTTGAAAACAATAAAGAGCCGTTGTTCGGACGCCTGACATCTAAAATTATACTAAAACCATTCAATGTTTCTACGATAAAAGAGATACTAAAAGATTACAATCCGGGATATACACCCGAAGATCTGCTGGCTTTTTATCTTATAACAGGAGGAGTGGCTAAGTATGTTGCCTTACTGATGGAAGCAGGTGCTACCACATTCAACAAAATGATTCACTATACGGTGCGGCCTGATTCTCCGTTCCTGTCAGAAGGACGCGATCTGCTTATTTCTGAATTTGGACGTGAATATGCAACCTATTTTTCCATCTTACAGTTAATAGCTTCAGGTAAGACAGCGCAAAACGAAGTTGATTCGATTATCGGAAAAAACACAGGGGCTTATTTGGCTAATCTTGAAAAGGAATATTCCCTGATAAACAGAAATAAACCGATGTTTTCAAAACCGGAAAGCAGAAACAGCCGCTGGTGCCTGAATGATAATTATCTGATGTTTTGGTTCCGTTTTATATTCCCCAACCTGTCTATGATTGAACTGGGAAAAAATGATATGCTTGAAAAATTCATCTTAAAGAACTATGAACAGTACAGCGGACATATACTGGAACGCTATTTCAGAGACAGGATTGCTGAAAGCGAAGATATTACGGACATCGGTAATTATTGGGACAACAAAGGAGAAAATGAAATCGATCTTATCGCCCTCAACCGTTTTGAAGAGAAGGCATTGATAGCTGAAGTTAAGCGAAATCCAAATAAGATCAATATAGCTCGCCTATATGAGAAAGTAGCCTCCATAAAAAAACAATTATCGCATTACACATTGGAAATAAAAGGATTGTCAATGCAGGACATGTAACAGGACATGTAAATAGTCAAACAAAAACATTGAATAAACTAAACCTCCGTCAATATGATTCTACTCTCGAACATAGACTTTACCCTGCCACTGGCAGATCCGGTATTAAAATTCCTGCTGATCCTGCTTATTATACTGGCAGCTCCGCTTCTTTTGAATAAACTTCGGGTGCCTCATCTGCTTGGCTTGATCATTGCAGGAGCCATTATCGGTCCGAATGGGTTTAATCTCGTTTTACGCGATAGCAGCATTATTTTATCAGGAACAGCCGGATTACTTTATATCATGTTTCTGGCAGGGCTGGAAATCGACATGGGAGATTTCAAGAAGAATAGCGGAAAAAGCCTCGTTTTCGGAATGTACACGTTCCTTATTCCTATGATATTGGGAACAGTAGTAGGGTTATGGGTACTTAAATTCAGTATGGAGACATCCGTATTGCTTGCCAGTATGTTCGCTTCACATACCCTGATCGCCTATCCGATCATCAGTAAACTGGGGATCAGCAAAAATAATGCGGTAAGCATCACTGTCGGCGGAACGATGATTACCGATACCCTGGCACTGTTAGTATTGACTATTATCGTCGGCATGGCTACGGGAAATGCGGATGATGCGTTCTGGATACGCCTCGGTATATCGGTCGTTGTTTTCGCGTTGTTCGTATTGCTTGTATTTCCTTTTATCGGACGTTGGTTCTTTAAACGGGTACATGATAATATCTCACAATATATATTCGTCCTCTCGATGGTGTTCTTCGGTGCTTTCCTCGCACAATTGGCAGGGATGGAAGCTATTATCGGCTCTTTCCTGGCCGGATTGGCGCTGAACAGGCTAATCCCTCAAAGTTCGCCTTTGATGAACCGGGTGGAATTTGTCGGTAACGCCATTTTTATTCCTTTCTTCCTGTTGAGCGTCGGCATGCTTATCGATTACAGAGCTTTCTTTACCAGCTTCGAAACCATAAAAGTCGGTATTGTCATGATCGTTGTCGCTACCGCTGCAAAATATGCCGCTGCATGGCTGACGCAAAAAACATTCCGGCTATCGGTCGACCAGCGAAGAGTCATCTTCGGATTAAGCAATGCACAGGCAGCCGCGACCCTGGCAGCAGTTATGGTCGGCTATAATGTCATACTGGGAACAACACCGGAAGGCGAACCGATCCGCCTCCTGAATGAAAGTGTCCTGAACGGAACGATCCTGATGATCCTGGTGACCTGTGCCATCGCCTCTTTCTCCGCTCAAAAGGGAGCACACAATATAGCCATGAAAGAGTCTGAAGAGGCACACGACGATAATGATACGAAAGACGAACATATCCTGATCCCCGTCAGCAATGAAGAGACGGTTGAAGAATTGGTCCATCTAAGCCTGGCGGTTAAATCGAAAACCAATACCAGCGGGTTATACGCACTCAAGGTAATAGACAACCACAATTCGGACGAAAAGGCCCTGAAATCATCCAAACGGGTGTTACAAACAGCCGTCGACACAGCCGCTGCCACAGACGTACGCCTGAAAGGGTTACTCCGCTACGACCTGAGTATCTCCAACGCTATCACCAGTGTTGTCAAGGAACGGGTAATAACCGACCTTGTTCTGGGGTTACACAAAGAAAAAGACATCCCGGCAGCTTTTCTCGGAAATATCGTTGAAAACGTATTACAACATAGCAGTGTAACGACCTTCATCTACAAACCAGTACAACCGCTTTCGACCATCAAACGCCATTTGATCATCATTCCTGACCAGGCGGAAAAGGAAATCGGCTTCATTCAGATCATGGACAGGATATGGAATGTGTTGCAGAATACCGGAGCCAAAGTGGTATTTTACGGTTCGGACGATACACTAAAAGCCATAAAAAAAGTGTTTGCCAAAAGGGCCGGAGAAATCTCTTATACAACTTTCAGCGATTGGGATGATTTTCTGATTGTCTTCCGGGACGTGAAAGCTGACGACAGCATGTGGATCATTTTCAGCCGGAAAGAAGGTCTGTCGTATAATTCGGTCATGCCCCGTATTCCGGGATATCTGAATAAATATTTCCAATCCAACAGCTTCATTCTCTCTTATCCGATACAGGCTAGTATGGATGAAGGTACGAGGTATCTGACTTAAGGAAATTAAAAATTGAGAATTGAAAATTGAAAATTACGGGTGGATGGTCGACAGTTTAGTAAGCTATAAAATCATAAAGCGTGAACAGTTGTTGACATATTTCAGTTATATTTGCAGACTGGAACAGATAAGTACTTCAAAAAATGATGAATAAAGCATTACATAGAATGGGAGAATATGTCATGTTGATGGGGAAATCCATATCAATACCTGACAGATGGAGCATGTTCTTCAAACAATTGATAAAAGAGATCTACAAACTGGGAGTAGACTCCCTTTGGATCGTAATTATCATTTCAGTCTTTATCGGTACGGTAATCGCAATTCAGATATCACTGAATATCAGTTCTCCGCTGATTCCTAAGTTTACGATCGGATATACGACTCGTGAAATTATCCTTCTTGAGTTTTCTTCCTCTATCATGTGTTTGATCCTGGCGGGTAAAGTCGGTAGTAATATTGCCTCCGAGATCGGGACTATGCGTGTAACGGAGCAGATCGATGCGATGGAGATCATGGGAGTGAATTCGGCTAATTTCCTGATCATGCCTAAAATTGCCGGACTGATGATCTTTATCCCGGTATTGGTTGTATTCAGTATGTTTACCGGTATGCTGGGAGGTATTGCTGCCAGCCATTCAACGGGAACGGGAATGACCCCCGCCTCTTTCGAATACGGGTTACAGTTCTATTTCAATGAGTTCTATATTTGGTATTCTATTATAAAATCCGTGGTCTACGCCTTTATTATTTCATCGATAGCCGCTTATTTCGGCTATTATGTAAAAGGAGGTGCGCTTGAAGTCGGTAAGGCTAGTACGAATGCTGTCGTAATGAGCAGCATCATGATCTTGCTGGCAGACGTAATAATGACCCATTTAATGCTTACATAACAATGATAGAAGTAAAAAATATAACGAAATCGTTTGAAGGACGTACGGTACTGAATAACATCAGTGCTGTTTTTGAAACCGGCAAGACCAATCTCATCATTGGGCGAAGCGGTTCCGGAAAAACGGTTTTGATCAAAAATATTATTGGCCTGATGAAACCGGATTCAGGAGAGATCCTGTATGATGGACGCGACTTGACTTCAATGGGAAAATTAGAGTTGAACATGCTCCGCCGGGAAATGGGTATGTTGTTTCAGGGTTCGGCCCTGTTCGACAGTATGACGGTTCTTGAAAACGTGATGTTCCCTCTAAATATGTTCTCAAAAGACTCTTTTAAAGAAAGGGAAAGGAGGGCGATGTTCTGCCTGGAACGCGTTAACCTTTCAGAGGCGGAACGCTTGTATCCGTCGGAGATCAGTGGAGGTATGATGAAACGTGCGGCTATTGCCCGCGCCATCGCTCTGAATCCGAAGTATCTTTTCTGCGATGAACCGAACTCCGGCCTCGACCCTAAAACATCCTTGTTGATAGACGACCTGATCCACGATATTACGACCGAATATAAGATGACCACCGTCATAAACACTCACGATATGAACTCGGTTATGAATATCGGAGAAAATATCATCTTCATCAAAGAAGGGGTAAAAGAATGGCAAGGAACGAAAGACCAGGTTATCACTTCCAACAATAAAGCACTGAATGACTTTATCTTTGCCTCCGACCTCTTCCGGAAAGTCAAGGAGGTGGAGATGCACCAGGAGGAAGGGTGAAGCAGTTACAGTTGACAGTTTTAAGAAACAAGAAAAGGCCCTGCTATTGGATCAAAAATCAATAGCAGGGCCTTTTATCTGTCAACTGTCACTTATCAACCGTCAACTCTTTAGTAGCCGAACAGTTCTTCTTTACTCAGTTTCGTGATCGGCCCATATACGGAGAGTGATTTCAGATCCAGGTCTTTTTCATCGCCAAGCACACAATAGGTATATTTACGACCTTTCACCCATTTTTCCTGGAATGCTTTAATTTCATCCAATGTCATGGAAGGTGCTTTTTCATACAGTTCCTTGCGACTATCCACATTCAATCCCAGATCCTGTGCACTCATATAAGACCATAAGACATCCGATTTTGTGATACGTTCGGTGCGTAAGCGGGTAATCAATGCATCCTTTGCCAGTTCGAACGCTTTTTCCGATTCCGGCATATTATTGATAATATCGTCGAATGCCTTCATTGCATCGATCATCTTATCATTTTGAGTCGCGATAAACGTACGATATACGTACGGATATTTCAACTTGTAAGGCGTGATCAGGAATGCACCGGCCGAATAAGCCAAACCGCGTGACTCGCGCATTTCCTGGAATACAATTGCATTCATTCCTCCACCGAAATATTCATTATACATATTCAATGTAGGCTGGATAGCGGGATCAAACTTTTCCCCCCGGTTGGAAACAGCAGAGAAATAGATCTGCTTAGCATCGTACTGCGCCAGTAAAACCTTATTTTCAATCGTTTCCTGTTGCTTGAAGTCGGCAGCAGCCGGAAGCGGGTTCAACGTGGCAGGTACGTTATGGTATTGCTCGATAATATCCAACAAAGCTTGTGCTTTTTCCGGTCCGTAATACAGGATAGAATGTTCGTACGAATTTATCTTATGAATACGGTCTACCAGCACCTGCGGGTCCATCTGCTGCAATTCGGCAGTAGTCAATACATGAGTTGCCGGAGAATTCGGCCCCCAGATCGCATACTGGATCAGCTTATTGAAATTCTCACCCTGGTTCAGTTTGGCATCCGCTCTCTTCTTTAATATATCATCCGCCAAGTTGGCATAAGTATCTTTATTGACCTGTGCATCAGCCAACAGTTCTTCAAACAGGGCCATTGCCTGCGGCATCTTTTCACGCAGTCCCTGCAGCATCACATAGGTACGGTCGGAACCCGGGAAGACACTGAAGTAACAAGCCAGGCGATAGAATTCTTCATTGATCTCTTTCAGGCTTTTGGTAGATGTACCCAGATATTTCATATATTCAAAAGCGGTACCCATCGCTTTATCATTATTATTACCCATATCGAATACATACATCAATGAGAATATATCGTTCGTCTCATTTTGTTTGTAGAGGACAGGGATATCGGACTTAGCCGTCAACTTCTGCAAATCCTTGTCGTAATCGAGGAATACCGGTTCGATCGGTGTCACCTTTGCTGCCTGTATTTCCTTCAGGAAAGCACTTGTGCTATCACGATTCATTACGATCGGAGTGATCTTCGGTTTATCGATTTTCTTTTCATTCGGGTCCTTACCTTCCCTTTTATAAACAACGGCATAGTTATCACCGAAATATTTATTGGCAAATTCTACGATCTGAGGTTTAGTGATCTTACTCATCCTATCCAATTGAGCGACCTCGTCTTTCCAGTCTACTCCATTAATAAAGGAAGAGACAAACATATCGGCACGGCTGTAATTATTATCCAGGCGATACATCTGCATCAATTTATAGTTGTTGATAGCAGCCTCTAAAAGTCCCTCGTCGAACTCTCCTTTTTTCAATTTATCTATCTCTGCCAGGAAAAGATCCTTCACTTCGTCAAGCGTTTGTCCCTGTTTCGGGCGACCGCCTATAACGAATGCATTATAATCAGCCATATCATAAGTACCGGCATAACAGCTAAGAACTTTCTGCTGCTGTACCAGGTCGATATCCAACAGGCCGGCTTTTCCGTTATTAATGATTTCACTCGTCAGGTTCAGTAAGTCCTGTTCAGGGGAAGCAGCACCGGGGAAACGCCATCCTAATGTCACATTTTCAGCATCCACTCCCAATACTTCCTTTACAACCGGAGCTTTGATAGGAGATTCGTGTGTCACCGGTAATGCCGGCAAATTCGGATTCGGCTGCAAATGGCTAAAGTATTTATTGATTATGGCAATAGTCTGGTCGGGATCAAAATCACCGGACATACAAATCGCCATATTATTCGGCACATACCAGGTATTATGGTAATTTTTGATATTGGTGATCGACGGATTTTTCAGGTTCTCCTGCGTTCCTAAAACAGTCTGTGTTCCGTAAGGATGATCCGGGAAAAGAGCATTTAAAACGGCTTCATAGACTTTACGTCCGTCACTGGTCAAAGACATGTTCTTTTCTTCGTAAACTGTCTCCAACTCGGTATGAAAACCACGAATCACATTATTTTCAAAACGGTCTGCCTGGATTTTTGCCCAGTTATCGATCTGGTTGGAAGGGATATCTTCGGTATAAACAGTCATATCGAAGCCCGTATAGGCATTTGTACCGTTCGCTCCGATAGCAGACATCAGCTTATCGTATTCGTTCGGAATAGCATATTTCGACGCTTCATAAGAAATGCTGTCTATCTGATGATAAATAGCTTTCCGTTCAGCTTCATCGGTCGTCTTCCGGTATACTTCAAACAGTTGTTCGATTTCATCCAGCATCGGTTTTTCCTGTTCGTAATTCTGAGTACCGAACTTCTGAGTACCTTTGAACATCAGATGTTCAAAATAATGTGCCAACCCGGTCGTTTCAGCCGGGTCATTCTTCCCGCCAACCCTAACAGCGATATAAGTCTGGATACGCGGTGTCTCTTTGTTTACGGTCAAATACACTTTCAAGCCGTTATCCAGCGTATAGATACGTGCTTTCATGGGGTCATTCGGGACTGACTCGTACTTAAACGGGGAAGTCTCTTTACAGGCTGCGGTCAGTAAAATAATTACGGCCAGCGAAAGAAGCTGAATAATTCTACGCATACGATTTAGATTTAGAGATTACTTAGGAGCCAAATATATGAAAATATAATTCAATTAACCTCCATAAACCATTTAATTATTGGTTATTACACGAAAAAAGGCGATTATTGCAACAATATGCAATAACCGCCTTCCTATACTTATTCCGGAGATCAAATTCCGAATGCTTCTTTTACTTTATCCACATAATCCAGTTTTTCCCATGTAAACAACTCTACTTCGCAAACAGTCGGCTTCGGGTTGTAACGGGAGGTGAATGTTTTTGTCACTGTTTCCGGTTTACGTCCCATATGACCGTAAGAGGCTGTTTCCAGATAGATCGGGTTACGTAGTTTCAGACGTTCTTCGATTGCTTTCGGACGCATATCGAAAATGTTCCAGATCTTTTCTGCAATCTCACCGTCGGTAAACTTGACATTGGAGCGACCGAAGGTATTTACAAAAATATTCATCGGTTTGGCTACACCAATTGCATAAGATACCTGTACCAGCATTTCGTCGGCTACACCGGCTGCAACCAGGTTCTTAGCGATATGACGAGCTGCATAAGCGGCCGAGCGGTCTACCTTTGAGGGGTCTTTACCGGAGAATGCACCACCACCGTGAGCACCTTTGCCACCATACGTATCCACAATGATCTTACGGCCGGTCAGGCCTGTATCACCGTGAGGGCCACCGATCACGAACTTGCCGGTCGGATTCACATGATAAATGATATCATCGTTGAACAAAGCCTGTACGTGGGCCGGATACTGCGCCTTTACACGAGGTACCAGGATGTTCTTTACATCTGCTGCAATCTTCTTTTGCATGGCGATATCGGCTTCTTCCTGGCTGATGCCTTTCGGGCCGATAAATTCGTCATGTTGGGTAGATACAACGATCGTATCGATGCGTAACGGCTTACCGTTGTCATCGTATTCAATAGTTACCTGGCTCTTTGCATCCGGACGGAGGTAAGGCATCAGGTCGTTTTCATTCTTACGTATCTTTGCCAGTTCCCACAACAAGCTGTGTGAAAGATCCAGCGCCAGAGGCATGTAATTCTCAGTTTCATTCGTAGCATAGCCAAACATCATACCCTGGTCGCCTGCTCCCTGGTTATAAGGGTCTTCGCGTTCAACACCACGGTTAATATCTCCACTCTGTTCGTGGATAGACGAAAACACACCGCATGATTTTGCTTCGAACTGGTATTCACTCTTGGTGTAACCAATCTTTTCGATCACGTTGCGTGCTACATCCTGCACATCTACATAAGCACTTGATTTAACTTCTCCAGCCAAGACAACCTGTCCGGTTGTAACAAGGGTTTCGCAAGCAACTTTCGAGTTCTTGTCATAAGCAAGAAACTCATCCAGCAAAGCATCCGATATCTGATCGGCTACTTTATCGGGGTGCCCTTCGGACACCGATTCGGAGGTGAATAAATAACTCATTACTTTGAAATTAGTTGACAGATGACAAGTGACAGTTGACAGTTATAAAAACCATAGACTGAACCTGGCACTGACAAGTGATTATTAATAATGAATTGATAACGGAAGGATCATATATGCCGAACGGCTAAGAAAAGTATCTTGTTTTTAGCATTTTTTCCTGTGGTTGCAAGCAATACAAATCTATCCACATCAATTCGGTTGCAAAGATACAAAATAATTGAAAAATAAAAATTGAAAATTGAAAATTATTTTTTCTTCTTTGTGTTACGAAGTGCTTTTTTATACTTGTATTCAGCTTTCATCTTGGCCGAACCCGATTTATGAGTACCTTTCAGAAAATCAGAATATTTGATTTTCCTTTCTCCGGTATTTTCTTCAGTGGCTTTTTTCTTGAAGACCATACCGCCACCTGTCAGGATTTTTTCTATATCGTTCATTGTTTTATTTTTATTCGTTCATTTGAAAAACAGAAAGAAAGCACAAAATGTTGCACTTACATAAGAGAGATTACCGACTTCTTAAATACCGGATGGATCACGTTAGGGGCAATCTCCGCCAACGGCTCCATTACAAACAGACGCTCATGCATTAGGGGATGCGGCAAGGTCAATTCCGGAGTCTGTAGAATAAGATCGTCATACAGCAATATATCGACATCGATAATACGGTCGTGATATGCTCCGTTACTCTTCTGCGTTCGTCCCATTTCCAGTTCGATCTGCTGGGTTGCTTTCAGCAGCTCCAACGGCGACAATGAAGTCTCCAGCTGTAAGGCTGCATTCAGGAATGTATTGTCGGACTGAAAGCCCCAAGGCTCCGTTTCGTAAAAACCGGAAAGGGCGAGAACGTCTCCCACCCTTTCAGCTAACAGCGCGGCGGCCGTTATCATATTCCGTCTTTTATTTCCTATATTCGTACCTAAAGCAAGGTATGCAATAGCCATAATCAACGTTTATAAGATCAGCATGGCATCACCGTAAGCACCGAAACGATACTTTTCTTTCAATGCCACTTCATAGGCATCCATAATCAAATCGTAACCACCGAATGAAGCAGTCATCATCAGAAGAGTAGACAACGGCATGTGGAAATTTGTGATCATGCTGGTTGCCACACTGAAATCATACGGAGGGAAAATGAACTTATTGGTCCATCCTTCGAATTCTTTCAGGTGTCCGTCTGTGCTAACTGCTGTTTCAATAGCACGCATCACAGAGGTTCCTACGGCACAGATCTGTCGTCCGTCGTCTTTACCTTTGTTTACGATATCGACAACATCCCCGTTTACGATCATCTGTTCGGAGTCCATCTTATGCTTTGTCAGGTCTTCCACGTCGATCTCACGGAAATTGCCCAGTCCGGAATGAACTGTCAGGAAAGCAAAACGGCAGTCTTTAATTTCCAGACGTTTCATCAGTTCACGGCTGAAGTGAAGACCGGCAGCTGGAGCAACAACAGCACCTTCTTCCGTAGCGAAGATGTTCTGGTAACGATCTTCGTCATCCGGTTCGACCGGACGGTCGATATATTTTGGCAGCGGGGTTTCACCCAATGCATATAATGCTTTTTTAAATTCGTCGTGGTTACCGTCATACAGGAAACGCAGTGTACGGCCACGTGAAGTAGTATTGTCAATGACTTCAGCCACCATCGAATCGTCTTCTCCGAAATACAGTTTGTTACCGATACGTATCTTACGTGCCGGATCAACCAATACATCCCAAAGACGCAGGTCTTCGTTCAGTTCACGCAGCAAAAAGACTTCAATACGTGCACCGGTTTTTTCTTTATTCCCGTACAAACGGGCAGGGAAAACCTTCGTGTTATTGAAGATGAATACATCTTTCTCTCCAAAATAGTCCAACAGGTCTTTAAATACCTTATGCTCTATTTCGCCGGTGTTACGATTAACAACCATCATACGGGATTCATCCCTGTTCTTTGCAGGATGAAGAGCGATCAAATCCTCCGGTAAATTAAATTTGAATTTAGACAGCTTCATAATGTTACTTTATTTATTTTCTTTTTATTCTTATCATTTGTCAGAGGACACAGACCCAACTTCACCAGCCGGACAATCTCCTACCGCCTCATCCAGAAAGGCATCTATCTCTTCCGGATTCATGCATTTATCCAATGTTATATCTCCGATCCGGGTACGTTCCAACCCGATCAGATGAGCTCCCGAATGTAAGGCCGTACCGATATCACGGGCCAAAGCACGGATATAAGTACCTTTGCTACACACCACACGGATCTTAATGACCGGCAGGTTACATTCCAGTAACTCCATTTCGTCGATCACCAATGTCTTCGACTTCAACTCCACTTCTTCACCTTTGCGCGCCAATTCATAAGCACGCTTCCCATCCACTTTACAAGCAGAAAAAACCGGGGGGATCTGTTGGATGGTACCTACAAACGAATTCAGTACCTCTTCTACCATCTCCCGGGTTATATGTTCTGTCGGATATACAGCATCTATCTCTTTTTCCAGGTCGAAAGAAGGCGTTGTCTCACCCAGTTTCAGCGTTGCAACGTATTCTTTGGTCTGATACTGGAATTCATCGATCCTTTTGGTCGCTTTCCCGGTACAAACGATCATTACCCCGGTAGCCAACGGATCAAGCGTTCCGGCATGTCCGACCTTTATCTTTTTTACTTTCAGCTTCCGCGACAACTTATACCGGAACTTGTTCACCAGATCGAACGACGTCCATGTCAGCGGTTTGTTAAAATATAAAACCTCTCCTGCTATAAAATCCATTCTATATTATTTCATCAATGTACATGCAATAGTAATCAAACCCGCTATTGCACAATAAATAGCAAAGTAGATCAACTTCCCTTTTTTCACGATATTGATCATCCACTTACAAGCCAGACAACCGGAAAGGAAAGCCGCTACAAAACCTACGACCAGTGAAAGTGTCGGAATATCTCCGGCCACGTCTTCACCCTTAACCATCTTCAATACATCCAATAAGGCTTCACCCAAAATCGGAGGGATCACCATCAGGAAAGAAAACTGGGCCAGTTTCGCCTTATTATTACCCAACAATAAACCCGTAGCAATCGTTGTACCCGAACGTGATAGTCCCGGCAAGACTGCACAAGCCTGTGACAGACCGATAATAAAAGCGTCTTTCATCGAAATATTTTCTTTCTGCCGCGGCTTTGCATAATAAGAGAATGCCAGTAAAGCAGCTGTTACCAGCAGCATACAACCGACGATAAGCAAACCCGAGCCGAAGATTGCTTCGACTTTATCTTTGAAAAATACTCCCACGATACCGACCGGTATCATCGAGATCAGGATATTGATCGCATAACGTGTTTCGCTATTCATCTCAAATTTGAATAACCCGCGGAATATCCATTCGATCTCTTTCCAGAGTATCACTAATGTACTAAGTACCGTAGCCACATGGACTACGATCGTAAATGTCAAATTATCTTCTCCTTCAATTCCAAACAGGGCCGATCCGATTGCCAGATGACCGCTGCTGCTTACAGGAAGATACTCCGTCAGTCCCTGTACGATTCCCAGCACTAAGGCCTCTAACCAACTCATTCGGCTACTTCTTTACCTTTACTGTTCTTCAGGATTCCTACAATCATCAGACCGAAACCGATCACAGTTACCACCGGCGCAACAACAATACGTCGTGTACTGAATATTTCCGGATTAAAACTGGTTGCATCACCTGATCCACCACCACTCATCAACATAAAACCAATAATGATTACTGCTACAGCAACTGCAATCAGAATAAAATTTTCTTTACCGAATGCAAAATCTCTTTTAGCCATCTCTCTTTGTTTATTTTAAATGTAATACAACTTATCAACACCCATACGGAGGTACTTGTTTACAGCAAAAATGGTAGCCGTAATGGATAACAGTATACCCAGTAGGAATACTGCGGCATAAACCACCAGTAAAGCCTTCATATCCAATAATTGAATAAAGCCGTCCAACTCGTGTTGTAAATAATATAACGAACCTGTCAGCATCAATATTGCAAGGATAGAAGCAAAAATACCACTTACCACATTATAACGGACAAAAGGCCGGCGTATAAAGCCGGAAGTAGCACCTACCAATTTCATTGTATGGATCAAAAAACGCTTTGAATAGATCAATAACCGGATTGTGTTACTGATCAGTACAAATGATATGGCCATCAGCATAACGGCCAGTGTGAGCAGGATAATGCTCAGGCGTTTCATATTATCGTTTACCATCTGCATCATGTCTTTACGGTAAAGCAGGTCGGATACAGATGTATATGTTTTTATTTTCTTTTCTATATGCTGCAGGCTGTCCGGATTGGCATATTCGGAATGCAGTTTTACCTCGATCGAAGCCTGAAGGGGATTAAAGCCAAGAAATGTTTCAGGATTTTCGCCTAACTCTTCTTCGAGTTCCTTCGCGGCTTGTTCTTTAGATATGTATTCGGTAGACTTGATAAAAGGAAGTGCGTCCAGGCTTTTCTGCATTTTTTTAATGTCGGCCTCTTTCTGATTATCTTTCAAAACTATGGAAAATGAAATATTTTCCTTCACATAAACCGATAACTGATTCCCCAGTAGCCCCATCAGCAAAATCAACCCTAGCAGAAACAGCACCAGCGCTATACTGATAATGGAAGTGAGACGAGAATTAAAAAAAGAAACCGAGCTAACCTTATTATTTTCAGCCATCAGACGTACCCTTATTATTATTCAACAAATTAAGGAGATACGCACAGAGCGCATACCTCCCAATTTTTCTGCAAAAGAACGAATAAATTGCGAGACAGCCGGCAGATTATAATTATTTAACCATTTCTAAACCTGCCGGTTCGCACTCATCATTCTACCGGTTCGCCGAATAATGTTGCCGAAGAGGCTCTGTTGATCCTTACCTTCACAAATTGTCCGACTTTATAGTTTTTCTTATCGAAAATAACCACTTTATTCTGACTGGTACGCCCGAACAACTGTTCGCGCGAGCGTTTGGAGAAACCTTCGATCAGAACCTCAAACTCTTTTCCTATATCACGCAGGTTACTTTCTTCCGACAGCTGGTTCTGTAAATCGATCATCCCCTGCAAGCGACGTACTTTTTCTTCTTCCGATACCGTATCGGGAAGATGTTTGGCCGCATAGGTTCCGGGACGTTCAGAATATTTGAACAGGAA
Organism: Parabacteroides timonensis; assembly: GCF_900128505.1. Classification (NCBI taxonomy): domain Bacteria; kingdom Pseudomonadati; phylum Bacteroidota; class Bacteroidia; order Bacteroidales; family Tannerellaceae; genus Parabacteroides; species Parabacteroides timonensis. Next base: position 2,901,828 of record NZ_LT669941.1, read on the forward strand.
AGCAGCGTCATATCTGACTTCGCGCATCAAGGAAAGTGTTTCTTCATAATCTTCTTCCGTTTCCGAATGAAAACCACAGAACAGATCGGTTGCAATCGAAGCTTCCGGAACGATACGGCGAATAGCAGCGATACGATCGAGATACCATTCACGGGTATATTTACGGTTCATCACTTTCAGGATCTTCGAGCTACCCGACTGGGCCGGCAGATGTATGTACTTACATATATTATTATGGGCGGCTATCACACGAAGTGTATCGTCACTCATATCTTTTGGATGAGAGGTCACAAAGCGGATACGCATATCCGGGGCCTCCTCGGCCACACGTTCCAGCAGCATAGGGAAAGTAACCGTTTCACCGTCTTTTTCGAAAGCATACGAATTCACATTCTGTCCGAGCAATGTCACCTCTTTAAAACCTTTGTCACGCATATCCCTTATTTCATTCAGGATACTTTCCACATCGCGGCTACGTTCACGTCCACGGGTATAAGGCACGATACAATACGTACAAAAATTATTGCAACCGCGCATGATCGACACAAAACCGGAGATATGCACACCACCCAACTTCAGGGGCATCACATCTTTATAGGTTTCCTGGGTAGAAAGTTCGACATTGATCGCTTTTTCCCCATGTTCGACAGCACCTACCAGGTTAGGCAGATCCATATAAGAATCCGGACCTACTACCAGATCGGCATGATGCACATTGATCAGTTCCTCTTTCACCCGTTCGGCCATACATCCCAGCACGCCTACGATCAGTGATTTCTTTTTCCGTTTCAGAGACTGAAAATACTGAAGCCGTCCGTAAATTTTCTGTTCTGCATTATCGCGTACCGAACAGGTATTTACAAAAACCGCATCCGCTTCTTCAATCTTGTCGGTCATAACATATCCGTCCATTTTCATGATGGAAGCTACCACCTCACTGTCTGCTACATTCATCTGGCACCCGTAGGTCTCGATGAACAACTTTTTCTCCTCATTTCCGGCTGCAGATTTTAAGTCTGCGCCATTTTCCTGATTCGTCATTTTGTTTCCGTTAATAAAATTTAAATACATGTATTCTATAAAAATAAACCGCCAAAGGCTTGCACAGTTCAAATTCGCCAATTATATTTGCATACGAAAAACGTAAATTTTTTCATAGTTAAGGTTTTGGTTAAATCGAATAAGGGTGGCTGTGAAGTTACCCTTATTTACTTTTATACCCTTTATAATTCTCTCCTCTTTCACTATTCAATAAATCTTCGTACATTTGGAGTGCAAAAATAATCAAAGTTATGGATAACCTGGGCGATTGGATATATATTGTTTTCCTGATAGTTGCAGCAGTGAGCGGTTTATTCAGTTCAAAGAACAAGAAAAAACGCCCGACTCAGGTGCTGGGACAACCTGAATACGAGCCGGCTAAAGAGGTGCATACTCCTTCTGGCAAAGGTTTTTGGGAAATACTGGAAGAGGTAACCACTCCTCCTGAAAAGAAAGAAAATAAGAAAAAGAAAAAAGAGATACGGCAACCTAATCCTTTCCTGGCTGCGGAACAGGAAATCCACAAACCTAAAGTCAGTTCATCCCCGATCATGAATTTTCCGACCGAAGAGGAACATGCCCTTTTAGAGGATATTGAGTTCAATAACGCTGAAGAGTTAAGAAAAGCTGTTATTTACTCAGAAATACTTAACCGCAAGTATTGATCTATTTTCTTTTTTAATACCTTTGCAGCCGTTTAGCTGACTTATAAGTATTTATCTAATAAAAAATAATATCATGGCTTTAAAATTCATCACAGCTGAAGAAGCTGCTTCGTTCGTACATCACGACGATAACGTAGGATTCAGTGGTTTCACCCCTGCCGGATGTCCGAAAGTCGTTCCGGGAGCCATTGCCAAAAAAGCGATGGAAGAACACGAAAAAGGTAATCCTTTCCAGATCGGTATGTTTACCGGCGCTTCTACAGGCGATAAACTAGACGGCGAACTGGCACGTGCAAATGCAATCAAGTTCCGTACTCCATATCAGTCAAATAAAGACCTCCGCGCACTGTTGAATTCACACGGAGCGCAATATTACGATATGCACCTTTCTGAACTGGCACAGGACCTGCGTTACGGTTTCCTTGGAAAAATCGATGTAGCGATCGTCGAAGCTGCCGATGTAACGGAAGACGGTGAAATTGTTCCTACCAGCGGTGTTGGTATCCTGCCGACTATATGCCGGATGGCTGACCGTATCATTATCGAATTGAACAGTCGCCACCCGAAAGAGATTCGCGGCATGCATGATATTTATGAACCGGCAGATCCTCCTTATCGCCGTGAAATTCCTGTTTATACTCCGTCAGACCGTATCGGGACTCCTTACGTAAAGGTTGATCCTGCCAAGATCGTCGGTATCGTTAAAACAGAAGAACCGAACGAAGGCGGTAAGTTCTCTCCGCTAGATGACGTCACAATGGCTATCGGTAAGAATGTTGCCGACTTCCTGGTGAGCGAAATCAAAGCCGGCCGTCTGCCGAAAGAATTCGTTCCTCTGCAGAGCGGTGTAGGCAACGTTGCCAATGCTGTTTTAGGCTGTATGGGAGCTAACGAAGAAATTCCGGCATTCAATGTATATACTGAGGTTATCCAAGATGCTGTTATCAGCCTGATGAAAGAAGGTCGCGTTAAATTTGCCAGCGGTTGCTCTTTGTCTGTAAGTAATGAAGTAATCCGTGAAATTTACGGTAACCTCGATTTCTTCAAAGACAAGATTCTTCTTCGTCCGCAAGAAATCTCTAACAATCCGGAAGTGGCTCGTCGTCTTGGATTGATCGCAATCAATACGGCTCTGGAAGCCGATATCTTCGGTAATATCAACTCTACTCATGTATCAGGAACAAGAATGATGAATGGTATCGGTGGATCTGGTGACTTTACTCGTTCAGCGATGTTGTCTATCTTCACCACTCCTTCTACAGCCAAAGACGGTAAGATCAGTGCGTTCGTTCCGATGGTGTCTCACCTGGATCACAGCGAACATTCGGTAAAGATTATCATCTCTGAATATGGCGTAGCCGACCTGCGTGGAAAATCTCCGATCGAACGCGCTAACTGCATTATCGACAATTGTGTTCACCCGGATTACCAACCGTTATTGAAAGAATATCTGGCAATGGGTGTGAAAGGTCATACTCCGCAGAACCTGAAATGTTGCTTCGCTTTCCACGAAGAACTGGCAGCCAGCGGCGACATGCACAATGTAGACTGGAGCAAGTACAACAAGTAATTGCTACCTTATATAATACAAGAAATCCCGAAGTGAAAACATTTCGGGATTTTTTTGCCCCATTTTCAACTGCAGCCGGCCTAAATCTCGTTTTAAACGAGATTATGCTTCGTTTAAAACGAGTTTTCATTAGCAAATTTAGCTATTGCATATTCAAAGTAAAAAGATGATATACCGACTTTATACCGTAACAAATTCGTATGTATTAAAAATTATAACGGAGAGTTGTATAAATTTATCAACATAAATAATTCACTAACAGACAACAATAATCCAACCCATTTAAACCACAAACCAGGATTTTCATCATCCGCAGGTACTTGCGAGCAAATAATTTATCTACTGCTAATCTCCCGCCTCTACGAAAACGCTTGTATCCGATGTTTTTGTTGATGTGAAGTCATTAATACTAAAAGATAAAGAAGAGTATACACAAAACCAGTGACAAAGTCTTTGAAGAACTCTGTATGTTTACAATCGTGCTAACAGTTATTTTTAAGTAATATTCAGCTTATATCGACTAAATCTTGAATTTAATATGAACTGAATCATTCTTTGCTCAAACTAGTAAGAATTTAAGGTTGTAACTGCTATTTTTCCATAGTCATTTTTAAATTCACTATGAAAAGCTGTGCAATTTAAACAAATATATCATAATTACAATTTATTTTTATGCAAAAAGAAATATTATCATGAAAAAAAATCCTCATACCGGCTAATAGCTCTTTTTTCGATATGGATATTTTTATTGTACAATGAGAAAAACGAATTGTAAAAAGTCAAATTGTAAACCGTACTATCGTCAGACGATGGTAGATATTCTCTCCTATGATGTCTTACTGATCAAAAACAAACATTTTGGGTAACATTTTGCTCATCTCGCAAATTGGTATTATAACATTGATTTATAGACATAGTTCTTCAAAGACTCTGGTAAAATATATTTTTATTAACCTAATAAAATGTCTATGATGAAAAAGTTAACTTTAGCAATGCTATTCCTATTTATAGGAATCAGTATGGTGATTGCTCAGACGAGGCAAGTAACAGGTACCATTATTTCCGCAGAAGACAATGAACCCATTATTGGTGCTTCTGTAATAGTGAAAGGTACAACTATCGGCACAGTATCGGATCATAACGGTGCCTTTTCATTGGAAGTTCCCAACACCACAAAGACTCTCATGTTTTCTTATGTTGGAATGGTTGGAAAAGAAGTTCCGGTTCAAAACATTATGCATGTCGTGTTGAACACAGCTTCAACCGAGTTAGACGAAGTTATGATCGTTGCTTACGGAACAGCCAAAAAATCTTCATTTACAGGTTCCGCTGCAAATATCAAAACTGAAAAACTGGAAAATCTTCAGGCTGCTTCATTGACAAAAGCTTTAGAAGGTGCAGCTCCGGGTATTCAGGTTACGGGAAGTACCGGTATGCCGGGAGATAATGCTAAAATCCAAATCCGTGGCGTTGGCTCAGTAAATGCATCGAACGATCCGTTATATGTTGTAGACGGTGCACCGTTCGATGGTGATATCAGTACGATCAATACAGAAGATATTTCCAGTATCACAGTATTGAAAGACGCCACTTCAGCTGCTTTGTATGGAGCCCGCGGCGCAAATGGCGTAGTTATGATCACGACCAAGAAAGGAACCTCCGGAAAAGTACAGTTGAATGCAAAAGTTAATTTAGGTGTCGTTTCACGTGCAATTCCAGAATACAACCGTGTAAGCACAGGAGAATACTATGAATTAATGTGGGAAGGCTGGCGTAATGCATTGGTAAACAACAATGGATATACACCCGAACAAGCTGCTGCAACGGCTAGCGGAGGCGATAAAAATGGTATCGTTGGTAAATTAGGAGGATATAATAGCTATAACGTAGCAAACGACCAGTTGATTGGGGCAGATGGAAAGCTGAATCCTAACGCCCGTCTGTTATATAATGACGACTGGAATAAAGAGTTATCACGTACGGCTTTACGTCAGGAATATAATGTCTCCGTAAATGGAGGTGGACAGAATTCTACATTTTTTGCTTCTGCGTCCTATACAAATGAAGAAGGAATGGTCAAATGGTCTGATTTCGAACGCTTCACCGGACGCGTCGGATTAACGAGCCAAATTAATTCGTGGTTGAAAGTCGATGCAGGTTTATCCGGTGCGACTTCCAAGCAAAACGGTTTCCTGGCAGAAGGTTCTTACACAACCAATCCGTTCTATTATGGACGTATGATGGCTCCGATTTATCCGATCTATCAATATGACGGCAATGGACAAATCGTCAGAAATGCGAACGGTGATATTATGTATGATATGGGTGGAGGTAATTCTCCTTATGCCTGGGACGGCCATACACGCCAATATGCACCCAATTCAAACCTGATGGTTACCTTACCGCTCGATGACCGCTCTACGGAACGTAACATGATTTCCGCTCGTGTATCTGCAGAAATTAAATTCCTGAAAGATTTCACTTTGAAAATTTCCGGTAATACAGATATCAGTAATGACTACAAAACGACTTACCAGAATAATATGTATGGTGATGCAGAAGGTGTATCCGGACGTTCTACCAAGAACTATATCAAAAAGAATTCATATACATTCAACCAGATCCTGACCTGGAACAAATCATTCGGGAACCATAATTTGGCTTTGCTGGGAGGACATGAAAACTATATGTATACATACCGTTATCTGGAAGCTACCCGTACAGGTTTTACAGTTCCGACAACAGAAATCGTTGCCGGTTCCGTAGCGGAAGGTTCTACTTCTTACACGAACGAATACAGTTTGGAAGGTTATCTGTTCCAGGCAAATTATGATTATGCCAATAAGTACTATTTGTCCGGTTCATTCCGTTACGACGGAACCTCACGTTTTTACAAAGATGCCCGTTGGGGTACATTCTGGTCATTGGGAGCTTCCTGGCGCTTGAGTGAAGAAGATTTCATCAAAGATATCCATTGGATCGACAACCTAAAACTGAAAGCTTCTTACGGACAGCAAGGTAACGACAATATCCTGGACGAATGGGGAGATCCGATCTATTTCGGATGGCAGAGCCTATATTCGTTTGATGATAAAAACAACGGAACTCTGAACGGAGCCGTTCATAACCAGCTTTTGAATAAGGAACTGGAATGGGAAAAGAACTCCAATTTGAATGTTGGTGCTGAGTTTGCCATGTTCGACTTCCTTCGCGGTGAAATAGACGTATTCAACCGTGTATCCAGCAACTTGTTATTTAAAGCTCCGAGACCACAGTCTACCGGTATCGAATATATGTGGCAGAACATCGGAACCATGCGAAATACCGGATTGGAAGTTTCATTGGGATTCGATATCTTCAAAAAGACTGATTTCCACTGGAGTCTTGACCTGAATGCCACATTCTTCAAAAACAAGATCACAAAGATGCCGAAAGACTCTGACGGCAAAGCACAGGAGATCATTAACGGGACAAAGAAACTTTCTGAAGGACATTCAATTTATGATTTCTGGTTGCGTGAATATGCAGGTGTGGATCCGACGGACGGTAGCGCATTGTATTATATGGACATTACAGACGACAAAGGTAACGTAACCGGTCGTGAAACAACTAAAGACCAGAATGCAGCCAGCTATTATTATATGGGTGATGCTATACCCGACCTATATGGTGGCTTCACAAACAGCTTTAGTTATAAAGGCTTCGATTTATCCATTTTCTTCAGCTATCAAATCGGAGGTCAGATGTACGACTCCAATTACCTGGGCTTGATGCATCCGGGATCATTTGGTACACACTGGTCTACGGATATTCTGGACCGCTGGCAAAAACCGGGTGACATAACAGATGTTCCCCGCTTGCAGAATAACTATACGGCTGCCAATGCAGCATCTTCACGTTGGTTGACAAATGCCAGTTATCTGGCTCTGAAGAACGTAACGCTTTCTTATACGTTACCGAAAACTATCCAGAAAAAACTGGATATGAAGAACTGTAAGATTTTCCTGACCGGCGATAACCTGTTCTTGTTGAGTAAACGCAAAGGTATGGATCCGCAACAGAGCTTCAACGGAACAGCCGATTATACATACGTGCCGAATCGCGTAGTAAGTTTAGGTATTAATGTCACATTCTAAAACATGTATCAAGCAATGAAAAAAATATTTTCCTATATTATAATCTGTTCATCCCTGCTGATGGCTTCGGGATGCGGCGAGGACTATCTGGAAAGAGTTCCGACTAACAGTGTTACAGACGAAGACCTGTTCTCTACGGTAAATGGTGCGGAAACAGCACTGAATGGCATTCACCGTTCCACATATGCTTATTATGACAATCACGGACGGTTCGGTCAAAAATCTATCGATATCATTATTGATTTCATGGCGGATGATTATCTGCAATTGGAACGTGGATATGGCTGGTTCGTTTCCTGGTATCAATATCTGAATAACCGGAATATCAACTCTGCTGATTTGGAATTTGCCTGGTCCTACTATTACGATATTATCGATAATGTCAATTTGCTCCTGGCAAACGTAGACAATGCTTCCGATGCGGCATTAAACGAAAGTCTTGTCAAAAATATTAAAGGACAGGCATATGCTTACAGGGCTTACTCCTATTGGCAATTAGTGCAAATGTTCGCTTATCGCTATGATTATAATGGAAATAATACCCAACTGGGAGTTCCATTGGTATTGGATAACAGCGGAGAATCCAAGCCCCGTTCCACAGTTCAGGAGGTTTATGAACAAATCTTCAGTGACATCGATCAGGCAATAACATTACTGACCGAATCAGACGAATCCCGTCCGAACAAATCACATATCAACCTGAATGTGGCACAAGGTTTCAAAGCCCGTTTTGCTTTGACTACCGGTGATTGGGCTACTGCCGCCGATATGGCAAACAAGGCACGTCAAGGCTACGAGTTGACCAGCAACTATAAAAATGGATGGAATGATTCGAATGACAGCGAATGGATTTGGGGAGCCCTTTTGATCGATGAGCAACAGACTAGTTATGCATCTTTCTTCTCACATGTAGACCCTAATTTCGGAGGATATGCCTCGATGGGCAGTTTCAAATTAGGAAGCACGGAGATCATTGATTATATGGCGGATACCGATCAGCGTAAACAATTGTTTGATGAGGACCGTGTAGGCTACAAATTCACTGGTTTCGGAGACTGGACTAACGATTACATCTACATGAAATCCGGAGAAATGTATCTGATCGAGGCAGAAGCTCTCGCGCGTCAGAATAAAGATACAGAGGCACAGGATGTTATTTTTGAACTGACTAAAAATCGTGATCCGGAAGCTCAGAAACCGACTGTAACAGGTGAAGCTTTAATCCAGCACATTTTGATGGAACGCCGTTGCGATCTGTGGGGAGACGGTTTCCGCCTGTTCGATATCAAACGTTTGAATATCGCTATGGACAGACGCAACAAAGGACATAACGAAACATTCTGGGACAAAGCCGGTTACTTTGAAGCAGGAGCAAAAGAACTTCTGTTCCTGATCCCGAAACAAGAAATGGACGCCAATCCGTTGATGGAACAGAATCCATTATAACGAAAAGGATATTCCGTTTTTCAATAAATCAATAAAGCCTTAATTAAAAACCTATTATTTACAAGACACACATTAATTTTGACAGTCGGGATTTGTAGTGATATAAGTCCCGGCTTTTTTAATTCCGTTTTAGCCACAAAGAGAAAAAGCGATCATAAACCATATAAAAGGCTCCCTCTTTAGTAACAAAATCTTTTTCAAGCAATCCTTTTAGTGCCGATTGAACCGAACTACTCGACGGCAAACTATATTTATGGATAAACTTTCCGGAAGTCAGCGCCGTTGCCTTTCCTTCTTTGCAAATGGCAATCATCAATTCTTTTTGTTTTTCCGGTAATTGATAAAGCAATTCGGAATAAGTAAAGGAATATGAATCCAGAATAAAGTCCACGGCCTGTTCAATCATTTCGCTATTGCAAACCTCTCCTTTCGGAGTCATTGCAAAAAGAATATTCAATATTTTTTGCAGATACCAGGTGATTCCTTCAAAACGATCGTACAAAGAATCAATGACTGCAACATCAATATTCTTTTGAGCCATTCTGAAATGATGTTGTGCAAACTCTATGTATTTCTGTTTATCGATTGCCGACAAATGTAGAATAGATACACTTTGATAAAAAGGACGGGCAGGACTAATGAACATTTCTCCCATTAGATGACGTTGTGAGCCGGCAAATATAAAATGAGCATTGTTACAATGCTGGACATAAGTACGTAGCAATGCCTCCGTATTCTTTTCCGGATATTGAGCGACCTGTTGAAATTCGTCGATTGCAACAACACAAGGCTTATCGGATACAGCCAGATAATGAAAGATTTCATCCAAAGTCGTTTCCGGTGATTTGATATCTCCCAGTTCCAAATTCCATTGTGGCATTCCCGACATATCCAATGAGAAGCCAGCCTTTAAAGAAACCAAACTATTAACAAACACTTCCCATGCCTTCCGCCCTTTCGGTTTTAAAGTAGTCAGAATCGCTTTTCCTAACTGGAAAACGAACTCACGGAGCGTTTTAGTCGCATAAATATCAATCAGGAAGGTATAATAATTCTCCTTTATTTCATTCAATTGAAAACAATGTCGAATCAATCCGGTCTTTCCCATACGCCGGGTAGAGATGATAGCCACATTATTTTCGTTGATCAGCCAACGAGACAACTCTTCCGTTTCCCTTTCGCGATCACAAAAATATTCGGGAGCGATGTAACCACTGGTTACGAATGGATTATTTATCAGTGTCATACAATTTCCTTTTTATGCAAAGATAATTATTATCTTATAATAATCATCATAGTGTAATCGGAATCCGATTTTAGTTCCATCCGGTAGAAAATAAAATTCCTTCCGAAAGAAATCTGAATTTCTCCCGGAAGGAATCTTTTTTATCTATAAAGACAACTGTCTTTACTGTATACTAAATTATCAGGGTTGTTTTCCGATATAAGCCAGGATACCGCCGTCAACATACAATACATGTCCGTTTACGAAGTCGGATGCATCGGAAGCGAGGAATACAGCCGGTCCCATCAAATCTTCCGGAGTTCCCCAACGGGCAGCCGGTGTCTTTGCGATAATGAAAGAATCGAACGGATGGCGTGAGCCGTCCGGTTGAGTTTCGCGAAGCGGAGCCGTCTGCGGAGTAGCAATATAACCCGGGCCGATACCGTTACACTGGATGTTATATTGACCGTATTCGGAAGCGATATTACGAGTCAGCATCTTCAAACCGCCCTTAGCTGCTGCATAGGCAGAAACGGTTTCACGTCCCAGTTCACTCATCATGGAGCAGATATTGATGATCTTTCCGTGACCTTTTTTGATCATGGAAGGAATAACTGCTTTTGAAACGATGAACGGAGCATTCAAATCCACATCGATCACCTGACGGAATTCGGCAGCCGACATTTCATGCATCGGAATACGTTTGATAATACCGGCATTGTTTACCAAAATATCGATCACACCTACTTCTTTCTCGATCTGGGCAACCATTGCATTTACCTGCTCTTCGCTGGTTACATCACAAACATATCCTTTTGCATCGATGCCTTCCGCTTTATAAGCTGCCAGACCTTTATCTACCAATTCCTGTTTGATATCGTTGAAAACGATCTTTGCACCTGCCTGGGCAAAGGCAGTAGCCAGTGCGAAACCAATTCCGTAAGAAGCACCTGTTACAAGTGCCACTTTTCCTTCTAATGAGAAATTTACCATTTTAGTATTCGATTTATTTTAAGTCTGTAATTTTAGAAAAATCCTGATCGCCATAATCGAGGTTCTCACCACCCATACCCCAGATAAAAGTATAGTTGTGAGTAGCAGCCGCACTGTGGATAGACCATTCGGGAGATAAAACAGCCTGGTCGCCTTTCATCCAGATATGACGGGTTTCGTCTACCTCACCCATAAAGTGGCAGATAGCCTGATCTTCAGGGATATCGAAATAGAAATAAGCTTCCATACGACGGCTGTGAACGTGTGCCGGCATCGTGTTCCAGACACTGCCCGGTTTCAGTTCGGTCATACCCATCTGCAACTGGCAGGTCGGCAATACCTGATTCACGATCATCTTGTTGATATTACGGTCGTTCGACATTTCCAGCGACCCCATAGCAGCCACAACGGCATCCGCCTTCGTCACTTTCTTATCCGGATAGTTACGATGAGCCGTGGTAGAATTGAAGTAGAACTTAGCCGGATTCTTCGGATCCTTGCTTTCGAAAGTTACTTCACGGTCGCCCGAACCCAGGTAAAGCGCTTCTTTAAAATCCAGTTCGAATGTAGCATCACCGGCTTTCACAATACCGGGACCGCCTACACTGAAAATACCCATTTCACGACGGGTCAGGAAATAAGGAGCTTTCAACGGATCGATCGCTTCCAGTTTCAATACTTCGCCGACAGGCATAGCACCACCTACGATCATTCGGTCGTACATGGAATAAACCATATTCACTTCATTCGGTGCGAAAACCGTTTCGATCAGGAAATCCCGACGAATACGTTTCGTATCATATTGCTTTGCATCTTCCGGATGCGCAGCATAACGCAATTCATAATTTGTTTTCATCTTCTTATTCTATCTTTAATTTTCAATTTTCAATTCTCCATTTTCAATTACTTAAGCGCATGATCGGCTTTTACATCACTCTCACCTTTCCAGGCACGCAGGTTCGTCCACTCCGTATAAGGAGCCGACCAAAATTCGTTGGAAGCAGGCAATCCCAGCGCCAACAAACCTACAGAACATAAATAGACACTCCCCGTATTTATATAAGACTCTGACATATCGATTTGTTCTCCGGTAAAACCGACACGCAACCAACCGTTTGAATCAAAGTTCTTCGGCGACTTCATCTGGTTGCGGATCACAGCAGTCATCGCACAACGCACCTGCGCCGGTTTCACCCGTTCCGGCAATACCTGCATCAAACTAGCCTGTGCCAATGCGTGGAATGCTCCAAAGCGGTAAACGATGGAACGGCCCACTACCGGGAAAGTTCCTTCCGGAGAGATAAAACGTTCCAGCTGTTCAGCATAACGGGTCAGGCGAGGTAACTGTTTTTCAGCAAAATCCGCACCTTCCAGATTATGTTTTTTCATGATCAGCAATACATCTGTCAGCATCGGGTGGATCACAAAACTATTGTAGTAGTCCATGTGGAAAGCCGGTCCGTCACCATACAGTGCATCTCCTTTATACCAATCATCACGGAATTTTTTAACACCATATGTCAGACGATCCATATCACATTCACCTGTAAACTCCAACAGGGCAGCCTCAACCATAGACGCGAACAACAGCCAGTTATTCTCCCAAGGCTTAATAGAACGACTGCGTTTAAACTCTGTGATCATCCATTCTTTTGCCTGTGGATCCAAATTATCCCACAATTGCGTTCTTGCACGCAAGAGACCCTGTGCCAAAAAAGCGGCATCCACCAAAGGCTGATAAGGTTTTCCAAACACCAGATAGTCGGGAGATTCCGGATTCACAGCATTCTTCAGACCTTTTACAGCCAGTTTGATATATTTATCACGCAACTGACCTTCGGGTGTATTATCCGGCCCCAATTCCAACCATGGGGAAATACCGCAGATCAGACGGCCTACAGCTTCCAAGTGAGCAAAATCACTCCTGTCTTTCGACAGAGATTCGTAAGGCATATTCTTTTTAAGCGTATTGTTGCTCAGGTTCGTCAATACCGGATCCGCAATACGGGTCAATGTTTCTACCCAAAAAGCACGGTCTCCCACTCCGCTCTGCTGTGCTTTACCATGGAAAGATAGGCACAGGAAACATACTAAAAAAGCGGTTGTTTTTATCAGATTAGTCATAGGGTCTTATTTATCTGTTAGTTTTTTTAAACGCATCAATGCTTCCACATAATAATAGTCGGCATAACTCAAAGGCACGTCTACTTCGCTGTTACCGGGAAAATTACCGGTAGAATGCATCAAAGCGAAATTACAATTGGTACCTTTTGCAGCCAGGTATTCCGGACTTGTCAGCGAGCGGACCTGCTGTTCTGCAAAATCAAGATAGCTCTTAGCTTCCGCACTCTTATCCAGCCGGCTCAGTTCGATCAAAGCCGATGCCATAATAGCTGCGGCAGAGGCATCTCTCGGTACATTCGGAATCCCCGGAGCATCGAAGTCCCAATACGGCACTTTATCAGCCGGCATATTCGGATGGTTCATAATGAATGCAGCGACATGTTTTGCCTGCTCCAGATATTCAGGCTTTCCTGTTTCACGGTACATCATGGTAAAGCCATACAAAGCCCACGCCTGTCCGCGAGCCCATGCAGACTCGTCGGCAGCTCCCTGATGCGTCTGTTTTTTATGAGGAACACCGGTTATCGTATCATAAGACACCACATGATAACAGCTATAATCATCACGGAAATGATTGTTCATTGTTTTATCGGCATGGGAAATGGCCATCTTACGGAAACGGTCGTCACCGGATGCTTTCGATGCCCAGCTGAAAAATTCCAGGTTCATCATATTATCGATAATCACCGGAAATTGCCATATCTTTTTATTGAAGTCCCAGGAACGGATGGCTCCTACGCGTTCGTCATAGCGAGTTGCCAGCGAATTCGCTCCGGTCAGCATCACATCTTTATATTCCGGCTTTCCGGTCAGTCGGTATCCGTTACCATAGCTGCAATACAACATAAAACCGACATCATGGCTGTAAGTGATATTTTTCACTTCCTCTACACGATCGGTATACATTTCCGCATACTTTTTCAGTTCCGGTGTCGGATTGTTCTCGTACAGATACCACAACTCACCCGGGAAGAAACCGCTGCACCACCAGCTATAGTCGCTGGTTTCAAGCGTTCCCTCTTTGTTGATCGCTTTCGGCAGACGGCCTTCCTGGTACTCCAGGTCTTTTGCCATTAAAAGAGCTTGTTCAGTCGAGGCCTTCAGACCACGGTCGATTACATCCGCGATAGGTTCCTGTTTGGGTTGCGAATCACAAGAAGCCAACAAGGCTGTGAACGCAAACACTCCGTACGAAAGAAATTTATTCATGATAAAAATAGGTTATTAAGTTTTTAAGTTTGTGGCAAATATACAGGTTTATATTCTAAAAACAGGCAACACATGACGAAAAAGTCTTTTAACAACATAATAAGTACGTCAAAAGTTACTTACTAAGTAGAGAGTCGTCTACTTAATAAGTAGAGGGTATGCTTACTTATCGAGTAGACGATGGTCTACTCAGTAAGTAGTTTTCGCACTACCAGTAAGTAACCGCAAGACTCCTTTCAAACAACTTCCCTATACATAATAAGAACTTCATCAAAATATATATATCACAATAGGATAGAAATCCAAAAAGATGTATCTTTGCCCCTGTCACCCACGCCGATTTGAAAGGGTGGGCGACAGACATATATGAAAAAGGCGTTTACTTGACGTCTTGTCTTCTATGACTCCAAACTTCGCAACTTTGAGATCAAAAAGAGGAGACAGGGCAGCGGTAGATGTCTACGGGATGTGTACACATATACTTCATATGTTCCGAATGGACAGATGAGGCTATATACATATCGGCGTGGGCTTCTGCGTTGCTTATCCTCTTTTTGATAGGCAATGCGAAGGCCTGGAGTTGTGGGATAAGTAACAGGTACAGTTCCCACGCTCTTTTTTTATATGTACTATTATGAAATTTATTTTTAGAACGGTCCGGTTGGGGAGCTGGAGGGCGAAAACTGTATAGCGATATGAAAATACGTTATTTGATGGCAAGCATGTTGGCTTGCTTAGTAGGCTTTAGTTCTTGTGGTAGTGATGGAGATGAACCGACACCCGATAAACCGGGTGGTGGTAATGAAGGGGTGAAATCAAAAACTATGATTGTTAACGTTGAAAATCCCGGAACATTTGGGCAATTGTTTGAGGAACAACTTCCTAATTTCGAAATGAAAGAAGAGACTGTAAATGTCATATCGATAGATACCCTGATAGTAAAAGGCAAGTTGAGCATGGAGGATATCGAATATCTGAAGAATGCTAAAGCTGATTTTGGATATAATTGGAGAGTGAAAGATGTGGAATCTATAGCTGGTGGTGACCTTTACCCCATTCTGGATCTTTCTGAAACTCAATTTGTAGAATCTACTTTCAAAGGAGAAATTTATTTAGCAAATCATTTGTATCCAATAGCTGGGGATTTATGTAGTTGTTTTTATGTAAAATACCCTAAAAACATAGAAGTTATAGAGGCTGAAGCTTTTGGGGGAGGTCGTTTAATATACGATATATCAAATTTACTAAGCGAAGGCTTACAAGAAATCAGAGAAAGTGCTTTTGAGAGTGCAAGATTTGCAGAAAAAGGCGAAAGTTGGGTTGAGCTTAATTTCCCTTCAAGTCTAAATAAGATTGAAAAACAAGCTTTTAGCTCTTTACAAGCAACATTGAAGAAAGTAAAAACATCGGGTAATGTGATCCTTTTAACAAATGCTTTTTCAGGAACAAGTATAGAATATCTTGAATTAAATGGGGTTGAAGAAATAAATTCCTTGATAACAAATGGTTCTCTAAAAAAAGTATCTATGCCTGATGCTAAATATATAAGAGATTATGCTTTTACATGGCAACATGACTTGGAAATAAAAGCGGAAGATTTAAAGAATGTTGTAGAAATAGGGAAAAGTGCTTTTAAGGAAATAAAAACACGGCCGGATCTTTCATTGGCTACAAATTTAACGAAGATAGGGGAAGAGGCTTTGCTTGCTCCTGGTGATAAGATAGTTATTTTGGAAAATGTAAAAGAGATAGGTTATAGAGCTTTTGGAAGTGCTAAATCTGTTCACATGCGTTCAAAAACTCCCCCCGTTTTCAAATATCCTTTAGATATAAATAATCCTCAATATGTAACCTGTGATACTTTATATGTACCTAAAGGCAGTAAAGGTATTTATGAAAAAGGGGGACAAAGTGGTTCTGCAGTTGAATACCCCAAATATCTACCCTGTGGAATGTGGGTTCATAAAGCTACTATAGAAGAATAATATACCGTTTTAATAATTTATAATTATGGACATTTCCTGCTTTATACAAGAACAAGACAATATATTTGTTCATAAAGACTTATATACAGATCGCCCCTTGTCAGAAATAAAAATCTGGCGATACATGGATTTGTGCAAATTCTTTTCTTTGTGGCGTGGTTCTTTGTACTTTCCTAACAGGAATAAAATGGGTGATAAAAGGGAAATGGGAATTAGAGTCTATCAAAAAGGAGATAAACGACATGTAAATCCATTCTTGGCTTTTCAAGTTGTAGGAGAAAACGAAAATATTCCTGAGACAACAACAAAGCCAAATGCTTTTGTCAGTTGCTGGAGTGTATCTGACCACGAAAATTATCTTTTGTGGAAAAGCTACTTAGATGGGCCTTGTGGAATTGCCATTCAAACAACTCTTCAATCTTTGATCGATTCGATTCAGGAAGTTCCGGAAGAACCTGTTTATATTTCTAAGGTACAGTATGAAGAGAAGCTGCTTTTATCGAATGACCATAGGCACACCTTGTTTACGAAGTATATTTCTTATAAAGAAGAAAAAGAACTTCGCTTAGGGATATTGTCGTCCAACGCTGCGGCTAAAACATTAAAGGTTGATTCGAACGTATTGATTGAATCAGTTTTTATATCTCCGTTGTTGGAAACAAGTATGCAAGAAGAACTGTATCACTTTCTTAAAACTTTTTTATTCAAAGACGGAATTGTAAAGTATTCGGATGTTGTCGAAAAAAAACATAACTCTTAAAAAATAACGACATGAAACGTTTTATTCTATTATTCTTCCTTGTTTTGTTTGCAGGGGGAAACGCAGCTCACTCTCAAAACCCTCTCCAGGAAGTCGTCTACCTGAAAAACGGCAGCATGATACGGGGCACGATTATCGAGCAAGTCGTCGGCCGGTCCTTGAAAATTCAGACAGCAGACGGGAGCATCTTTGTTTATCGAATGGACGAAGTGGAGAAGATCACGAAGGAGAGCCGGATACAAACGAAACGGACAACAAGCGCATTGGCTCCGGCAGGCGACATCACCGGTTACCGGGGGTTCGTGGATTTCGGCTTTACAAAAGGGTTAGGCGATTCCGGTGCGGACAGGCTGGAGCTGACCACTTCGCACGGACGTCAGTTTACCCCCTACTTCTTTACCGGCATAGGAGTTGGAATCCATTATTATATGGATATGTGGTGGAATGGAGAAAACATTCCCTTTATCCCCTTGTTCCTAGACCTAAGGGGTAATCTCATGCAAGGATCCATCGTTCCTTTCATCGGTCTGAAAGGAGGATACACGTTCGTGGCAGATGGTGAGTTTCGGGGTGGAGGATTATATGCTGCTCCTTCCGTCGGTGTGAAATATATGCTTTCGGAAACATTTGCCTTGAATCTCTCTTTAGGGTATTCATTCCAGCAAGACGAAGGAGATAACATCAATGGTATCTCCATAAAAATTGGAGCCGAGTTTTAAAGGGAGATCCGATTTACAAAACAAGCGGGTGCGTCGAAAGTCGTACCCGCTTGTTTTTTGCCCACAATCTACATAAAGATACTCTTCATAGTGAAAACAAGGTTGCTTTTACTACTGTAACAAAGACTAAAGCTATTACTATTGATCCTATGTAAGGTCATGTTTTAAGTACAGGTGATATTGTTGTTTATCTTCATAATAAAACTATTACTACAACTACTATCACAACTAAAGGAAGAGAAAATCAAAATCATCAATATGTTATATATCAACGCATTAAATTCAATGAAAAATATCTCACCTTTTACACAAAACAAATTTGTTATTGTAATAAACTTGTAGTATGTTTGCATTGTGGAGATCATGTTGGTTCCACATAAAATATATCAAATTATGGCGTTAAAATTTAGACGCATTAAAAAAGCCTTCGGTTTTGATAAGACGAAGACTGAGAAGTACGTAGTCACTCCCGATCGGGGTGCAGTCGTACCGTTTAAAGATCTGTGCGAGCAAATCGCATTAGTATCTGGTGTTAATAAAGGCAATGTAGTCGCCACCCTGGATGCTTTGGCTGTATCCATGCGAACGTATATCCTTCAGGGGCATGCGGTTCGAGTAGAAGGTATTGGCACCTATGTTCCTACCTTTAATGCTAAAAGCAGCCTCGTGGAAAGTGAGGCTAATGCAGATTCTATCTATCGGATGAAGTTACGTTTCATTCCTTGTACTGATTTAAAGAAGATGCTGGATGAAATTGAAGTAATCTTCAATGAAAAAGACAGCACTTCTGATAATGATGATTCTACTGATGACGACAGACCTGTAATAGAATAATATGATCTGTCAAGAAGCCGGGCTTTGCGTAGTCCGGCTTTTTTATTCCGCTCATTCCATGTGTAACATTTTTGCAACACCAATGTAACATTTACTTCAAAGCGCCTTAACCTGTTCTTAATACATGTTACCTTACTTTGCACTCAGAACAAACAGGTAAATGACGTGAGAAAGTTTTTTGAAAAAATTGTAGAAGGAGGACTCCTGATCAGCGGAAGTGTAACCAGTTTCACGATCCTGTTGATTGTCTTTTTTCTTTTTAAAGAAGCATCCGGTCTTTTCAGCAGTCCGGTAGTGGAAGAAGGATATGTACTTGCTGTGAATAAGGGGAATGACGTAAGCCATCTTTCACCGGAAACGATCATGGATATTTTCGATGCCAAGATAACCAACTGGAAAGAGGTGAACGGTAAAGATGAAGAAATCCTGGTTTTCCGTTTTTCCGATCTGACACAGTATTACAGTGAAGAAGAACTGGGCGACGAATTCCAGTATGTCCCCGAAAAGATCAGTGAACTGGTCGGCAAAGAGCCGGGAATAATAGCTTTCTTCCCTCAACAATATCTGGCTGAGCCTTTTGACGGGACAGTCCTCCCAGAAGAAAAGATCTCACTCTCCGATTTCTTTGCCGGAACAAAATGGTACCCGACCTCAGCACCAGCTCCTATCTTCGGATTGATCCCGTTATTATTGGGAACCTTGTTGGTCAGCATCGGGGCAATCGTTCTTTCTTTACCTTTCGGTATGGCAGTTGCCATCTACCTGGCTGAAATAGCCAACAAACGCACCCGGGAAATACTCAAACCGGTTATCGAACTTCTGGCAGGTATTCCTTCCGTTGTATATGGCTTTTTCGGACTAGTGGTAATTGTCCCGTTGATACAAAAAGGACTGAACCTTTCGGTCGGAGAAACAGCTTTTGCCGGCAGTGTCGTTCTGGCTATCATGGCATTACCGACCATTATCACCGTTGCAGAAGATGCCATGCGCACCACACCGCGGGCAATGAAAGAGGCTAGCCTCGCATTAGGAGCCACCCAATGGCAAACAATTTATAAGGTAATCATTCCCTACTCCATTTCGGGTATCACCTCAGCAGTGGTTCTCGGTATCGGCCGGGCTATCGGCGAAACAATGGCCGTACTGATGGTAACAGGGAATGCCGCAGTCATACCGACCTCGTTCTTTGAACCGGTACGAACCATCCCTGCCACGATCGCAGCCGAACTGGGAGAAGCTCCGGCCGGAGGCGCTCATTATCAGGCTTTGTTCCTGCTGGGAGCCGTTCTGTTCATTATCACACTGATATTAAGTATCACGGTAGAATATATTTCATCCAAAAGAAAAATCTAAATAAGTTATGGCACCTATTCTGAAACTAGGCAATATCGATATAAAGAAACGGACTTCACAGAAACTGGCATTCGGCATATTTACGCTTCTTAGCTATCTGGTCGTCGTTATTCTTTTTCTCATCCTCGGATTTATCATTATAAAAGGAGGTAAAGTAATCAGTTGGGATTTCCTTACGGAAGCTCCCGCAGAAGGAATGACTGCCGGAGGGATTTATCCCGCCATCGTCGGTACGCTTTACCTGGTACTGGGTAGTAGTCTGATCAGCTTTCCGATCGGGATCATGAGCGGTATTTATATGAATGAATATGCGACAAACGGAAAACTGATCCGTTTCATCCGTATCATGACAAACAATCTGAGCGGTGTCCCTTCAGTGGTGTTCGGTTTGTTCGGTATGTCCCTGTTTGTTGTTACATTGGGGTGGGGAGACTCGATCATTGCCGGTTCATTCACACTGGCATTGATGTCGTTGCCGCTGATTATCCGTACCACGGAAGAGGCCTTGAAAAGTATCGATGACTCGTTCCGTCACGGGAGTCTGGCACTGGGAGCTACCAAGTTACAGACTATCCGGCGAGTGGTACTCCCGATGGCTTTTCCGAATATCATTACCGGGCTGATCCTGTCGGTGGGACGTGTGTCGGGAGAGACGGCTCCTATCCTGTTCACTGTAGCCGCCTACTTCCTGCCTCAGCTGCCGGAAAGTATCTTTGACCAATGTATGGCATTGCCTTACCATCTGTACGTAATTTCAACCAGCGGTACGGACATCGAAGCATCCCGTGGAATGGCCTACGGAACAGCATTGGTCCTGATTGCAATCGTGTTAGTTGTCAACTTACTTGCCAATGCACTGAGAAAGTATTTCGCAAAGAAAGTAAAAATGAACTAACTGATATATTACAACTACAACAATAAAAAACAACAAAAAGAATATGATAAAGATTGATGCCCGTAACGTAGATTTCTATTATGGCGATTTCCATGCCTTAAAGAATATCTCGATGCAAATTGAAGCAAACACCTCCGTTGCCTTTATCGGGCCGTCGGGCTGCGGTAAGTCTACCTTCCTGCGATTGTTTAACCGTATGAACGACCTGATCCCCGATACTCGTATGACCGGCAATATCCTGATCGACAACCGTAATATTTATGATAAGGGAGAGAAAGTGGACCAGCTTCGTAAGAATGTAGGTATGGTATTCCAGAAACCGAACCCTTTTCCTAAAACGATCTTCGAAAACGTTGCCTACGGACTACGTGTAAACGGAATAAACGATAACGATTATATCGAAGAGACAGTTGTCAAAACTCTTAAACAGGTAGTTCTCTGGGATGAGGTAAAAGACAAACTGAAAGAGTCGGCCTTCGCATTATCCGGCGGTCAGCAGCAACGCTTGTGTATTGCCCGTGCATTGGCGATCTCCCCCTCTATTCTTTTGATGGATGAGCCGACTTCGGCCCTCGACCCGATTTCCACCAGCAAGATCGAAGATCTGATACACGAGCTCAAAAGCGAATATACGATCGTGATCGTTACTCATAATATGCAGCAAGCAGCTCGTGTGAGCGACAAAACGGGGTATTTTTATCTGGGTGAACTGATCGAGTTCGATAATACACGAAAGATATTTACCAATCCGGAGAAGGAGTCGACTCAGAATTACATTACGGGAAGGTTCGGGTAATTGAAAATCGAGAATTGAAAATTAAAAGATTATATATATATGAAAGTTATAGATCAGGAGATTGCCTCCTTAAAAAACAGTATCAGCGAAATGTGGGCTTTGGTCCACCAACAATTATATAATGCCGGCGAAGCGATGCTTACCGGAGATAAGGAACTGGCTTATAAAGTGATCAGCCGCGAACGTCGTGTGAATGCTTTCGAGTTGAAGATAGACAGCGATTGCGAAGATATCATCGCCCTTTACGCTCCTGTCGCCGTCGACCTGCGTTTTGTTCTTGCCATGTACAAAATCAATACGAACTTGGAACGCCTGGGTGATTTTGCCGAAAGCATCGCCCGTTTTGCAGGAAACCTGCCGGAAGGTGCCCCCGTCGATCCGCAACTGATCAAAGAGACACGGGTAGAAGAGATGCTGAAAGAACTGCTCAATATGCTTACCCTCAGCCAGGAGGCCTTCGAAAAAGAAAGTTCGGAAATAGCCTCCCGTATTTTCCTCAAAGACAACCTGATCGACGAGATTAACCATAACTCCACCCGGATCATTGCCGACTACATCGAGAAACATCCGGGAAGCGCCCTGGTCGGACTTTATATGGCAGGTGTGATCCGTAAGATGGAACGCTTCGGCGACCATTGTACGAATATCGCCGAAGAGTTGATCTTCTATCTGGATGCTAAAGTAATGAAGCATATCGGAAAAACAGAAAATTAAAATAGGCATAAATAAGATTTGTGTTTTACGTTTCTATCTCGTAATATTGTATCCCGAAAAGGGACCAACATCTACAATACTATCGTGGAGATTCATGAAACAGAATTAATAGACGGGTTAAGAAGTGGGGAAAGTAAAGCTTACCGTACTTTATTTGACAACTATTATCATCTTCTATTTCGTATTGCCTGTCAATATGTAAGGGATGATACGGTGGCCGATACCATTGTCGGAGACGTATTATCCCATATATGGGAAACACGCACATCTCTCCGTATTACCTCTTCCCTACAAGCCTATCTGGTTTGTTGCATACGTAACTATGCACTTAACTACCAGAAGAAAATATTCGCAGACCGGGAGATCAGCCTCGACGACTATGAAGAATATCCGGAAGCGATCCTTCAGGGTATGTTCCTGTCTGATGAATATCCATTGGGACATTTGCTGGAAAAAGAACTCAGTGAACAAATACTCCGAGAGATAGATAAACTGCCTCGCGAAACCCGGCAGGTTTTTATCTGTAGCCGGATCGAAGAACTAGGTTATGATGAAATAGCCGATAAAGTAGGTATATCCGTCAATACTGTCAAATATCATATCAAGCAGGCTCTTGCCACTCTCCGCAGTCGTATGAAGGGATATTTATCCTCCCTACTTTTCTGATTATTTACTGCCGGATTATTTTTTGAAAAAATATTTCATTTTCCACTACCCTCGCACTATTGGAATGTTGTCTTTAGGGTAAGAAGCAATAAAAATGGATCAGAAAAGACAACAAGAATACTACGACGAACTGATTACCGGCTATCTGAACCGATCGCTTTCCCGTGAACAGGAGAAAGAACTCGGTCGTTGGGTAGCCGCTGACGAGTCTCATAAAAGATATTATTATGAGATGACCGAGTTATGGTTATCCTCATACGACATACATCATAAGAAAAAAAGAAAGAACGAAGCCGTATTCCGCCGTTTCGCCGAACAGGCCGGATTACAGAAGCCTAAGCAGCTGTTCTTACGGAAATATACCCATATCGCAGCCTCCCTGTTAATCGGAGTTTTCCTGGGCAGTGCCGGATTATACCTGTTCGACCGATCCGGCCGGCAGGACGACCAGGCGATAGTACGCACCATCGAAGTACCGCTCGGTTCACGCAGCCGTCTCCAGCTGGAAGACGGAACTATCGTATGGTTAAATGCCGGCAGTAAGTTCAGCTGCCAGCCCGGATTTTCCCAAAAGCACCGGCAGGTAGCATTGGAAGGCGAAGGCTATTTTGAAGTTGCCCGTAACGAAAAGCTCCCCTTCATCGTCAATGCCAAAGAGATCGATGTAAAGGTATTGGGAACAAAATTCAATGTCAAAGCCTATTCCGACGAACAGGAGATCGCCGTAACCCTGGCAGAAGGTTCCGTGAATATGATCGATAAAGCTGCTCCCTCCAATTCCGTTATCATGGTACCCCAACAGCAAGCTATATATAACAAACTGACGGGAAAAACAGAAGTACGGAAAGTTTCTACGGAGGCTGTCTGTCAATGGACCACAGGAGCACACTTCTTCAACGAGATCAGTTTCGACGAAATTGCCGGACAACTGGAAAAAGCTTTCGACGTAACATTTATCTTCCGTAATCCCGAACGCCGGCAACTTCGTTTCTTCGGAGAATTCCGCAATACGGATACACTCGACGATATCCTGACAATCATGTCATCCAGTGAAAAATTCACTTACAGACGCAATAACAATATCATTGAGATATATTAAAACAGTTGATAACCCCATAAAGAAAGGAGAACCAGAAAAGGAAAGAGAAAAGCACAAAAAAAGAGCCGGAAAATGTTCGCACCATTTCCCGACTCACGAGTTCATTAAAACTTAATAGTTAAATTCTAATCACATTACAAAAGTATGGAAAACATTCTTTATAAAGAAAGAAAAATCACGCTAATTGTTTGCTCCAGGCTCCAGGTAGCCCTGTTATGTTTGATACTCTTTACAGCCAGTATCCAGCAAACATTTGCAGCATTACCACAAAATCAAAAGAGCACGTTGAATCTGCAGAATGTAACTCTGAAAGAAGCTTTCGAGACGATCAGGAAACAGAGCGATTACATTTTCTTTTTTGAGACCGGAGATGTCGATACCCGGCAAAAAGTCAGTCTGCAAATAAGCAGTGAATCTATCAACGATGTATTAAACCAGGTACTGAAAGGGAAAGGCCTGAAATACGAGATCAAGAACAAGCACATTATCATCAAACCGGAGAAAGCACCTCAACCGACTCAATCATCCCGCCAGTCGGGAACGATAAGCGGTACCGTCACCGACGAAAAAGGGGAACCGATCATTGGTGCCAATATCATGGTCAAGGGGACTACGAACGGGACTGTCACAGACCTGGACGGCAAGTTCACCCTTCAGGCTACTCCCGGCGATATCCTGGAGATCAGTTATATCGGCTATAACCCCTTACAGATAAAGGCAGGTACACAAACGACCCTATCCATTAAAATGACGGAAGACACACAAAATCTGGAAGAAGTCGTTGTCGTAGGATACGGTACACAAAAGAAATCGGACCTGATCAGCGCCATAAGTTCCGTTCGCGGGCAAGACTTGATCGAACAACCCGTGCCGCGTGTCGACCAGTTGCTTCGCGGACGTGTTGCCGGTATGCAAGTCGTTCAGTCAAACGGTACGCCCGGAACATCTTCATCCATTCGTATCCGAGGTGGCAACTCCCTTTCTGCCAGTAACGAACCTCTGTATGTGATCGACGGATTTGTTGATGCCGGTGACCTGAATTCATTAAACCCGAACGATATAGAGTCCATCGAAGTGTTGAAAGACGCAACATCCACGGCTATATACGGTGCTCGTGGTTCCAATGGTGTCATTCTGGTAACAACCAAACGTGGTAAAGCCGGCAAAGCAACATTCGATGTAGAAGCTTCCTACGGTTGGCAAAAACTACCCCATAAAATCGACTTACTTTCAGCAACCGAATATGCATCCTATTTGAACAAAGTAGCCCAGATCAACGGGACGACAATTCCTTATGCCGATCCATCCAAGGTCACAGGTGTTGACTGGCAGGATGAGCTTTTCCGTACTGCTCCGGTTTACAATCTCAACTTTTCCAGCAGAGGCGGTACTGAAAAGATCAAATATCTTGTTTCCGTCAATCATTTCGACCAGGAAGGTATTATGATCGGTTCCGGATTCAACCGCACAACATTCCGCACAAACGTGGATGCGGAGATCAAGCCGTGGTTCAGTATGGGAACGACCGTCAGCCTTTCTCATGAGTTTCATGATCTATCGACCATGCCTTCCGATCCCGACAACCATTTCGAAATGGCTGTATATGGCGTCGGTATGTCTCCTATAGGAAGTGCCGTGAATGAAGACGGTTCATACAACTATACGGAGCCCAGCCGTCCGACCGGACGTAACCCGTTAGCCGAAGCATTGTTGCCGACCGACGAAAAAAACGGATATTATCTGCTGAACAATTCTTATCTACAATTCAAACTCGACCCTCACTGGGTATGGAAATCGACATTAGGTGTAAAGTGGAATTACCAGCGTGAAGATTATTTCTCACCCAGAAAAGGTTCGTACCTGGAAAAGACGAATAGTGCAAAGGCCCTCACATCCGAGAGCCAGGACCTATTGACGGAACATACGTTGACATATAATCTGAAAAAAGAGGTACATTCACTTTCCGTTCTGGCAGGTTTTACCGCCCAGAAAGGGCATGACAAAGGCTTGAATACCGAAGTCTCTAATTTTGCCAATGACATCACAGGCTTTCACGACCTGAATGCCGCACAGGTAAAAGACAAGGTTGAATCCGGTTATCACAACTGGGGATACATGTCCTATCTTTCACGTATCAACTATGCGTACGATAATCGTTACTTATTGACAGTCGTTGCCCGTTATGACGGTTCATCCCGTTTCTCAGAAGGAAATAAATGGGCTTTCTTCCCTTCCGTATCAGTAGGATGGCGCATTACGGAAGAAGCTTTCATGAAAAAGCAATCCGTCATAAACGATTTGAAACTGCGTACCAGTTACGGTCGTGTAGGTAACCAGGCTATCGACATTTACTCCACACAATATCTCTTTTCATCCGGAAGTACGATTCTGGGTGGTTCCCAAATCGTCACCTATACTCCGAGCGAAGTTCCCAATCCTAACCTGACATGGGAAAAGACCGATCAGTTCGACCTAGGTATCGACTTCTCGCTTTTCAACTCCCGTCTAAGCGGTTCTTTGGATTTCTATCATAAGAAGACACGCGATTTGCTTTGGAAGATTTCCGTTCCTTCATACATCGGACAATCCACACAGCTACAAAACTTGGGATCATTAAAGAATACAGGATTTGAACTTTCATTGAATGCTTCATTGATCGACAATAAGGATTGGAAATGGGATGCTAACTTCAATATTTCAACCAACCGCAGTAAAGTATTGAGTCTGGGACCGGATAAATATAAATACGTAGGAGAACATTGGGGTGGTTATTACAGTAGTATACTGAAAGTAGGCGAACCTATCGGACTTTTTTACGGACAAGTATACGAAGGTGTCCTGACGCAAGAAGAAATCGATGCCAAAGGATTGAATGCCCGTCCGGGAGATGCTAAATTCAAAGATATCAAAGACGATCCCAACAACTCAACGGTCATAGGAAATGCCAACCCTGATTTCTTCGGAGGTTTCGGCACGACGGTCAGCTGGAAGGGACTCTCTTTAAATGCATTCTTCCAATACTCCGTAGGCAACGATGTCTTAAACCTGAACAGTGCTTACTTTCTGCCGGGTAATTCGGCTGTAAACTGCTACCGCGATCTGGCAGAACAGATCTGGACTCCTGAAAATCCGAACACATCGGTAGCTCGTCCGAGTAACGAATACATCTATGCGGTCGACACAAGATTTGTGGAAAACGGCAGTTTCCTCCGGTTGTCGTCCCTGACACTGGCTTACGACCTGCCGATGAAATGGTTGAGCCCCATCGGATTTTCCGCTGCCCGCGTCTATGCAACAGGAAATAACCTGTTCAACATCTGTAACTACCGGGGATATGATCCGGAAGTCAGCTTATATTCAAGTAGTCCTATTTTAAGAGGTTACGACTGGGGACAATACCCTATGAACCGTTCTTTCACATTAGGCGTTAAATTTACCTTATAATACTGATAGCATATGAAAATTTTCAAAATATTACCGTTTGTTTTTCTCCTGCTGAGCTCATGTTCAGGTTTATTGGATGAAAATCCTAAAGGGGATGTTGCCGGAAGCAATTTCTTCATCGACGAAAACAATGCTCTTTCCTGTGTTAACGACCTATACAATGCATTTGCCGATGCAAATGTATATACTCGCCAGGCCATGATGGTTATGGAATTCGGGACAGACATCGGGACCCGCTCCCCGACAGACAACTGGCCAACTCTCGACCCGATAGCAACTTATACTCATAATGCATCGGCAGAGCGTATCGGATGGACGTGGCGCGACGGATTCAAATATATTCGCAACGCCAACCTGGCAATCGCCAATATCGAAGCAATGGACGAAAGCTTGTTTAAACAGATACCTAAGGAACGTCTGCTGGCAGAAGCCCGTTTCGTCCGTGGTTTCCTGTACTTCCACTTGACCAACTTCTTCGGGGATCTGCCGGTAATACTCGAACCGGTAACAGATATAGATGCCTATCTGACATTAAGTCGCACTCCTGCATCCCAGGTCCGGAATGAGGTTGCTCTTCCCGATCTGCAATATGCAGCTGAAAACTTACCTGAGTTCGACGAGTATAGCACCTCTGATGCAGGAAGGGTAAGCCGTAGCAGCGCCATCGGGTTAATGGCTAAAATATACCTTTTCGAAAAAGAGTATGCCAAATGCGAAGAACTCTGTCGCCAACTCTATACTGAAGGTAAACGAGGATTACTGCCACATTACAGCGATGTTTTCAATTCTAAATACAACAACAGCAAAGAAAGTCTTTTTGCAGCCCAGGCATTAATCGAAAAGACAGAATTACCCAGTCAGACTACCTGCTACGGAGATTATACGGAAGAATCGGACAGTCCGTATAAAAACAGTGCAGCAATAGCCCCTCTTCTTCCGTTCGCGTCTTATTATGTACCGGATGAAGACAAGTGGTACGATACAGAAAACGACAACCGCTGGAAGTTCAATTTCCGCCTGGCTTCAGAAAGTAAATACAAGGAACTTATTGCAGGAACAGGTACTACCGCCCAACATCTGGGAGCAGGTATCAAATACAAAGGAGAAATTGTACGAACTCCTTATATTGTGAAATTCTGTGATGTGGAGAACCGCCGTGCCGACCGCGAAGGAACTTCCCTGAATTTTCCTCTCTTACGATGGGCAGACGTCTTATTAATATTTGCTGAGGCTTTGAATGAACAAAACAAAACGAATGAAGCCTTTACCTATATTAATGAAGTCCGCGAAAGAGCTTACACCAACGAAGACGGGACCATCAACCCCGGTTGGAAACTACAAGGCCTGTCGCAAGCACAATTACGTGAAGCTATCCTCAAGGAACGGGCCCTGGAGCTTTGCTATGAAGGGCACCGGAAATTCGACTTATTTCGTACCCATAACCTGGTCAAAGCGATACAGGGAGTTACTCATCTGAATGACATCGAATATCTTTTCTCTGAATCTTACTATCCGAAAGAAGCTGCGAAAAATGTAAAGGACTATCACGAACTGTTCGGTGTTCCTACAAATGAAATAACACTAAACAGCAACCTTCTTCCCCAGAATGAAGGTTATTAAACACAATACTTTATGTTCAACAAACTGATCACAGGCATATCTCTGATAGCCTTTTGCTCAAACATAGTAGCCCAAAGCCCCGAACAGGGGCTGGTCTACTATCAGTCTTTCGATGATCCGCAACCGGAAGCCATCCGGATGGCAGAAATTGCAACCCGCGATTCATCCTCCCTTTTCCTGGTGCATACCTCTTCCTACAGTGAAGGATTAAAGGGAAAAGCCCTCGACCTGACAGACGAGATAGCTTACCGTATTCCCCTTTCCCTGACCGCTAAAGAGCGTCCGTCTTTTGCAGCAGACTGTTCGTTCACCCTGCAAGTCTGGGTAAAAACGAAACCCGGCACCCCATTAGGTACACCGATCATGACGAATGCAACGACTGCCGACCCGACGGGCTGGTGTATCGGAACGCAGGAGAACGGAGCCTGGTATCTGAGCCTGAACGACGGGAAAAACAGTTACAGCTATCAGCCGACAGCCGGACGGCAGGCCATAAACGACGGGAAATGGCATCAATTGACAATATCCGTAGATAAGAAAAA
This sequence comes from Parabacteroides timonensis, assembly GCF_900128505.1. NCBI lineage: Bacteria > Pseudomonadati > Bacteroidota > Bacteroidia > Bacteroidales > Tannerellaceae > Parabacteroides > Parabacteroides timonensis. Next base: position 2,931,664 of record NZ_LT669941.1, read on the forward strand.
GGGAGAAGTATGGATGTATCTGGATGGACGCAATGTTGCTATTTATCAGACAGAAGGACTCCAGTCGCTCGAAAGTAAATTCCGCACGATCGTAGGAGGGAGTGATGAGGAACAGGATTGGGAGTGCCGGGGGGAATGGATGGCCTTCAACGGAAAAATAGACGAAGTGAAGATGTGGGATCGTCCGATCAGCAGCCAGGAGGTACGGGAAAGTTACGGACAGTTCTTCCCATTATCTCCCTTGTATCCGTCTTACAAGCCCGACAAACTAAAAGTACAGGTATGGAATATATGGCATGGCGGAAGGCGCTTCGGCAAGCAGGTCGGCGTAAACCGTGTCATAGACGTCCTGAAAAAAGAGAATGCGGATGTGATCGGATTGATCGAAACGTACGGTTCCGGTACCATCATTGCAGACTCCCTCGGGTATTATTTCTACCTGATCAGTTCCAATCTCAGCATTATGAGCCGTTACCCGATAGACGAAACGATCCAACTGTTCCGTTCATTCAATTCGGGAGGAGCACTTATCCGCTTGAATGAGGAACAGCAAATCGCCTTCTACGACATCTGGCTTCATTACCTACCCGACGTTGCCGATCTGAATAAAGGAAAAGAGGCGATAAAGAAATACGAAGAGGATGAAGCGCAGACCCGCCTGCCGGAAATCAAAGAGATACTGAAACAAATGGCACCTCATACCTCACAGTCGGCAAAAACACCGGTCATACTGGTCGGAGATTTCAACTGTGACTCTCATCTGGACTGGAACGAGCAGACCCGACCGGCCCATCAGGGTGCTTTTGCCAAACTGGAAGTATCGAAACAGGTCATCGATGAAGGTTTCACCGATAGCTTCCGTCATCTTTATCCGGATGTTCTGTTGAACCAGGGAGCAACCTGGTCGCCGCTCATCAATCTGGGAGCTAAAAAACTGAGTTGCCTTCCCCAGCGGATCGACTATATCTATTACAAAGGGGAGAAACTAATACCCTATCGTTCGGAAGCCCTGAGCCATCATCCTGTGGGGTGGCCCTCCGATCATGGAAGCGTAGTGACGTCATTCTATCTCAAATAAATAAAAAGGCCCTTTGTCCCCTTCCTGATACGGGGATAAAGGGCCTTTACCATCCCCCTCTTTCGTAAACGACTATTGCATACCACTGCCGTGCTTCTTTCATACCACACATTGCGAATTACTTCTTTCTTTATATCTTTGCACCCCAATTACAAACATAAAAGATTCATGAAACGACTAACAGTACTCTATCTGTCAGCCCTTCTGGCGGGAACTGCCTTTACTGCAACTTCTCAAACATTGATTCCCAATAAAACGGAAGTCTTTAAACTTGCTCTCGAGACGCATGGATCTTATAACGAAGCACTTTCCGGAGAGGCCGAACGCGACCGTTTTTCACTTAACAGCTTCAAGGTGGAAGCCACAGGTACCGTCACTCCCTGGCTTTCCTACGCCTACCGCCAGGTGCTCTGCTACCAGAACGAATGGGTACGGGCCAACGGCTTCGGTTCTTATATCGAGAATGCCTGGGTTAACTTCCGGTTATCGGATAAGTTATCTGTGACAGCCGGTAAACAAGATGCTGCCTGGGGAGGCTTCGAATACGACGAGTATGCCTATAAGATATACGATTATAGCGATATGAACGAATGGATGGATTGCTATTTCAGCGGTATCGGCATCAGCTATGAGCCGGTAGAGACACAAGAGCTTTGCCTGCAAGTGACCAACGGCAACGATAACCGCAGGAAATCCCCTTCCTTCTATAATATCGGATGGAACAGCAGTTATCTGAATGAGTTGTTGTCTCTGCGTTACTCCATCACTGCCGGGCAGCAGGCCAAAGGGGAATGGATGTGGATGATGTGGGCCGGACAGCAGGTAGAATCCGGTAAATTCCTGGGATATTTCGATGTGATGTATACTCGCGGCAAATCCGATCCCGTCGGTATCCTTGCCGAACAATTCGAACCGGAAGATGAAGAAAACGGGGCATGGATCGCCAATACCGGCAACCTTTCGCTGGTGGCTCGCCTGAATTACAGTATCCATCCAAAATGGAACATTTTCGTAAAAGGAATGTATGAAACCGCTTCCGTTTACAAGGACAACGGCCCTTACGAATCCGGTAAATACCGCACAGCCTGGGGATATCAGGGAGGAGTAGAATTCTATCCGATGGGCGACGATAACCTGCACCTCTTCCTCACCGGCACCGGACGGGCTTACAGCCTGACAGAAAGAGCAAAGGCGCTCGATGCCTTCTCTGAGAACACCGGACGCCTTTCCGTTGGGTTTGTTTATAAGATCCCGTTATTTTAAGGATAGTTCAATTATTGTCAGTTTTGAGCCTATTTGTCTCATTATCTTTTATAGGGCAAAGCCCCATGCCGCAGGCTCTATTTTGCCGTCTGCTTCAGCAGACGGATATAAAAGACAGGAGGCAAAGCCTCTTCCTTTGTGGGCTTAAGCCCCTTTAAAGCAGGGGCTTCTTTCCTATATGAAAGGGGTTAAAACCCACAGAGGAATCCGGCAAAGCCGGAGCATTTAATCTATCCGTCGGTTAAAAACCGACGGCAAAAGAGAGCCTGCGGCATGAGGCAGAGCCTCATAAAAAAGGCTCAAATATTGCTCCTACTTGAAGCTCACCTTTTTCTAAAATTGCAGCAACAATGAATCGCCTTCGTTCATATCGACGGTCAGCATGCCATCGATAACAGGCAGGGAAACTGCTTTCTGATTCATCTTGATACTCATATTTCCCGAATAAGCCGGCAACTTGATACTGAATGTACCGGGAACAACCGCTTTCAGTCCGGCTTCCGTCAACTGTCCTTCTGCCCATTTGGCGGAAACTTCGCCTCCACCTTGTACTTTCAGACCTTTAAAACTTCCGGTCTGCCAGGCTGAAGGTAAAGCCGGGAGCAAATCGATACGTCCGGTCTGGCTCTGTACCAGCATCTCGGCGATACCTGCACAACCACCGTAATTACCATCAATCTGGAACGGGGGATGTGCACAGAACAAGTTCGGATAAGATCCACCGCCATTAACCATATTGGTCGTCTTTTCCACACAGGGACGAAGCAGGTCTACCAGCAACTTATAAGCATGGTCGCCATCGTGCAGACGAGCCCAGAAATTGATCTTCCAGGCCATCGACCAGCCTGTGCTCTTATCGCCACGCACTTCAAGGGTCTTACGGGCAGCTTCCGCCAGTTCCGGTGTATGTTCCAGGGAAATCTCATTTCCCGGATAAAGGCCGTATAGGTGGGATACGTGACGATGGGTGGGTTCTGCCTCCTCATAGGGTTCGAGCCATTCCAGGATACGTCCGTCTTTTCCGATCGTTGTCGGCATCAGGCGCGAACGTTTGTCGGCCAGTTCCTTACAAAATGCAGAATCGACACCCAGTATGGTAGCTGCTTCTATCGTGTTGGTAAACAGTTCGCGTACGATCTGATTATCCATGGTCGAACCGGCACAGATACTTACGACACTGCCGTTCGGCATGCGATAGCCGTTTTCCGGAGAAGTGGTCGGAGCAGTCACCAGATAGTTGTTCCGCGGATCACGTACCAGCATATCGGTAAAGAAAAGAGCCGCCCCTTTCATCACCGGATAGACGTCTTTCAGGTATTCTTTATCTTTCGTGTATTGATAGTGAGTGAACAGATGTTCACAGAGCCAGGCAGCAGAAGTATTGGTTGCACCCCACGAGGGATGTTCGCCCGGTGCGGTAAATTCCCATACATTACCCAGTATATGCGTCACCCAACCACGGGCATTGTAGAAGACTTTGGCTGTGCGTTCACCGCTTTCCACCTGTTGTTTTGTCCATTCGATCATCGGTATATGCAGTTCCGACAAATTGGTAACTTCTGCCGGCCAGTGATTCATCTGGAAATTAATGTTCAAATGGTAGTCGCCGTTCCAGGGCGTATTGATCGTGTTACACCATAACCCTTGCAGGTTGGGAGGCAACGAACCCGGACGAGTCGACGAGATCAATAGATAACGGCCGAACTGGAAATAAAGGGCTCCCAGGGACGGATCGTTATGATCTTCCTGAAATGCCTGCAAACGCTTATCGATCGGCAGATTATCCTTTTCGGTACGTCCCAGATCCAGATCCACCCGGTCGAATAAAGTACGGTAAGCATTGATATGTTCTTTTTTTAATGTCGAATAATCTTTTCTTTCGGATTCTGCCAATAAGGAGAATAGCTGATCGGCAAAACCTTCATTCTTATAACTTGTAGCCATACTGACCAACAAGATGGCTTCGGAGGCATTCTGAACACTCAGCGAACTGTCTCCTGCCGTAAGGGAACCGCCTTTAGGCAGGACAACCCGTACACGTGCTTCATATTTGATTCCTTTCATTTCGAGCGTATCCACACCGTCGAACAACTGTCCTTTCATCAACAGGTCTTTACCGTCGGTCAATACGGAATAATATTCCGGACGGTTCATTCCTATCCGGAAGTTCAATGCTTTATCAGCGTCTGCCTGTAGATGGATGATACCCAGGTCGCCGGAGAAAGAGGTAAAAGCTTCACGGCTATAATTCACTTTCCCTTTGCGGAAAGATGTCAAAGCAATAGCATTGTTCAGATCGAGCTCACGACGGTAGGCAGCGATAGAATCGGTCTCGTTATTATACGTATAATCCAGTACCAGGTTTCCCAATAATTGGTAACTGCCATAAGGAACTTTCGCTCCCTGGCCCTGTCCGCTACCGGCTCCGCCACAAACAAATGTGCGGTACATCAGTTCCTGAGCTTCATCGTTACGACCTTCGAAAAGCAGACGGCGAATAGTAGCCAGCGACATAACAGCCTGCGGGTTATCCGTATCCTGCTTACTTCCCGACCACATGGAGATTTCGTTCAACAGGATGTTTTCCTTATTGATACCACCATCGGGCATCATCCCCAAACGTCCATTACCCAAAGGCAATGTTTCTTCCCATATACGGGCCGGTTCATCAAAATGATAAGCGAGTTTATTACCGGTTTTTACGCCCGGCATATCGCAGGCTGCCAGCAAAAGTAACGAGGCAGCAATATAGGGACGGAATATTTTTCGCCCTATCTCCTTTAATCGAATTGAGTTCATAGTATTACAAATAAATATGTCTTTTAAACCGGATCAGAAACTTTGCATATCACAGAGTCTCTTATAATAACCGTTCAATGCCAACAGCTCTTCATGGCGACCGCGTTCCACAATTTCTCCTTCATGCATCACGCAAATCTCATCGGCATTGCGGATGGTAGAGAGACGGTGAGCAATCACCACGGTCGTCCTGTTACGCATCAGGTTCTCGAGGGCATCCTGCACCAGACGTTCCGACTCGGTATCCAGAGCCGACGTCGCTTCATCCAGGATCAGGATCGGCGGGTTCTTCAGGATCGCACGGGCTATACTGATACGTTGGCGCTGACCGCCGGACAGCTTTCCGCCACGGTCACCGATGTTCGTATTATAACCCTCTTCGCTTGCCATGATAAATTCATGGGCATTCGCGATACGGGCAGCTTCCTGTACCTGTTCCAACGTAGCTCCTTCCACACCGAAAGAGATATTATTGAAAAAGGTGTCGTTAAAGAGGATCGCTTCCTGGTTCACATTCCCCATCAGGCTACGGAGGTCGTAGAGGGAGGTATCACGAACGTCTGTTTCATCAATAGTAATACTCCCTTTCTCCACATCATAAAAACGAGGCAATAAATCTACGAGTGTACTCTTTCCTGAACCGGACTGCCCGACCAAAGCAACTGTCTTTCCTTTGGGGATTTCCAGTGTTACATTTTTCAATACCCACTCATTCTGATATTTAAACCAAACATTATTATATCTGATCGATTCATTCAAGTGGATCGGTTGCGGGTTTGTCGGATTCTGAATCGTACTTACCGTTTGCAGAATCTTATCCACACGTTCCATAGAGGCTAATCCTTTAGGGATATTATAGCTAGCTTTCGAAAATTCCTTCAACGGATTAATTACACTATATAATATAACCAAATAAAAGATGAAAGAAGGAGCATCGATTGTCGAATTATTGTTCAATATTAACGTTCCCCCAAACCAAAGGACGATAACGATCAATACGGTTCCCAGAAATTCGCTCATCGGATGGGCCAATTGCTGGCGGGTGTTAACACGACTGATTGTGTTACGGTAAGCATTATCGGCATTGATAAACCGCTGATCCATCTTATTCTCTGCATTGAAGGCTTTAATAATACGTAAACCTCCTAACGTTTCTTCCACCTGCGACATAAGATCGCTCCACTGGCTCTGAGCTTCCATCGATTTCCGTTTCAACTTCTTTCCGACCGTTCCCATTAACCATCCCATCAACGGAAGGACAATGATGGTAAAAAGGGTCAACTGCCAACTCACAGCGATCAGTGTTCCGAAATAAACAAGAATAAGGATAGGGTTCTTAAACAGCATATCCAACGAACTCATAATAGAGTTTTCGATTTCCTGTACGTCTCCGCTTATGCGAGCTAATATATCCCCTTTCCTTTCTTCGGAGAAAAAACCTAAAGGAAGGTATAATATCTTTTTATACAATTGATTCCTGATATCGCGCACTACTCCCGTTCGGATAGGAATCATTACGGCTGACGACAGAAAATAAGTACCGGTTTTCAACAACGTCATCGAAGCCAGGAATATTCCGAGGAAAAGTAAAGCCAGACTTGGGCCGTAAATACCGATCAGTTCCGCTATATAGTAATAGCAGTTATTGTACAGGATCTCTTTAAAACCTATGCCAACTGTATCCCAGGGGATAAACTCAAAAGTTTTGTTATTCAGTTTGAATAGTATCTGCAGGATAGGTACTAATGTCAGAAAAGAAAAGACATTCAATATGGCTGACAATATATTTAACAGGACAGCCCACCCCAGAAGCTTCTTATAAGGAGGCACAAAACGCCGTAATACCCGTATGAAATCTTTCATGTTTATTTAGTTCGATTGGATTTGGCTCGCAAGTTACTCATAAAAAACAGGAGGTGCAACGTTTCAAGTCATCTTTGCATCTATTAGGTATGACACTATAAACAACATTATTATGGATAAAGCATATTTTTTCTTCCTGACCGGCATGAATAAACTTCTGGCAGGGCTCCTTACCTTACTGGGTTTCTCGTTGGCTGCATGCGATAAAATAGGAGCAGACGAATACGGAGCACCTTATGTCGAATATGAAATCAAAGGAAAAGTGGTAAACGATAAAGGAACTGCCATTCCCGATATACAAGTAATCCTTCCCACTCCCTCCCAGTTTGAAGACAGCGAATACATGTGGGGAGATACGGTAACCACAAACAAATCCGGAGAGTTCGATATTAAACCTGCGGTTACTTCTTTCGGGGAAGATATCACATTCAAAATTAAAACAAAAGATATCGACGGGGAAGCCAACGGCGGTTTATTCGAAGACAAAGAAACGGAAATAGCTTTCAAAAAGGAAGATTTGAAAGGAGCCGACGGTAACTGGTATTATGGTAAGGCCACCAAAGAGGTCACCATCACAATGAAACAGGCCGTAAAAGAATAAAACAGAAACAAATAAACGAATTACGTATAGGAACAGACAATACTGCAATAATTTATAGCCGATAAAGGACAACCTATGCAGTATTTCTTTACTTTTGTATTCAGTCTTATATGCTCTCTAAGTTAGTAACAATATTATATGAAATAATGAAAAGACTTTACCCGCATTTATTGAAAAGAACTAACTGGTTGTTAGCTGGTTTACTTACCTTGCTAGGATTTTCATGCTCCAACGATTTGGATAACGATGACGATCTTGTATGCGAATATGGAACCCCTCATGCCAATTATGAGATCAAAGGAAAAGTGGTAGACCGCCAAAACAATCCGATCCCTAATGTACAGATCGAACTCAGAGACTCTGTTCCCTCCAGAGGTTGGGCGCACACTGATACCCTTTATACCGACAATGCAGGGGAATTCGTGTGGAAGACAGGAGAATTCCCGGGAAAGACTTTTAAACTGATGGCTACCGATATAGACGATGAAAGCAATGGCGGACTATTCGCAGCAGATACCTCTTTCGTATCTTTCAGAGATGCAGAATTTGTGGGTGGAGATGACCGTTGGTTTAGTGGTAGTGCGATTAAAGACATGAAGATTATATTGGATGAATTTGTCGATACACATAAAACATCTTATGCACAATATAAGATTTACGGCAAAGTTGTCGACGATAAGAATTATCCGGTTCCCGGTGTCGTGATCCGTACAACTCCGAGCTATCTTCCGGAAGGGGCTGAAAAAGATTTCACCCGCCTCGTAATCACTAACGAACATGGCATGTATAGCTTTACATACGATCTGGAAAAAGATCCGGCCGACGAATATAAAGTTCATGCCACCTATATGGAAGGCCTTTGGATCAACTATCCGTTCGAAGAAGTCACAAATACATTTAACTTTGAAGACATCGAGTTAACAGGCGGTAAAGGCATGCTGATCGGTAAAGGCTCTAAAGAAGTCAACTTCAGTATAAAATTAAAAACTAATTAAGAACCAAATTCAATTATAATGGATAAGCGCCCCGGATTTCGTAAACGCATTGCCCTGGAACTCTTTCGAAGTATACGGAGAAACAGGGCCAAGCTACACGAACTACGCACACTCTTTTGGGAATGTACACTTCGTTGCAACGCTTCCTGCCGTCATTGCGGCAGCGATTGCCACGTATCGGCCAGCATGAAGGACATGCCGATGGAAGATTTTCTGAAAGTAATAGACGATATTACTCCTCATGTCGATCCCAATAAAGTGCTGGTTATATTTACCGGAGGAGAAGCCCTCGTTCGCAAAGATATTGAAAACTGCGGACTGGAATTATACAACCGGGGCTATCCCTGGGGGATTGTCTCGAACGGCCTGTTACTTACCCGCGAACGGCTGGACTCCCTATTGGCTTCCGGGCTGCACTCGGCAACGATCAGTCTCGACGGCTTCGAGGAAGCACACAATTGGTTGCGCCGCCATCCGAAGAGTTTCGAAAACGCAGTCAATGCCATCTGCATGTTGGCCGAAGAGAAAGAGATTGTCTGGGATGTCGTCACTTGTGTAAACCAGCAAAATTTCAAGGACCTGAAACTATTCAAGGATTTTCTCGTGGAGATGGGTGTAAAACGGTGGCGTCTGTTCACCATCTTTCCCGTCGGACGCGCCGCCGAAGTACCGGAACTGCAACTCAGTAACGAGCAGTTTACCTGGATGCTCAACTTCATCCGTTATTGCCGGAAGGAGGGACTTATACATGTCAGCTATGGCTGTGAAGGATTCCTGGGTAACTACGAAGCCGAAGTACGCGACTCGATCTTCCAGTGTAATGCCGGGGTCAATACGGCTTCAGTACTGGCCGACGGCTCTATATCCGGTTGTCCGAGTATCCGTGCCAACTTCCATCAGGGGAATATCTATAAAGATAAATTCATCGACGTATGGAATAATGAGTTCAAACCCTATCGCAACCGGGAGTGGACCCGCAAAGGACAATGTGCCGACTGTAAAATGTTCAGATACTGCGAAGGAAACGGTATGCACCTGTATGACGATGAAGGGAATTTATTATTCTGCCATTACAACAGGATCGTATAATTTTTATATCTTTATCCCCGGTAAAAATTTTTAAAACGTAATATACATGAAAAACTCTCTTATTCTCTGCGCCCTGCTTACGCTCGGCCCGGTTTGTTACGCACAACAATCTGACAAAATCACAGATTATACGGAACTGACCGACACCAAGCCACACGACAGTGAGGCTGTATGGAATAAAATTACAACTCCTACGCAATTAAGCTGGGCTAGCACAGATGTTCGTTACCCGAAACTGAGTATCCCGACCGTTACAAAAAACTCCCGTTGGCAGACAAAAGCCTGGAAGGGTGAACGTGTCAACGCTCAGGCGGTTCTGTGGACTACCAATGACCTGTCGGATGCAACGATTACGGTTACCGACCTGAAAAACGGTTCATCCGTTATTCCTGCATCTGCCATCACCACCAATTTCGTTCGTTATGTAATGACCGACGAACTGAATAAAGATCGTAAAGGCGGTTGCGGACATCGTGAAAATAAAGCGGAATGGGACTCTTCCATCGTTGCCGATGTGTTGGATATTGTAAAACTCCACGACATTAAGGCGCGTACCACCCAGCCTATTTGGATGAATGTATGGGTACCGTCGGACGCCCGTGCCGGTAAATATAAAGGAACACTGACCGTTTCCGGTAAAAACTTCCAGCCGATGAATTTGCAGGTGGAGATAGATGTACTCAACCGTACCTTGCCGGAACCGAAGGATTGGAAATTCCATCTGGACCTGTGGCAGAACCCATACTCGGTTGCCCGTTATTATAATGTGCCTCTCTGGAGTAAAGAACATTTCGATGCCATGCTTCCGATCATGAAGATGCTGGCGAATGCCGGACAACGTGCCATCACCACCAGCATCATGCACAAACCGTGGGCCGGACAGACGGAAGATCATTTCGACAGCATGGTATTCCGCATGAAAAAGATCGACGGTACATGGGAATATGATTATACTGTCTTCGACAAATGGGTGGAATTTATGATGAACGAAGTAGGTATCAACGACCTGATCAGTTGTTACACTATGATCCCGTGGGCACTCAGCTTTGACTATTACGACCAGGCAACCAACCGCGTTCAGTTCATCGATGCAAAACCGGGTGATGCCGAATATGCTGATTACTGGGGTTCTTTCCTGAAAGATTTCTCACGTCACCTGCGTGCAAAAGGCTGGTTCGAAAAGACAGCTATCTCTATGGACGAACGTCCGATGGAAGCGATGCAGGAAGCAATCAAGGTGATCAAAGCCGCCGATCCAGAATTCAAGATCACACTGGCCGGCAATTACCACAAGGAAATCCAGTCGGATCTTTATTACCTGAGTATCCCTTATGGCCACAAATTCCCGGAATACGTAAAGGCTGAACGCGATCGCAAAGGCCAGATCAGCACCGTTTACACTTGCTGTTCGGAAGCTTTCCCGAATACATTCACCTTCTCTGATCCGGCAGAAGCTCCGTGGACAATCGTTCATGCTGTAGCCGGTGGCTATGACGGCTACCTGCGTTGGGCTGTCAACAGCTGGACGGCTGATCCGTTGCGCGACTCCCGTTTCCGTACCTGGGCTGCCGGCGATACTTACAGTATCTATCCGGGTCCTCGCAGCAGTATCCGTTTCGAACGTCTGGTGGAAGGTCTTCAGGATGCAGAAAAGATCCGTATCCTCCGTGAAGAACTGAAAGGCAGCAAACTGGCCAAATTGAACAAAACAGTTGCCATGTTTACACCGGAAGGTCTGGCTGAAACACAGAAGTCAGCGACAGAAATGGTGAATGAATTGAATAAGTTGCTGAATTCGTTCTGATAATACAACAACAGATACAGAAAGCGCAGTTAATTTATTTCCAATAAAATTAGCTGCGCTTTTTCGCATCAGTCAGTCTGCCCTGCGGCAGGTTTAATCTCCCCCGCCCCGTTTCATTCTCTTTTTCATTTCCACTCCTACATCAAAAAGGCTCTTAGGTTGCTCTTCTTTCTTTATTTTATCTACATAATCGCACATCTTATTCTGAAAGTCAATAAATTCATCCCAGTTATCCAGCATTTTCTGCATTAGCTCACCATCCTCTTTTTTCAAATCTGTCTTGCTTAAAAAATGCAATAAATATTTTTTTGCCTTGTCCGGATTGGCATACATCTTTTTATATAAGGCCTGCCATAACTTCGCATCCTCCTGGACATCCGCAAATTTCCGAAAATCTTTCCAATAAGATTCTTCCTCATACACCTGTGCTTTATACCGGCTCAGATTCTCCTGGTCGAGAAAAGTAATATAGACTACCATTTTGTCAATCACTTTCACCACCGACAGCCCCTGGGCAGAAATCAGGATCGTTTTCTCCTTCAAGTCTTCCTCCGTCCAGTTTGTGGGGAGATAGTAAATCTGTGTCCGGTCTTCATTCTTATACATATAATAAAGTGCCGGATGCATGCCAAGCCGATTGACCTGGTTGCAATTGAGATAACGCTCCTTGTAACGTTGCAGAAAATGGCAGGAAAGCCTTTGGAGCAGAAAATCGGGAACAATATTCATAAACAGGAAATCAACATGCTCACCCCGGTGGAGAGGGAGATAGATAAGGCAACTGACAAAGATCCTATCGCCCATCTGCGTGCAACAATTATCATTTATAAAGCAGACGTTCCATGTATTTTTCGCCTTGGTACGGATTGTTTTCGTTTCCATCAGCGAATGGATCATTCTTTTCTGCCCTGCTTTGAGTTGCAGGCTGTGAGCAAACTGTTCAAGTGCGATCCTGACTTTCATTTTTATCTCCAGAAAGTCCTGATAGGCGGCAGCCCGAAGTTCTTCGTCGGTCATGGAGGGTGTGATCATGGTGGTATAAGTTTAATATTAATGGGATAAATGTACGAATATAAATTAAAAGTTAACCAATCAAAGCATAAGAACAGGGAATGCAGGTGGCAAATAATACCGACCTAAAAAACTCTCATATTCGGAATTTCTTATTGCCTGTTTTAATTATTATCGTATATTTGCCGTGCATTTCTTACTTCCTGGCGGGTAAACCTGCCAATTTCCGTGGCAGGCATTTTTATGCCTGTTCGGTTCATTCTATATGGCGGTTCCGTACCCCCGTGTAGAATGTTAATGCATCTACTGCCAGGAAGGTGAAATGCAACGGGACAGGCGGAACCGCTCTTATATTCAGAAAATCTTCGCCTTCACATCTAATATTAATATGTATGGAAACAGATTTTTTAACTGTCCAACAAAGCGAAGACTTGCAAAAGCTAAGTAGAAATCCCTCTCCTCTTTCCGAAGAGGAACTAAAAGATTTTTACCTCAAACTGGCCCGCCTGATTAATCCAAGTGCCTGTTCCACTAATCGCAATGATTTTGAAGTATTGAATATACTCCACAAAGAATTGAAGAGAAACCTCGGATTATTATACAAATATACGCAACATGCGTGGGACCAAGGTATGCTGGAAATACAAATGGCCTGCGGAGTCTATTCCGTACAGGATTCTATCCAAAAGAAAGAACGATTAGAGATGAATGCTTCTCTGGGTAAGCATTTACAATTCCTTGCACAAATGGCATCTGCCTGTTCGGTTGCAAGAAAGATGCATGCGGAATATACCCGGCATTTTATTAATGTGGAATATCTTTTGAAACAATTTCCGAAAGAGAAAAAAGGCTCCGACAAGTGAAAGTAACCTCCCGGAAATCCGGAAAGCATATTTAAACGGTGTAAAACGGTTTCCGGAAACCCGGAAATGAACTTTCACCATTCAAAAGGCATTTCCGGAAATGTTGAAACGGCATTCGTCAACAACCTGAACCAACTGATCACGGAAACCACCACCGCCTTCAACCAGCGTAGCAAGAAAGGCTCCGGATCAAAAGGCAGCGGAGCAGACGACCGCCCGGTGATAGATTAAAAACAAACGGGAAAAGGGAATAAAAAAAGGGGTATCAGAACTGAAAGTAATTCAAATATCCCTTTCTTTTTTACAATGAAACTATTCTATCTGTATTTTCCGCGTTTGTTTGATTCGATTTATGCTTGAAGCAGCATGAATAATATTCAATATTTCTATACGGTTATCAGTAATACGGTAAATAATCAGATGAGAGTCCAGGATAACATTTCGATAGATACGGCTTTTGGTCACAAGATGGCAGCATTCCGGATAATATGGATATGCCCAGTTTAATTCATACAAAGCAGCCTTTATCTTAGCAGCATATGCTTCTGCTTGAAAATACCCAAATAAGTCAAGGCCTTGTTCGTATACGGAATTATAACTTTCCCAAAAGCGGTCACTAACTACAACCGGCTTTTTAGGAGCGCCGTTTTCCATTGCTCAAATTTTTGGAAACCTTCGTCTAAAGGAGTAAACCTTCCCCGTTCTATCTCATGGATATGTTCCCAAAATTCTTCTTGGGAAGTTTGAAGCGGAACATTCGGATTCCATTTATCGGAATTCCGACATGCACAAGACTTATCTTTTTGAGTTGATAAGTCCGAATCTGATGAAAAATGATTAATTTTTGTCATAGTTGTAATTGTTATTAATTAGAATGCGATAAAGATAGATATTCTTTTCCGAATAAAATCTATAAAAAAAAGAGATACTGTAACAGCATCTCTTTTTTGTCTCTTATTTCTCGCGAATAAAGATAAGTGATCAAACCTTATATCGGGATCTCCGGAAAGTCTCGGTGAGCGACTGCCTGCAACTCATCTTCGGTCATGTGTGGTGTAAACATATCCGTAAAATTTAATATTAACGGAGCTAAATGTACGAATACTTTTACAAAATTACTCAGCGCACGCCGAGCTTTACTGTTTTCCCGTTTACTGAGATTATGTAAATACCAGCCAGCAGATTAGCGACAGTTACATACCCATCGGCAATGGCATTATAATGGCACTTCCCTCTAATGTCATAAATCTGCACCTGCATTTTTTCCGGAGTATCGACACTGATTGTGCCTTCGCCTGTAGATACTTGAAAAGACGGTTCAGCAACAACAGGCTCATTGGATGTTCCCGTTCCGGAAGGGTAATAAGCATAAACCTGGTTCATCAACTCCCATGCTCCGGACTCATTTTTTATGAAAGCGGATGTTATTTCGGGATTCTTACCGGTCACTTCTATTTTGCTTTCATAAACAGTCCAATCGGTATCTGCGACGTTCTTATTACGCTGCACAAATAATGTATTTTTCCCTGTATACGTATATTCGGCTTCCGACCAAAAAGCAGCCTCTCCATTTTGCGTGTAGCCTGTGGATGTCTCTTTCGTCATCCTGTTTTCTGCATCATATTCCCACTGGGCGACCCGGGAAGTAAACCACGACTCTTCATAATAAGACTGGGCAGTAGATTTAATTTCATTACCTGCACCATTCAACGTTATCTCTTTTTTGTTCAAAGCAACAGAATAAATAGCCCCGTCTTCGTTCCATGTCGTATCCGAGAGAAGGACAGATATTTTATTTTCCGAATAGGTCAAATCTTCCACATGAACGCTATTCATTGTCCCCAGCAATTTCCGTTCCTTATGTATCGGGCGATTCTGATCGTCATAAACGGCAATGTCAACTTCCAAATCTTTATAGGTTTCTCCATACCGAATCTGAAAAACCTGCTTGATGTTATTACCTGCAGCATCGTACGTATTATTCGTTTGGGAGTGAGGCACCCAATCGGATATGGCTGAATTCCACATGAAGACTTGTTGCTGTTCACTCCTTTTGTCTTCGCCGTACTGCGTAATTGTTTTTGAATTTTTCTCCCCCTTGGCGTTATACTGGATAAGACTGTCCGGCTGTACTATTTCAGCATTCGCAACCGTGTTATATGCCAATCCTGCTGCAATCATTAAAAAAAAATGTCTTTTCATCTCTTATATTAGTTTATTATTGATCCTCCTACTCTATTTTAGCTTTTCGGCTCTGCTATATGAAAAAAGCCACTTTCCCGGAAAAGGAAGCGGCTTTTACTATGTTATATATTTATTTTAGTCAGAAGACTATTTCTCGCGAATGAAAATATTGATCGGTGTCCCAGTGAAATCCCAGTTCTCCCGGATCTTGTTTTCCAGGAAGCGTTTGTAAGGCTCCTTGATCCATTGCGGCAGGTTGGCAAAGAATACGAATGACGGAACCTGTCCGGCTGGCAATTGAGTGATGTATTTGATCTTGATATACTTTCCTTTCCATGCTGGAGGCGGATAGTTCTCTATGATCGGCAACATGATCTCGTTCAGTTTTGCTGTCGGGATACGTTTCTTACGGTTATCGTATACTTCCTTCGCTGTTTCAAGCACCTTCAGGATACGTTGTTTCGTCAGTGCCGAGATAAACAGGATAGGAAAGTCGGTAAACGGTGCCAGGCGTTCGCGAATCGCATTCGTATAGCTGTCGATCACCTTCTGGCTCTTATCTTCTACCAAATCCCATTTGTTTACACAAACAACCAAACCTTTTTTATTCTTTTGAACCAGGGAGAAAATGTTCAGGTCCTGACTTTCGATACCGCGCGTTGCATCCACCATCAACACGCAGACATCTGCATTTTCAATGGCACGGATCGAACGGATCACCGAATAATACTCCAGGTCTTCATTCACCTTACCCTTTTTACGGATACCGGCCGTATCGACCAGATAGAAATTTAAACCGAATTTATTGTACTTGGTATAGATCGAGTCGCGTGTCGTACCGGCAATATCTGTTACGATATGACGTTCTTCGCCGATAAAGGCGTTGATCAGGGACGACTTACCCGCGTTCGGACGACCGATAACGGCAATGCGGGGCAACGCTTCTTCTAATTCTTCATTCTTGTCTTCCGGAAGGATCTCGACAATCTTGTCCAGCAAGTCGCCGGAGTTAGACCCGTTGATAGCCGATACACAGAAAGGATCACCCAGACCGAATGAATAGAATTCGGCCGAAGCAGCATGCATCTCAAAGTTATCCGCCTTGTTTGCAACTACAATGACCGGTTTTTTATTACGGCGTAGTATCTTAGCAACTTCAACATCGAGGTCTGTAATTCCATTCAGTACATCTACAACAAACAAGATCACATCGGCCTCGTCGAGAGCGACCTGTACCTGCTTATTTATCTCTTCTTCAAAAACATCATCCGAATTAATTACCCATCCACCGGTATCGATCAGCGAAAACTCTCTACCGGTCCAGTCTACTTTACCGTACTGGCGGTCGCGGGTTGTCCCTGCTTCGTCGTTTACAATAGCCTGACGCGATTGTGTCAGACGATTGAACAGGGTGGACTTTCCTACGTTGGGCCTACCAACAATTGCTACAATATTTCCCATAAATCTCTTTTCTGTATGCTGTTTTTAATCCAGCTGATAACCAAAATTCTTCAATAAGTTATCCCTGTTACGCCAGTCTTTCTCTACTTTGACAAACATTTCCAGGAATACCTTCTTCTCAAAAAAGCGTTCAATATCCTTACGGGCCATGGCGCCTACTTTTTTCAGTGCCTGTCCCTTATGCCCGATGATAATCCCTTTTTGGGAATCCCGTTCCACTATAATGAGCGCCTTGATATGAATCATTTCTTCTTCTTCCTTGAACAGCTCTACAACGACCTCTACCGCATACGGTATCTCCTTCTGATAATACAGGAGTATCTTCTCGCGAATGATCTCCGTAACGAAGAAGCGGGCCGGCTTATCAGTAAGCGCGTCTTTCTCAAAATAAGGAGGAGAGTCGGGCATCAACGCCTCCACCCTTTGCTTTACATAATCAATATTAAAATTTGAAAGCGCTGAAATCGGTATGATCTCTGCTTTCGGAAGAATCTCTTTCCAGTGGGCTACCAGCTTTTCAAGGTCTCCCTGATTACTTGTGTCGATCTTATTGATCAACAGAAGTATCGGACATTCGACCGTCTTCACCCGCTGCAGGAATTCTTCATTTTTATCGATTGTCTCAACGACATCAGTCACATAGAGCAACACGTCGGCATCACCTAATGCCGACTCTGAAAAGTTTAGCATAGATTCCTGCAACTTATAATTAGGATGCAGGACTCCCGGTGTGTCTGAATACACGATCTGCATATCGTCGGTATTCACAATCCCCATGATACGATGACGGGTAGTCTGCGCCTTCGACGTAATGATAGAGATACGTTCCCCTACCAAACGGTTCATTAGCGTAGATTTACCTACATTTGGATTACCTACGATATTAACAAAACCGGACTTATGCTTGTTTTCCATCATAACCCCATTTAAGATAAATTGCACCCCAGGTAAAACCTGCACCAAACGCAGCAAGGATTAAATTGTCTCCTTTCTTCAGTTTGTCTTCCCACTCCCAAAGGCAGATAGGAATTGTTCCGGCACTTGTATTACCGTACTTCTGGATATTGATCATTACTTTGTTCATATCCACACCCAAACGTTTGGCTGTTGCATCGATAATACGCAAATTTGCTTGATGGGGGACGATCCAGGTAATATCGTCGTGAGTCAAATTATTTTTTTCTGCTATCTCTGCTGCCACATCGGCCATATACGAAACAGCATATTTGAATACGTATTTACCATCCTGCAGAACGAAATGTTCACGATTATCCACTGTTTCGTGACTGGAAGGATAAGCCGAACCACCGGACTTCATAATCAAGTGGGAATAACCTACTCCATCCGTACGCAAAATCGTATCCAGAACACCGATTTCTTCCGTCGTCGGTTCCAACAAGACAGCACCACAGGCATCACCAAACAAAGGACAGGTTGAACGGTCCTGATAATCGGTAATTGAGGTCATCTTATCACCTGCAACTACGATTACTTTCTTGTAACGTCCCGAACGAATATAGTTCGCTCCAGTCTCCAACCCATACAGAAATCCGGCACAAGCTCCTTGCAAATCGAATGTCATTGCATTCTTGCAGCCGGTATGATAAGCGATGATTGAAGAAGTTGTAGGGAAATGATGGTCAGCTGTTGTCGTTGCAGTCAGGATCACTTCAATCTCTTCAGGATTTACTTGCGTCTTTTCGAGCAATTGCTTCACAGCGCGAATGCCCATGTAAGAGGTTCCTACCCCTTCACCTTTCAATATTCTGCGTTCTTTGATGCCAACACGCGTCATGATCCATTCGTCCGTTGTATCGACCAATTTAGAAATATCTTCATTTGTCAACACATCTTCGGGAACGTATCCGCCTACACCTGTTATAACCGCATTTAATTTATCCATAACTTAAAAAATAATAGAGACTATCCCAATTAAAAAATTAGCCCTAAAAAGACTTTTAGGGCTATTTCTTTCGTTTATCAAAATCAATATGATAGTGACAAACTTACACAGCTGCTTCTTTTACGATAGCTAACTTACCTCTGTAGTAGCCACATTCGCCGCATACAGTGTGATAAATATGCCATGCGCCGCAGTTCGGGCAAATAGCCATTGTTGGAGCGACAGCCTTGTCATGAGTTCTTCTCTTGGCTGTTCTTGTCTTACCTTGTCTTCTTTTAGGATGTGCCATGTTTTAATTTATTTAATTGTTATCATTCTCTATTAAACCTTTCAGGGCATCCCAGCGAGGATCAGAATTAGCGCTTACGTCATCATCCATGGAAACATCGTCCACTTCTTCTTCGTAATCATCATCTCCATCATCTGTGCTTCTGGATGTGTGCTTCTTGAGCTTCGACGACATAGCTTTATTACATTTTCCCGGAGCATGAACATGCTTCATCGGTACTGCCAATGCAATAAACTCATAAAGGAACCATGCCAGATTGATGGCACCTTCCTCTTCAGGTATTACAACTACCTCGTCGCTTTCTTCAGCATATTCTTTGCCGAATTTCACAACCAAGCGATTATGGGTATCGATCGGAATCTCCATATCGTCCAGACATCTGTCGCAAGGAACGATCGCTACACCTTCAATCTGAAAGTTCATTTCAAAAGCCACTGACGTACGTTTCACCGTCAGGTGAACCTTGACTTTACCCTTCTGGACCTCGTCTCCGTCAATGTCCACAAAAAACTTGTTCTCCAGTAAATACTCGAATTCGTGTACTCCTGGAGTGAGATTTTTCAAATCTACGTTATATAATTTAAATTTCCCCAAAGCCTTTTAGTGTAAAAACCTTGCAAAGGTACGAAAAAACTAAACACAAATGCAATACCTTTACAGTTATTTTTTATTATTGAATTATTTAGCCTTTATATTTACGAAGCTCTATACGAAATGTCGTGCCTTTACCGACCTCTGAACTCTTCACGAATATCTTACCGCCATGATAGGATTCAATGATACGCTTGACAAGCGACAAACCTAGTCCCCATCCGCGTTTCTTGGTTGTATACCCCGGATTAAACACGGTCTTATATTTCGATTTAGGAATGCCTTTTCCCGAATCGGAAATGTCGATCCGAACAGTCTTTTCGCGCTCTTCCACCTGGAAAGTTATTTCTCCCTGACCTTCCATTGCATCCACTGCATTTTTAGTCAGATTCTCAATAACCCAGGCAAACAAAGAATCATTCATCAAAACCAATACCGGATTCTCCGGAAGATGGGTATATATCCTGACCTTGGACGAAATACGCGTTTCCATATAATTTAAGGCCATTTGAATGGAGTTACTGATATTGACGGGCACAGGGTCCGGATTCGATCCGATCTTTGAAAAACGCTCCGCTATCATCTCTAAACGCTTTACATCCTTTTCCATCTCACTCAACAAAGAAGGGTCAATCTCCTTCGTTCGAAGATATTCTACCCAGGCAATCAAAGAAGAAATAGGAGTACCCAACTGATGAGCTGTTTCCTTCGACAAGCCAACCCATACTTTATTTTGTTCGGCTTTCTTCGTACTCGCCAATGCCAGAAAAGCGATCAGAATAAAAATAAAGACAACCGCCAACTGTGCATAAGGATAAACAAGAAGTCTTTTTAAGATGATCGAGTCGTCGTAATAAAGATATTGGAAAGTCCCGTCCTGCATATCGATCAGGATCGGCGGATTCTTACTTTTAAACTCCCGTACTTTCGCCTTCAAAAACTGATCGAGATCTTTTTCCGGAAGTTCAATATTCTTTTGATCCATTACACTATCCTTCTCGTTACACCATAACACAGGAATAGTTGTATTACTCTGTATAATCTTCAGGATAAGTGCCATATTGGAACCATTCGTTTCAGAAGCAATCATACGCTGCGCCTCTGCCCAAATCTCAACCTTCTGACGCTCTTCCTGCGCCAAACTTTTTACGATCTGGTCAGATACAAACACCGAAACAATTGCGATCAATGTGGCTATTAAGATAAAAAGATATTTCAACCGTTGCCGGGAATCATATATACTGCTCATAATTATACATTCATTCTCAATGTATATTAAAACGGGAAAGATGATAGATTATTATAGGAAAAAAGTTAATTCATAAGAAGAAATAGATCCATTCTTTCCCTCTGAGAGGGTCAAGAGGGTATAAAACAAGAAAAGGAACCAACCTTTCGATTGATTCCTTTCTACCTTTTCAGTCTTTCGACCTGACTAAAACGGCGGCTATCTACTCTCCCACTTTTACGCAGTACCATCGACGTGGTTGGGCTTAACTTCTCTGTTCGGAATGGGAAGAGGTGGATCCCCAACGCTATAACCACCTTAATTTCTTTTTAAGATGTTTGACCTTGGACAACGCTACTTTAATAGTAACCTTTCGCTATATGGCTTTGTTGTTACACTCTACCACATCTGCTGATATATCAATCCTTCCTTCCGGAAAAAGAAAGTCTCGGGCTATTAGTACTACTCGGCTTCGACATTACTGCCCTTACACCTGTAGCCTATCAACGTCGTAGTCTACGACGACCCTTGAGGGATATCTTATCTTGAGGCTGGCTTCGTACTTAGATGCTTTCAGCACTTATCCAATCCAGACTTAGCTACCCGGCGGTGCACCTGGCGGTACAACCGGTAAACCAGTGGTCTGTCCAACACGGTCCTCTCGTACTAGTGTCAGAGCCTCTCAAATATCCTACGCCCACGATAGATAGAGACCGAACTGTCTCACGACGTTCTGAACCCAGCTCGCGTGCCACTTTAATGGGCGAACAGCCCAACCCTTGGGACCTTCTCCAGCCCCAGGATGTGACGAGCCGACATCGAGGTGCCAAACCGCTCCGTCGATATGAGCTCTTGGGAGCGATCAGCCTGTTATCCCCGGAGTACCTTTTATCCTTTGAGCGATGGCCCTTCCATACGGAACCACCGGATCACTATGCTCTAGTTTCCTACCTGATCGACTTGTATGTCTCCCAGTCAAGCACCCTTATGCCATTACACTCTACGACCGGTTACCAATCGGTCTGAGGGTACCTTTAGAAGCCTCCGTTACTCTTTTGGAGGCGACCACCCCAGTCAAACTACCCACCATACAGTGTCCCCACATTTCGCGGGTTAGAACTCAAACAACCAAAGGGCCGTATTTCAACGACGGCTCCACAAATACTGGCGTACCTGCTTCATAGCCTCCGGCCTATCCTACACATTAGTTGCCCAAATTCAATGTAAAGCTATAGTAAAGGTTCACGGGGTCTTTTCGTCCCATCGCGGGTAATCGGCATCTTCACCGATACTACAATTTCACCGAGCTCACGGTTGAGACAGTGTCCAGATCATTACACCATTCGTGCAGGTCGGAACTTACCCGACAAGGAATTTCGCTACCTTAGGACCGTTATAGTTACGGCCGCCGTTTACTGGGGCTTCAATTCAAACCTTCTCTTGCGATGAGCTCTCCTCTTAACCTTCCAGCACCGGGCAGGTGTCAGGCTGTATACTTCATATTTCTATTTCGCACAGCCATGTGTTTTTGTTAAACAGTTGCCTGGACCTATTCTCTGCGCCCTACCTTTCAGTAGGGACCCTTTATCCCGAAGTTACAGGGTCAATTTGCCTAGTTCCTTAACCGTGAATCACTCGAGCGCCTCAGTATTCTCAACCCAACTACGTGTGTCCGTTTACGGTACGGGTACTTTATAAATATGCTTAGCGGATTTTCTAGGGAGCCTGCTTACATCCATATTACCTTGTACAAGTACTCGGTATACTGTCAGGTTCGACTCTCATGGCGGATTTGCCTACCACGATCAACGTCTACACCCTTTAACCAACTATTCCGTCAGTTGGCAGGATTGTCACTTCTCCGTCTCCACATCGCTCTATAAAGTAGTATGGGAATATTAAACCATTCTTCCATCGGAATCGCCGTTCGGCTTATCCTTAGGTCCCGACTTACCCTGATCCGATTAACGTTGATCAGGAAACCTTAGTCTTTCGGCGAGGAAGTTTCTCACTTCCTTTATCGTTACTTATACCTACATTTGCTTTTCCAGTCGCTCCAGCAAGGGTTATCCCTCACCTTCTACGCCACTGGAATGCTCCCCTACCATGTCTTACGACATCCATAGCTTCGGTAAACAGTTTATGCCCGAGTATTATCCACGCCAAACTCCTCGACTAGTGAGCTGTTACGCACTCTTTAAATGAATGGCTGCTTCCAAGCCAACATCCTAGCTGTCTCTGCAGTCTGACTTCGTTAGTTCAACTTAACTGTTATTTGGGGACCTTAGCTGATGGTCTGGATTCTTCTCCTCTCGGACGCGGACCTTAGCACCCGCGCCCTCACTCCAGGGCAATATATAATACGCATTCGGAGTTTATCTGGACTTGATAGGCGGTGAAGCCCTCGCATCCAATCAGTCGCTCTACCTCATATTATACTAACCCTAGGCTGCACCTAAATGCATTTCGGGGAGTACGAGCTATCTCCAAGTTTGATTAGCCTTTCACCCCTACCCACAGTTCATCCGAAAGCTTTTCAACGCTTACCGGTTCGGTCCTCCAGTTAGTGTTACCTAACCTTCAACCTGACCATGGGTAGATCACTTGGTTTCGCGTCTACTCCCTCCGACTATACCGCCCTGTTCAGACTCGCTTTCGCTTCGGCTCCGTATCTGAAATACTTAACCTTGCCGGAGAAAGTAACTCGTAGGTTCATTATGCAAAAGGCACGCCGTCACAGCTTACGCTGCTCCGACCGCTTGTAGGCAGACGGGTTCAGGGTCTATTTCACTCCTCTGTTCGAGGTTCTTTTCACCTTTCCCTCACGGTACTGGTTCGCTATCGGTCTCTCGGGAGTATTTAGCCTTACGGGATGGGCCCCGCTAATTCACACAGGATTTCTCGTGCCCCGCGCTACTCAGGATACTACTAAGCTTCGTCAGTAAGTCGTATACCGGGCTATCACCGTCTATGGCCGTTCTTTCCAAAACGTTCTACTTTACTAAGTTCTTGCTACATCGTAGTCCTACAACCCCGATATTGCCTAAACAATATCGGTTTGGGCTCTTCCGCGTTCGCTCGCCACTACTTGCGGAATCATTTTTATTTTCTTCTCCTNATTCGTACTTAGATCCGTTTCACATATATCAAACGAATGGAACATAATTATCAAACGAATAAAGCATATATGTGATCTTTGCGTTTGATATATATCGAACGCATCTTTTGATAAGAAGAGAATCTAACTTCAATACGTTTTTTAAGAATTTAGCTAAAGATCTTTTTCTATCTTTGTCACAATATCATTATCAATTTAAACTTAATCTAAAATGGAATCAGTAATGAAAAGAGTAACGGCCACTAGCCTGCTAGCCTCTTGTGCAGTATCATTAGCTCTGTTTACTTCATGTACAAGTACAGAACAAAACACTCTTACTCCCGAAGAGGTCGCCGACGGTTGGCAGCTCCTTTTCGACGGAAAAACACTCAACGGTTGGAAAGATTACAATGGAACTACTCTCACCCAGCCGTGGCATGTAGTAGACGGATGTATCCAGGCCAAAGGCGATGGCAGTGATGCTAGTGGTTATATCGTAACCGACAAACAGTATGAAAACTTCGAATTGTCATGGGATTGGAAACTTTCTAAAGGTGGCAACAGTGGTATGCTTTACCATGTAGTAGAACGTCCTCAGTTTGCCGTCCCTTATGTAACAGGACCGGAATATCAATTAATCGACGAACCGAACTTCCCGGAACCATTGGAAGAATGGCAAAAGCTGGGTGTTGATTACGCTATGCATTTGCCAGACAAGTCTAAAATGAAAGTCAATCCGCAAGGCGAATGGAACAACTCAAAAATTGTATTCGACAATGGCCATGTAGAACATTGGTTGAACGGACAAAAGATTTTAGAATTTGAAGCTTGGACAGACGATTGGTATGAAAAGAAAAATAGTGGAAAATGGTCCAATGCCCCCGAATATGGTTTGGCAAAGAAAGGTGTCCTTTGTTTACAGGATCATGGTTATCCTGCCTCTTTCCGTAATTTAAAGATCAAAGAACTCCCCCGCAAAAGCCAGGAAGTGAACTTATTCAACGGTGTAGACCTGAAAGGCTGGGAAGCATACGGAACTGAATTATGGTATGTGAAAGACGGCTTACTGATTTGTGAAAGCGGTCCTGACAAGAAATATGGCTATCTGGCAACTCGTGATTACTACGATGATTTTGATTTAACTGTTGAGTTCAAACAAGAAGCAGACGGTAATTCAGGCGTATTCATCCGTTCTTTTATTGAAGAAGATGTAAAAGTAAACGGATGGCAGGTTGAAGTTGCTCCTAAAGGACACGACACCGGAGGAATTTACGAATCATACGGACGCGGATGGTTGGTGCAGATTCCGGATGAAAAAGAAACAATCCTAAAAGAAGGTGACTGGAATACCATGCGTATCAAAGTTCAGGGAGATAACGTACAAACCTGGCTGAACGGAGAAGAAATGGTTAACATTAACGATGAAAAAATTGGAGCCGGACAAGGCCGCATCGCTTTGCAAATTCATGATGGCGGCGGAATCAAAGTTCTATGGCGTAATCTGAAACTGAAAACGTTATAACACACAAAAATCCCCGGCAGAATATTCTGCCGGGGATTTTTTATTTTTATCACTTACGTCCATGTCCTTTTTTACGAGGGCTATCCACTTTTTTCTGTCTTTCCAGATATTGATTGTACTGTTCATCAGTTAGAATCTTCTTTATCTGAGCATCTTTCTCAGTACGCATAGCTGTCATTTTTTCACGCATCTTTTCACGATCTTCTTTTACAACTTCACGTTCCTTTTTCATCTGCTCTCTAAAATCAGCTTCCACTTTACGAAAATCCGCAGCTTGCTTATCATCGAGTTTCAATTCTTCGATTATTTTCTCACTACGTTTTGAAGGATCTCCTTTCCTTCCTTGTCGATTACCACTCTGGGCAAAAACGGTTGTTGAACTAATCAGGATAACCAAAAACAATCCTATTACCTTCTTCATAAACTATTACTTATTACTAAATTAATATATCTTTGTTTGTGAAGCGCTTCGATATAATAGACTCGGCTATCCGAAAATAGTTTAATCAACCTCGTAAAAAAATATCTTTATTCAGTCGGACCTGTCACAATACCTTCCGATGACCACTTATTTTTAAAGTAGTTAAGCGAATTCAGGAAACGGTTGTAATCTTTTTTATCCATACTAGTCCACCCGGTTTCTGCGTAGGCAGCAATACGCGGATAGATTTTCTGATTCATGCTTTCAACCGTAGGAATAAATTCTCCCCACATCTGGCAACCGAGTCCCAGAACACGACTTTGTTCTTCAGGAGATAATCCTTCCGGCACCGGATTAAATGCATAAGCTTTAGATAGCGGAATAGACTCATAGCTATAATCCACATAAGTGTATTCATGATAAGAGTTTACCACATCGTATCCTTTATCAATCGTTTTCTTGATAAGAGCCGGATCGCCTTTCCAGAAATGAACGATCGTCCCTTTAGCCAGTTGCTGATCGACTTCTTTTGTATCTTCAGCAGACTGATATTCATGCAGTTTATCTCCAGTGATCTCATTCCATCCCATCATACGCTTTCCTTTTGAAGCCAACATATTGGAAATCTCATTGGTAAAATAGATCTGAAGTTCGGCAGGTGTTTTCAAACCATTCTTAGCCATATAGCTACGTATAGCCGGAGAGGCCTTCCATTGGTCATATTTCACTTCATCACCTCCGATATGAAATACCGGACTGGGGAATAAAGCAATAACCTCGTTTGTCACATCATCCAAAAATTCCATCACCCTAGGATCGGAAACATTAAAAACCTCGTAATGAACACCAAATTTACCCGGCACCCTGATCTGTTTTCCACTCGTACCCAACCAAGGATATGAAGCAATAGCCGCACTAGCATGTCCAGGCATGCTGACCTCCGGAACAACCGTAATGTGTCGTTTTGAAGCATAGTCGACAATTTCCTTTATATCTTCTTGTGTATAAAACCCACCATGCGGTTTTCCATCATACACATTACTATTAAAATGGTTAATTTCAGAAGAATCACGAAAAGCACCAACCTCTGTTAGTTTTGGATACTTCTTTATCTCTATTCTCCAACCTTGATCATTTGTGAGATGCCAATGAAAAACATTCATTTTCAACCCGGCCATTTCATCCAGCAATTTCAGCACAACATCTTTACCTTTAAAATAACGTCCTTCATCCAACATAAAAGCACGCCAGGAAAAAGCCGGATAATCAGAAATAGTAGCTCTTTGCACCAAATATTTCCCGTCTTTTTCCTTTATGATCTGACGTAAAGTTTGTATTCCGTTTAAGACACCGGCAGAAGTACTTGACTTTATTGTAATCTTACCGGAAGCCACTTCCATCTGATAACCTTCCGGTTTATCCTGCAAAACAGCAGGATCGAGAATCAGATTAATAGAACCTTTCCCTTCCTCTATGGTCGGCTTAATTGAAAAATCGGCTGTAAGTGCATTCTGCAGGTACTGAGCCTCATTAGCCAGATCTCCGGAATAAGAAATAGCCGGATGATTACCCATTTTAAAAACCCCCGGAGTATAACTGATCTCCTGAGGTTGAGGAATGACCGAATATTCTTCAACGGGAGGAGCCTGGCAGGCACAAAGGAAAAGAAAATACAAGGTTACAAGAAAACTAGATTTCATACATGATAGATTTAAATGTTATACACTATTTCAAAAAAGGAACAATATCTTCACAAATTTAAAACATAAAAATAATATCTAATCAACAAATGAAACTTTATCTTCAATTTCCTCCAAATTCTATTTCAAACTGATATACACCAGATCCAACATCTTCAAGGAGAATATATCCATCTACCTGTTTTAGCTTTTGAATTCTTTCTCCATTCATCGCCACACTTTTGACTTTCTTCCTCACCGGTAAGTAGATATCAGCCAAAGTATTAGAGGGGATACGAGCCAGCAACTCAAAACTAGCTGGTTTATTTATAAATGAAACTTCAATCTCTCCACGAATAGTTGGCATTTTTATTGAGGCGCTTTCCAAGGTTGAAGGCTGAGGCTTGACCCTAAAGGTTTCAAATGCCGGACTAAGAGGCTCAATTCCCATCAGTTTACGGGGAATAATATTAGCTGGAGCACTTCCCCATGCATGGTTCCAGTCTTGATTCGGTTTATATTTATTATCCCAAGCCTCCAAAGAAATCGTAGAGCCAACGCGAATCATATTATACCAACTTCGGTCATCAGTCTTTGTCAACATCTGTAAAGCATAGTCTGCCCCTCCAGCATTATAAAGGGCATCCATTAGAAACTGAGAACCATATACGCTGCAAGCCATATCACGAGTTTTCAAAAAGTCCAATACCCCTTTCTTATTTCCCTCTGGTACCATATTAAAAGTCAGGGGAAACATATTCCCATGTAAAGAAGCATGCTCTGTTGAAATACCATCCCGATAAACACCTCTTCTTTTATCAAAGAAAAGTTGATTATATCGTTTCTTAAACATTTCTGCTTGTCGTTTATAAAAATCAGCCTCTTCTATCTCTCCGATTACTCTACCGATGTCTGCCATTTGCATCAGAACCTCATAATGAAAAGCATTCGTTACAACATTATAATCTGTGAAAACAAAACCATCTGTTTCACCACCTTCTTCATTATTTAATCCTAATATCCCTGTATGAGGCCAATCCACAATATCCCGGATCTCTCCATTGAAGTGAATGGACTTCCGAAATTCAGGGGTTTGTAATCCTGTAGTCGTACTAATCAAACCATTTTTTTCTCTCAATTGCATCAATGTCCGAGGTTTCAACTGTTGATAAGTCGCTTTCAAAGAGCGATTATCGCCAGTATATAAATAATCATACCAGGCTATCATAATAGCCTGCAAAATCCATTCTGTAGGCCAAGTTGGTGATTTTAACAAATACTCATAAGACCGTCGAGCCAAAGAATATTCCCTATCTACACTATAATGACTTAATTGGTTGATCAAAGCATCCGCTTCATAAGGAATACGTTCCCGATCTCCATCGACATATATACCCGCAAAAGATGTCGCTTTTATGGAATACTTACATAAATCCCATATCTGATTCAACGTATCATTGCTACAATAAAAAGAAGATGCTGTCTCGTCAAAAGGATAATGAATATATTCACGGGTTATATTTTCCTGTTTCAGAACAGGTTCATATCCCTCAATTTCACAAAAACGAAAAGGAACAACCTCTCCAACATAAGTAGGCATCAACACGGCAGCCTGACTTGTATTCCGTTTGTCTTTTGCGATTTTAATCCGATAGGTATGTGTACCTTTCAATAAAGACAACGAATAACTATGATAACGAATAGTTCCTCCAGGATTACGATCCACGCGCCCGTTAGTGATACATTCTCCCAAATGCACAATCACTTTATCCTTATCGGAGTTGGCCGTTAAAGTTATCAATAATTGCCCAAAAGCATCTTTACCAAAATCGGCTAGCCATACCTTCTTTTCCACCAAATGAATATTAACAGGATGATCTGCTGTTTTCACCTGTGGATAATGACTGGCTGCATATTCAGACAAAGAGTCAGCTGTAAGGAATGCCTTCACATCAGACCATTCACTCTCACCATCCGTATTTGTAACGGTTTTTACCCGCCAAAAATAAACCTTATCTTCCCGTAAAGCAGTTCCCTTATACAAAATAGCTGTCGATCGTCCATCTCTAATCTGTCCGCTATCCCAAATCGTTCCATTACCTGAAACAGCTTCTGCATAATTATCAGATACGATAATACGATAAGCTATCTGCCTGGTATTTTGTTTTTCTCCCGGAACAATCCAACTAAATGTCGGATGTGTTGAACATATCTTCACAGATTCAATAGGCTCAATCACTTCCTCCTTTTGCCAGACAGGAATATTAGACAAGATACCATTTATCCAGGTCCGATCGGTATGTTCTATCAAATCGGTTAAAAGTCCTGACGGTTTAAGTTCTTCCGCCTGGGATAACACATTTAGGCAAACAGCCAAAAACAAGAGAAGAGTTCTGTTTAATATTTTATGTATCATACTTTTATATATTTATTCTAAAATTCCTTTTCTTATTGTTACAGGACCTAATAATCCGGAAGGCTCTAACGGTATTTGCTGAATAGTCCTACCTGCAAAATCATGCCCCAAAACAATGTTTGTATTTGTATATTTCTTTCTATCCTGTCCCATTTCATCTCCAGCAACACGGTTATACCAAGAGTTTATGACTTCTATCTCTAAAGAGTTTTCACCTTCCCGCAATTCGTTTGTAATATTTACCCGAAAAGGCTTCGTCCAAAGAATACCTTTATCTTTACCATTTAATCGGACGGATGCAATCCCTACATCTTTCACATTTTCCAATTGAAGGAAATAAGAAATATCCTTTTCTTTCGAGAAAGATACGTTAAATGTTTTATTATAAACAGCTGAACCTGAATAATATTTAATATTTTCATTTGTATTCGTTGTCCAATCCGCTAATTCTGGGAAAGAAATAGAAGCTGGAGCTCCTCTTTGCGAATTAAAATTCACTATCCAAGGGCCTGAAATTTCTTGCAGAGTCTCATATTTCGGATAATTAGATATACCCTTTCCCTGTGTACTCTTGTCAATCTCTCTGTTAAAAATGACGAATATTGAACCATAAGGTTCAAGAGAAAGAGGCACAGTTGTACTTCCTTCCTTCTGGTTGAAAGCTTTAGCTTCACGTATCTCTCCAGTCAAGGCATCCCATAGTTCAGGTTGAAATCCGGAAAGACGAAATTGGGCCATAATATTTCTACATTCCCCTGTTTGATTGCTTATGAAGTAAATATGAGTAGTTCCAATTGTATAATGGATATAATCATAATCTGTTTCATTTTTATTTTCCCATATAGAGAAATCAGCAGGAATATTCAGAGAAAACAGATAGTTTTTTGCACTCACTCCCCATATTATTTTACCTTTTCCATATTTTCTCTCACCACTCCCTTCTTCATTTGTTCCCCAAATATCATCACTTAATTCTTTAAAATGCTCTTGAGCAGAATTTCCTCCTGTCAATGAAATCATTTTATCCGGTTTATAACCTATAATGTGAGCACCCTGCTCTAATAAATCTTTTACTTTTTCCAAGACAGTTAAAGATAACACCCGATGATTTGGAAGAACCAACACTCGATAAGAGATTCCTCCGGGTACAACTATTTCCCCATTTACAACTTTAAGCTGTGTAAAGATAGTTTCATCTGTTACATCATAGTCAAAGCCAGGCATAACTCCTGCAGGATCCCAATCTTTGAAAGGGAAAACATTAGGCACATGATCTCCATAATAATACAATACATCTGCTACAAATCTACCATTTTGAACCAACATTTGTATGCGTTGTATATAATTAATCAGTGCATCAGATTTTTCCCACCAGGTAACTTGTGGATTAATATGCGTACCTGCAAAATACTCTTGTCCAGGCAATCCCATTTCCGCAGGAGAACATGTAAAAGTATGAAAATACAGACGATTAAGTCCTGAACAAATTTCATGATCAAACGATGGCTTTTGTTCACTCCACAATTCATCATTCCACTGCGGACCGATCGTTGTAAACGATTCAGCACCCACAATTTTCTTCCCGTAAATATGTGCTGCGGAAGAGGCCTGTTTCAAAAAGAAACGGTCTCTAGCTCTGGGGCGGTGAGGTGATGGTGACCAAAATTCACTCATGACAATATCGCTGAAACCATAATTTTTTATTCCATCCATAGGACCGGCATGCGGACCGGCCGATTCCGGCTGTATTCCCATATTGTAATGATGAGCATGTTCAGCAAACTGCGCATAATGATTATGAGCGACTAATTCACCTAATGTTTTCCTGAAATCAGCCAGAAACGCATTTGAAGTATCAATATCATCAACAACATACCCAGCTATAACAGGTAAATAGGTTAACAAATCATATCCCCGATAAGAACGAAATTCATCCACAAAATTGTCAGTCCAATTCATTCCCCCACATTCCCAACTATCGGTTTCCATAAATTTCAAAGTGGTGCCAACATGATCACCTGCTGCATTAAATATCGGTTCTACAACATTGTTCCAATAAAAATCAAAAGCCTCTTTACTCATATAGTCTAGTACATTCCCCTGCCAACTATTGCTTGATGTAGAAACCTCTGAATTTGTGCATGTATAACCAATACGCATAATACACCATTCTCCTGGCGGTATATCACATGTAAGTAAACCTTTTTTATCCATTTGTGCCGTCAAATCAATAATATTACTCCGATCTATTCGATAAAATTTTCGACCAGTTTCCTGTGTAGTCTGATAAGGAGTATTCGTTAATAAGAAACGACAGTCCGGAGCAGAGCCTCCTAATTCGTGAAAACCTAACTTCAAATCAAGTGACTCTATACCTTCATCAGTTTGTAATGTTTCATCTATTGGGAAAGCCAACACTACGATATCTTTATAAAAACCTTTACGAATAAGAGGATCAGGCATTTGTTGCGTGATTACTTTTCCTCCGGATACTTTAAACTCCGTATATGTCAGTTGTTTAGCAGCATACTGAGGGGTGACACACGGACCACCCAAATTCCAACCACTTTGTATATTAAATCCAACTTCCAATCCAACTCTTTTAGCTTCGTCCAAAGCATATACAAACAACTCATTCCATTCTTTACTTCCAAATTCAGGCCCTTCCGGGATATCTTTATTTCCACGTTGATTATGGCCTCCTGCATCAAAAATCATAGCTCCTTGAAAATTTTTCGATTTCATGGCTTCCAGATCTTTGGTGATAGCCTCCTTTGTCACATTTCCATTAAGCCACCACCACCAACAATTTACCCCATAAATTCTTTCCGGTTTTTGAAAATGGGATTTCAAATAATTATAGTCAATGTCTTTACCTGTCTGGACCTCTCCTTGTTTTGTATTTTGGCAACTACAGCATAAAGTTAGTACAATAAAGAGCAGTCCGGTTATTTTCTTTCTCATTATTATCATGGTATTAGTAAAACCAAAGGTTGTGCCTTGCCTTTCTCGTGAAGAAACCAGCATGAGGCACAACCTTTATCTTTATCTCATCAATTCCAGCCTGGATTTTGCTCCATAACAATATCCTTATTTGTATCTATTACAACCTGAGGAATAGGCCAGAGATTAAATTGTTTTGTCAATGTCGTACGTGGATCGTCCCAATATGCATATTTTTTGATCCGATCCGTAGCTACTGTACCTCCCATACGAAGTAATGTATTCCAACGACACTCCTCATATACCAGTTCACGGGCACGTTCATCCAAAATCAAATCGACATTGACGTCTGAAGCCTGTACCAAATAAGCACATTTTGCACGCTTGCGCAAAAGATTGAGATCATTAGCAGCCCCAGCATTGTCACCTGCACGCATTTTCGCTTCCGCACGAAGAAGGATCGTTTCCGGTAAACGAATCAAATATTCATCACGAAATAAATTACTACGATTTTCTCCATCATTCAAACCAGTATACTTATCTGTTGCTATTTTACAGGAAATAGGAAAACATTGTGTTTTTGCAGCATCTATTGCATCAGAACTTTCTCCGTCGCGATAAATAACACTCCAAGGCACCGGTTTTCCATAATAGGGAGATGAAGGAGTATTACCAACAAGAGTTCTTCTGAAAACAGCATCCGAATTTCTCATATCATCCCCCCATTTACCCTGATAAATAATATCACGGGTATACATCGTAGGTGTAACTTGTACGATACCACGTCCACCAACATCCTCCAACATTCCTCCTAGATGAGCAGACATAGGATCACGATAAACTGGTCCAAAAACACGGGAATACTGAAGTTTTGAATTACCGTCCTCTGTTTTATATGCAGTATAATCAACCTGAGCAACCCAAATTGCTTCCTTATTTCCATCTTGATAATTCTGATTTCCCTCCTGAAAAAGATCCCAGTAAACATTTCCCTCTATATTTACTCCTGCCGAAGAATAAGAATGTGCCGGATCTTGTTCTGTTGCATCTGATGTATAATAGAATTCTGGATTTTCATTCATTCTACTACCAAAACGTTCTGTCATCAAATTGTATATTGAACCGTCGATCACATCATTTCCATATGTAATAGCTCTTCCATAAGCGTTTTTTGCATCCGCCAAGTTTCCTTCTTCTTCCAAAGTCACACCTTTGTCAATATAAAGTTGACAGAGATTATGCAAAGCAGCTCCTCTTACCAAACGTCCACCGATTGCTTGTGTTTCAGGCAAATCATTCAGGATAGCTTCCATTTCATCTATAGCAAACTGATAGGTTTCCATACGGCTCGAACGAGCAAAATCATAACGAGGTGTAGTAGTTATTTCAGTAACAATAGGGACACCTCCAAATAACTCTCCCAAATTTCGATAACAAAAAGCCCGAAAAAAACGAGCTTGAGCGATAGCGTATGCTTTATCAGCTTCCGATCCCCATACGATTTGTGGTAATTCAGCCGCATATAAAGCCAAATTTGCTTTAGAGATCAATTGATACCAATGTGAATAATTAGTATAAAAAACCTCGTCAGTAGCATTCAATATACTATAATCATTAAAACGATTACTACGACGAATAGTTGCCACATCAAACATGTCAGTACCATTTCCTCCCCTGAAGGCAAATGCAGTTTTTCCTTCTTCCAACATACAATACATAACACGGATATGCGAATAACAGGCTACTAGAACCTGGTCAACCTGTTCGGATGTCGTAAATGCATTCTCAATAGTGTAAAACGTATCTGGTTTTTCCGCTAAAAAATCAGCATCATTACAACTCATCATTGTCATCAAAAAAGATAGAATGCAAACATAATATTTAATTGTTTTCTTCTTCATAATTTATATTGATATAGAGGTTAGAAACTTAGATTTACACCGAGGCTGTAAGAAGTAAGGACAGGGTATTTATCATCCCGAACAACAGTACCTACTTCTGGATCCCCACCTTCCCAATTAGTAAAAGTAGCAAGATTTTTTGCTGTTAAGAATAACTTAAAATTCTGAATATTCAACCTTTTCACCCATGCTTCACGGAATGTATAAGATAATGTAACATCTTGTATACGTACAAACCCGCGATT